>NZ_VTZO01000013.1:0-308330 GCF_008369545.1 Pseudocitrobacter sp. 73 | reverse complement strand
AAATTGTTAAAGAGCAGTGCGACGCGCTTTAGCGAACTGTCGCGAGGTGGCGTATATTACGCTTTCCTCCTTCAGAGTCAAGCGCTTATTTTCGCTTTTCTCTGGCGGCGTTCCCGAAGGAAGCCTGCTAACCCGGCGGCTTAGAGGCCGTTGTTCCGTGTCAGTGGAGGCGCATTATAGGGAGTTATTTCAGACAGACAAGAGGTTATTTAAAAAAAATTACAGTTCGTGCTTTTTTTCACCAATATGCATGGTAATACGCCATAAAATGCACTCTTTGGCGTTTTTGCAGCCGATTTTTATCGGTGAATGGCATACTAGAACCAATAACAAGATACAGGACACCTTTATATGTCTTTAAGCGCACAGCAATTAGCAGCTCAAAAAAACATCTCATGGGTATTAGCAGAGAAGTTAGCCCAGAAAATCCTTAAGGGCGAATATGCGCCGGAAAGCATTTTGCCGGGCGAAATGGAATTAGGTGAGATCTTCGGCGTTAGCCGTACCGCCGTTCGTGAAGCGGTCAAAACCCTTTCCGCTAAAGGGATGCTTCTGCCGCGCCCACGTATTGGCACGCGCGTTATGCCCCAATCACACTGGAACTTTCTCGATACCGAGTTGCTTGCCTGGTGGCTGACGGAAGATAATTTTCAGGAAGTGATGAAACACTTTCTGGTACTCCGCCACAGCCTTGAGCCACAGGCCTGCTTACTGGCCGCTATGTTAGGCACTGCAGAGCAAAAAGCGGAGCTCAATACGTTAATGAAGGAGATGGCGATTCTGAAAAAGAACTTCGATCGCCAACGCTGGATTGATGTGGATACCGCCTGGCACGAGCATATCTACGAAATGACGGCCAACCCGTTCCTCATATCCTTCGCTAAACTTTTCCATTCGGTCTATCACACATACTTTACCTCGATTACTCAGGATGAAGTGATCGAACTGGAAAAGCATCAGGCAATTGTTAACGCTATTCAGGAAAGCGATAGTCAAAAAGCGTTTATTGCCTGCCAGGCGCTATTAAGCGCACCGCATATTCGACCTGGAGTATAAAAGCATCGCATGATAAAGAAAAAAGCGCGGAGTATGGCCGGGTTGCCGTGGATAGCCGCCATGGCATTTTTTATGCAGGCCCTGGATGCGACAATACTGAATACCGCGCTCCCCGCCATCGCGCACAGCCTCAACCGTTCACCGCTCGCCATGCAGTCCGCCATTATCAGTTACACCCTGACGGTAGCCATGCTGATACCAGTAAGCGGCTGGTTGGCCGACCGTTTCGGTACCCGCCGCATCTTTATGATTGCCGTGACGCTTTTCACGCTGGGTTCGCTGGCCTGCGCCCTCTCAACATCATTACTTGAGCTGGTTATCTTCCGCGTCATTCAGGGTATCGGCGGGGCGATGATGATGCCCGTCGCGCGTCTGGCGCTCCTGCGCGCGTACCCACGCAGCGAACTGCTGCCGGTGCTTAACTTCGTCACCATGCCGGGTCTTGTGGGGCCTATTCTTGGCCCGGTACTTGGCGGCGTGCTGGTCACGTGGGCCAGCTGGCATTGGATTTTCCTTATCAATATTCCGATTGGAATTACGGGTCTCTTCTATGCCCGCAAATACATGCCTAACTTCACCACGCCGAAGCGCAGCTTTGATATGTCAGGATTCCTGCTGTTTGGCCTGAGCCTGGTGCTGTTCTCCAGCGGGATGGAGCTGTTCGGCGAACGTATTGTGGCAAGCTGGATAGCTTTCGCGATTATCGGCATCAGTATTCTGTTGTTGATGGCTTATATTCGCCATGCCCGCCGTCATCCGACGCCGCTTATCTCTCTGTCACTCTTTAAGACGCGCACGTTTTCCGTCGGCATTGCCGGAAATCTGGCTACGCGTTTAGGCACCGGCTGCGTGCCCTTTCTGATGCCGTTGATGCTGCAGGTCGGTTTTGGCTATCCGGCGCTAATTGCTGGTTGCATGATGGCCCCGACCGCGCTCGGGTCTATTCTGGCAAAATCGACGGTTACGCAGGTACTGCGCTGGCTCGGTTATCGGAAAACACTGGTGGGTATTACGCTGTTTATTGGCGTGATGATTGCGCAGTTCTCGCTGCAATCACCCTCAATGCCGATTTGGATGTTGATCCTGCCGCTGTTTGTGCTCGGGATGGCGATGTCGACGCAGTTTACGTCGATGAATACCATTACACTTGCCGACCTGACGGATGAGAACGCCAGCAGCGGCAACAGCATGCTGGCCGTCACCCAGCAGCTCTCAATCAGTTTGGGGGTGGCGATCAGCGCCGCCGTGTTAAGGGTGTACCAGGGAATGGAAGGCTCGAACACCATCGAGCAGTTCCACTACACCTTTATTACGATGGGCGGGATAACGGTAGTGTCAGCCTTCATGTTTATGCTGCTGAAGCCGAAAGATGGCCGCAACCTGATTAAGGAGCGGCACAAAGCTTAAACGGAGCCGCGAACCACCAGCTCGGGCGTCAGCTGTACACGCTGCTGTTTTTGTCCGGGCTGGGCCATACGGTGGATCAACACATCAATCGCCAGTTCGCCCAGTTCATCTTTGGGCTGATGAATGGTGGTGAGCGGCGGCGTCATGTAGCGCGCCAGTTCAATATCGTCATAACCAATCACCGCCATATCCTGCGGAATGCGCAACCCGGCCTGATAAAGCGCCTGATACGCCCCGACCGCCATCGCATCATTACCGATAAATACCGCCTGCGGCAATTCTGGTTGCGCCAGCAACTGCTGCATGGCATCAAAGCCACCGCCAAATTCAAAGTTACTGATGATCACATAACCGTCAGGAACATCCAGCCCGGCATGCTGCATGGCAGCCTGATACCCTTCAAGACGCAAACGCGCAGGCGTTTTATCCAATGGCCCGGCGATACAGGCGATGCGGGTATGGCCCTGTTCGATGAGATAGCGTGTTGCCATATCACCGCCCAGCAAAGAGTTATCCTGAATCAGATCGCTGTCGCCATCAAACGGTGCCCAGTCCATCATCACCGTCGGAATGGACGGATAACGCTGCATAATCTCCTGCGACGGCTGGTGCGTTTCGGTGCATAACAGCAATAACCCATCAACGCGTTTTTGCATTAGCGTCTCAAGATTGCGGTTCATCCGCTGCTCGTCACCTTCGGTATTACACAGCACCAGGCTGTAGCCGCGTTCAAAACAGCTGCGCTCGACGCCGCGCACCAGCTCCGAATAGAACGGATTGGTACTGGCGGTGATCAGCATGCCAATAGTGCGGGTTTGATTCAGTTTGAGACTACGCGCTATCGCAGATGGCGCGTAGTTCAGGCTTTTGATGGCCGCATCGACTTTTTCAGTGATTGCTTCACTGACGTAGCGGTCTTTATTAATGACGTGAGAAACGGTAGAGGTTGAAACGCCCGCCACGCGAGCGACATCTTTCATGGTAGCCAAACATTACCTCTGCTGATTCAGAAATTCGTCGATCTCTTCACGCCAGGGAACGGAAGGCTGCGCGCCTTTGCGGGTAACGGCAATGGCCGCCGCCGCGTGCGCGAAACGAATCGCCTCGTTCAGCGGTTTTTCTTCCAGCAGTGCGGTGATCAGCGCGCCGTTGAAGGTATCTCCGGCGGCGATGGTATCAATGGCCTGCACTTTAAAGCCAGGCACGCGTTGACCTTCGCCCTTCACGCTTGCCCATACGCCACGGCTACCCAGGGTGATGATAACGGTGTCGATGCCTTTGGCATGGAGTGCCTGCGCCGCTTTCGCCGCATCGTCATCATTTTCCACGCGGATACCCGTCAGCTTCTCGGCTTCGGTTTCATTCGGCGTGATAATGTCCACCAGCGCCAGCAGTTCATCAGAAAGCTCACGCGCCGGGGCCGGGTTTAAAATCACCTGCGTCTGGTGCTGATGGGCAATTTTAGCCGCCAGCAGGACGCTTTCCAGCGGTGATTCAAGCTGCATCAGCAGTGCATCCGCCTGCGCAATACGCGTTTTCTGTGCTTCAACCAATGCAGGCGACAGCGCTGCATTGGCGCCCGCGTGAATACCAATGACGTTTTCGCCTTCGCCGTTAACGAAAATCAGCGCCACACCGGTCGACTCACCGGGGATAACACTGACAGGAGCAACGTCGATACGGTCGCCAGCTAACTGTTTACGTACTCGCTCACCAATATCATCTTCGCCTGTACAGGCAATAAACGCGATATTTGCGCCGCTGCGCCCGGCAGCCACCGCCTGGTTTGCACCTTTGCCACCAAACGCGACCTGATACTGGTTACCGGTGACGGTTTCACCCGGCGTCGGGAAGGATTCGAGATTAAGGATGTGATCGGCATTGATGCTGCCAAGAACGACGAGTTTGCCTGCGGTTTTCATTTCAGCGTGTCCGATAAGTGCGCCACCCGTTGCCGGGTGGCGCGTGCCCTGCTTTTCTTTATAGGTTGTCCCTCAAGCCTTTTGTGGCCCGATGGTGACTTATTGCTTAATGACCAGTTTCAGGTCAACCGGATATTTAGCCTGAACTTTCTCGCCTTTCAGGACCTTATCCGCAGTTTCAACGCCTTTCGCGCCGATCTGCTCTGGCAACTGAGCAATAGTCGCCGACAGTTTGCCATCATTTACTGCTTTTTCGCCATCTGGCGTGCCGTCAAACCCGACAACCATCACATCAGATTTACCTGCGGTTTGCAGCGCACGCAGTGCACCCAGCGCCATTTCATCGTTCTGAGCAAATATCGCCTGTACATCCGGATGCGCGGTCAGCAGGTTCTGCATGACGTTCAGGCCCTTGGTGCGGTCGAAGTCAGCCGGTTGGCTCGCCAGCACGTTAAATTTGTGCGCGGCCACAGCCTGCTGGAAACCTTCACCACGCTCACGCGCGGCAGATGTTCCGGCGATACCTTGTAATTCAATCACTTTCGCGCCTTCACCGGCTTTTTTCGCGATGTAATCACCGGCGATTTTCCCGCCCAACACGTTATCAGACGCGATATGGCTGACCACTTCGCCTTTCGACGCTACGCGGTCGAGGGTGATAACCGGGATTTTAGACTGGTTAGCCATTTTGATGGCGTTACCCACTGCGTCGGAATCCGTTGGGTTGACCAGCAGAATTTTCGCGCCGCGCACGGTCAGATCCTGCACGTTCGCCAGCTCTTTCGCCGGGTTGTTCTGCGAATCCAGTACCACCAGGTTGTAACCCAGTTTGTCGGCTTCTTTCTGCGCGCCATCTTTCAGGGACACGAAGAACGGGTTATTCAGGGTAGAGATGACCAGCGCGATGGTGTCTTTCGCCATCGCGTTTGCGCTGACAGTGGCGCTCAGCGCAACAGCAGAAACCAGGGTAGCCAGTTTTTTCATATTCATAGTTAAGATGTCCTGTAGAGTCGTGAGTTACTGCTTTTTGTTGTCTACCAGCACCGCCAGCAAAATCACCACTGCTTTAACGATCATCTGGTAATAGGAAGAAACACCCAGCAAATTCAAACCATTATTCAGGAAACCGAGGATCAGTGCGCCGATCAGCGTCCCAACAATACGACCTTTACCGCCCGCGAGGCTGGTGCCGCCCAGCACAACCGCCGCAATAGCATCCAGCTCGTAGCCGGTACCCGCTGTCGGCTGCGCAGAAGAGAGACGCGCCACTTCGATAACACCCGCCAGCGACGCCAGCAAGCCGCACAAAGCGTAGACGATAATTTTGATTTTATTGACACTGATACCGGAAAGACGTGTTGCCGCTTCATTACCGCCCAGCGCATAGATATAACGACCAAGACGCGTGTGATGCAGCATGTACCAGGCCGCCAGGAAGACAATCGCCATGATCCACACCGGCGTCGGGATGCCCAGTGGGCGGCCAATCCCGAACCAGCCGAACAGATCGGCGTTATCGGTAAAGCCGGTGTTCACCGGGCTACCGTTGGTGTACACCATCGTTACGCCGCGCAGCAGTAGCATCATCACCAGCGTGGCGATAAACGCCTGCACGCGACCTTTCGCCACAATCACCCCGGTCACCGCGCCAATAGCGCCGCCTAACGCCAGCGCGGCAGCCACCGCCACCAGCGCATTGACTTCAAGGCCGACAATCGAGGCGGCGACAGCGCCGGTGAGCGCCAGCAGGGAACCGACGGACAGGTCAATCCCCGAGGTCAAAATCACCAGCGTCATCCCCACTGCCATAATGGCGTTAACGGAGGTCTGTTGCAGAATGTTGAACAGATTATTGACGGTAAAAAAGTTGGGACTCATGGTCGAGACGATGGCAATCAGCACCAGCAAAGCGATCAGCGATTTTTGCTCCATCAGCCATGCTTTGGTGAAATAGCGGCGACCAGCGACAGCCTGGTTTGTCATCTTCTTTACTCCTGATTCACACGGTTAAGCTTGCCCACAGCGGCAGCCATTAATACTTCCTGGGTGGCCTGCTCGCGTGTGAATTCACCGCCGAGATGCCCTTCATGCATCACAATAATGCGATCGCTCATCCCCAGAACTTCCGGCATCTCGGAGGAGACCAGAATGATACTCAGGCCATCGGCCTTGAACTGGTTGATAAGCTGATAAATCTCTTTTTTCGCGCCAACATCCACGCCGCGAGTCGGTTCGTCGAGAATCAGCACCTTCGGGCGCGTCATCAGGCCACGTGCGATGGCGACTTTCTGCTGATTACCGCCGGAAAGCAGGCCGATAGCCTGTTCCATTGATGGCGTTTTGACGTTAAACAGACGGATAAAATCACTGACCGCCTGCTGCTCATCTTTATGCTTCAGGCTGCCGCCCGCATGGCTGAAGTAGCGCAGCGCCGTCAGCGACATGTTCTCTTTTACCGACATGCCGAGCACCAAGCCATCACGTTTGCGGTCTTCAGAGATATAGACGATGCCGTTCGCCAGCCCATCCTGCGGGGAACGCGCCACCACTTCGTGGCCGTCGAGGGTGACATAGCCGCTGCTGCGCGGCAGCGCGCCGTAAAGCACTTTCATCAGTTCCGTACGCCCTGCCCCCATCAGCCCCGCCACGCCAAGAATTTCGCCTTTGCGCAGCGTGAAGGAGACGTTTTCAACGCCGGATCCGCACAGGTTATCGACCTTCAGGCGGATCTCACCAGGCGCTTTATCGAGGCGCGGATATTGATCTTCGAGCTTACGCCCTACCATCATTTCGATCAGCGAATCTTCCGTTAGGGAGGAAACTTCCCGCTCAGCGATAAACTGCCCATCGCGGAATACGGTCACGTCATCGCAAATCTCGAAGATTTCTTTCATGCGGTGGGAGATATAGACAATGCCGCGCCCCTGCGATTTCAGCTCGCGAATAACGCGGAACAGGGATTCGGTTTCGGTATCCGTTAACGCATCGGTCGGTTCATCCATCACGATGACCTTCGACTCAAAGCTCAGCACTTTGGCAATTTCCACCATCTGCTGATCGCCGATAGAGAGTTCCCCCACCAGCCTGTCGCTTTTAAAGCGCAGATTGAGTTTTGCCAGCAAGACATTCGCTTCAGCGTACATCTTCTTCCAGTCAATTTTGCCAAAGCGATTCACAAACTCGCGGCCCAGGAAGATGTTTTCCGCAATAGTTAGCTGCGGGATCAGGTTCAGTTCCTGGTGGATGATACCTATCCCGGCTTCCTGCGACGATTTCGGCCCGCTAAAGGTGGTTTCTTTGCCCAGCCATAAAAGCGAACCCGCATCACGAGAGTAGATACCGGTCAGCACTTTCATCATCGTGGATTTTCCCGCGCCGTTTTCGCCAACCAGCGCCATCACGCGGCCCGCGTAAACATTTAACGCCGCGCCAGAGAGGGCTTTCACGCCCGGGAAGGATTTATCGATACCTTTTAATTGCAGTAATGCGTCCATGTTGGCCTCAGAAGGTGACGCCAGCACAGAGAATAATGTTCGCATACGGGGAGCACTCCCCGCTGCGAATCACCGCCTGACTGTCTGCGGTTTGTTTTTTAAACTGCTCATGGGTGGTGTAACGAATTTCTATGGTATTTCCCTGGTGTTGTTGCAGTTGCCCGATGAATTTGAGCAACGTTTCGTGGAGTTGCGGATTATGTTGTTTAATCTCCGAGGCGAGAATGGCGGCCTCAACCTGCATTTCACGGGTCACCACGTCCAGCACCTGCATAAAAGTGGGAACGCCCTGGGTTAACGCCATATCAATACGCGTTGTACTGCGTGGAATGGGTAAACCCGCATCACACACCACCAGCGTATCGGTATGCCCCAGGCGGGAGATGACCGATGAGATCTCAGAATTAAGTACCGTGCCTTTCTTCATTTTCTTGCTCCACTAGCGAAACGTTTCGCTGATGTAAGTTTAATCTTAAGAGTGAGCAGAAAACCAACATGGCGTAACAGAATTGTGATCGCCGTCGAAACGTTTCGCTCGCGACGAAAAAAGCGAAGAGTAGAAAGAGAAACGCCGGGAGGTGATAAACCGTCCCGGCGTTTTGACAGCCTTTAAATCTCGACCTGGGTGCCCAGCTCGATAACCCTGTTAGGCGGGATTTCAAACTGATCCGGCGCGCGCAGGGCGTTTCGTTGCAGCAGCAGATAGAGCTTACCACGCAGACGTAGATACCATGGGCGTTTGCCAACAATCAGCGACTCATGCGACATAAAGAACGACGTTTCCATCATTCGGCAGCTTAAACCTTCCAGACCGCAACGGTGGAAGACCTCTTCCACGTTTGGCGTTTCGCGCCAGCCGTAGCTGGCCACCACGCGCCAGAAGGTTGGCGAAAGCTGTTCAATCTGCACACGACGCACGTTATGGACGTAAGGCGCATCTTCCGTGCGCAGCGTCAGTAAGATCACACGCTCATGCAGTACTTTGTTGTGCTTAAGGTTGTGCATCATGGCAAACGGAATCACGTTCAACGCACGCGACATATACACCGCAGTGCCCGGTACGCGAACCGGCGGTGATTTCTCCAGCGAGGCGATCATCGCCTCCAGAGAGTTGCCATGCTCATGCATACGACGCAGCAGGCGGAAACGTTCGCTTTTCCAGGTGGTCATCACGATAAACATCACCGTACCGAGGCTCAGCGGCAGCCAGCCACCGGAGACGATTTTATCGAGGTTTGCCGAGAACAGCGGAATATCGATGCACAGGAAGGCGACCAGAATGAATGCCACCAGGAACTTGTTCCAGTGCCAGTTTTTACGCGCCACGGTAGTCGACAGAATCGAGGTCAGCACCATCGTACCGGTTACCGCAATACCGTAAGCTGCCGCCAGATTACTGGAGTGCTCGAAGTTGATAATGACAATCACCACCGAGAAATAGAGCAGCCAGTTGATGAACGGGATGTAAATCTGCCCGGACTCCATTTCAGAGGTGTGAATAATGCGCATCGGCGAGAGATACCCCAGACGCACCGCCTGGCGAGTCAGCGAGAAGACGCCGGAAATAACCGCCTGCGAGGCGATAACCGTCGCCAGCGCCGCCAGAATCAGCAGCGGGATCAGCGCCCATTCCGGCGCGAGCAGGAAGAACGGGTTCTTAATCGCTTCCGGATGCTTCAAAAGCAGCGCGCCCTGCCCGAAGTAGTTCAGTGTCAAAGACGGCAGAACCACCGAGAACCAGGCCAAACGAATCGGGAATTTACCGAAGTGGCCCATATCCGCATACAGCGCTTCTACCCCGGTGATGGAGAGGACAACCGCCCCCAGCGCCACAAACGACACCATCTTATATTCAAGGAAGAAGTGCACCGCCCACATTGGATTCAGCGCCTGAAGGACTTCCGGGTTGCCCATAATGCTGCGCACACCCAGCACCGCCAGAATAAGGAACCACGCCAGCATAATCGGCGCGAAGAGCTTACCGACCATCCCGGTACCGTGTTTCTGAATCATAAACAACAGCGTCAGTACCAGTATCGATAGTGGCACAATCCAGCTATCCAGCTGTGGCGCGACGATTTCCAGGCCTTCAATGGCTGACATCACCGATATCGCCGGCGTGATGACCACTTCCCCATAGAAGAAGCTGCCGCCGATCAATCCAATGATCACCAGGAAGGAGGTGGTTTTTGCCGACGTGTTGCGCCCCGCCAAAGACATTAGCGTCAGGATCCCCCCCTCACCGGCGTTATCCGCGCGCATGACGAAGGTCAGATACTTAATGGAGACAACAAAGATCAGCAGCCAGAAGATTAATGACAGAAAGCCAAAAACCGCGTCACGTTCAACGCCAAAACCAAACTGCCCGGACAAACATTCTCGAAGAGTATAAAGAGGGCTGGTGCCGATATCGCCGTATACCACCCCAATGGCAGCGAGGGTTATCGCCGACAAAGATTGCTTCTTATCAGTGCTCATAGACTAGTCTTTCGTTTGTAAAACAAATGAGTGCCTGGTCCCTTGGCCCACGAAAAGCGCACAGTATGCACGATTAATCGCAAAATCGTACCCTTATGTGAATTCATATTAACCTGGCGCAAAGAAAATGAAGCGCTTCTTCAGCCTATTATCCTCGTCCATGAAACGTCTATACTCGCTCAGTTAGCCGTATGTTCGGCGAAAGGATGCAACTCAATTATGGCCCAATCACATTTATTAGCAGAAAGAATTTCGCGCCTGAGTAGCGCGCTTGAGAAAGGGCTGTATGAACGCAGTCATGCTATTCGCTTGTGCCTGCTGGCAGCGCTCAGCGGCGAGAGCGTATTTTTGCTTGGCCCGCCAGGTATCGCCAAGAGCCTGATTGCGCGGCGCATTAAGTTCGCTTTTCAACACGCGCGCGCTTTCGAATATCTGATGACCCGCTTCTCCACGCCGGAAGAAGTCTTTGGCCCACTTTCCATCCAGGCGTTGAAAGATGAAGGACGCTATGAGCGTCTGACCGCAGGCTATTTACCGGAAGCGGAAATCGTCTTTCTTGATGAGATCTGGAAGGCTGGCCCGGCGATTCTGAACACCCTGCTGACGGCGATTAACGAACGTCATTTCCGCAACGGTGCGACGGTCGAGAAAATCCCGATGCGCCTGCTGGTGGCCGCATCGAACGAACTGCCTGAAGCAGAAAGCAGCCTTGAAGCGCTGTATGACCGCATGCTGATTCGTTTGTGGCTCGACAAGGTACAGGAAAAAGGCAACTTCCGTTCCATGCTGGTGAGCCAGCAGGACGAGAACGAAAACCCGGTTTCACCAGGGCTTCAGGTCTCCGATGAAGAGTTCTTCCAGTGGCAGAAAGAGATCGCCGCTATCAAGCTACCGGATACGGTTTTTGAACTGATCTTCACCCTGCGCCAGCAGCTCGATACGCTGCCCAATGCGCCCTATGTCTCTGACCGTCGCTGGAAGAAAGCGATTCGCCTGCTACAGGCCTGTGCATTCTTCAGCGGGCGCGATGCCATTGCGCCTATCGATCTGATTCTGCTTAAAGAGTGCCTGTGGCACGACGCGCAAAGCCGCAATTTGATGCAGCAACAGCTCGAAATATTGATGACCGGGCACGCCTGGCAACAGCAATCGATGCTGAATCGCCTGAGCGCCATTACTCAGCATCGCTTGCAGCTTCAGCAGCAGGAAAGCGATAAAACCGCGCTCAAAGTGACGCGTCTGGGCGGTATGTTCAGCCGTAAACCGCACTATGAACTTCCGGCGGAAGTTCAGGGCCCAACGGTCACATTGCTGCTGCAAAAACCGCTTAAATTGCACGATATCGACGTTATTCACATCACCTTCGAGCGTCAGGTGCTGGCCCACTGGCTGGAGAAAGGCGGTGAAATTCGCGGCAAACTCAACGGCATCGGTTTTGCGCTGACGTTGAATATGGAGGTTGATAACGCGCAGCATCTGGTGGTGCGTGATATCAGTTTGCAGGGCTCACGCCTGGCGCTGCCGGGAACCGAAAGCCAGCAGAACATGCCTGCCGAAATCAAACAGCAGCTCGACGAACTGGCGGAAGAGTGGCATCGACAGCATCTGAGCTTTAACGATCAGCAAAAATGCCTGTTCATTCATAGCGACTGGCTGGCGCAGATCGAAGCCAGCCTGCAGGATGTCGCGGCGCAGATCAAACAGGCCCAGCAATGCTGACTATCGATACGCTTAACGTGATGCTGGCGGTCAGCGAAGAGGGATTGATCGAAGAGACGATCATCGCCCTGCTGGCGTCACCACAGCTATCGGCATTCTTTAAGAAATTCCCGCGCCTGAAAAGCGCTATTACGGAAGATCTGCCCCGCTGGCGCGAAAACCTGAAAAGCACGCTTAAAGGTACGCATGTGCCGCCGGAGCTGGAAGAAGAAGTGCTCTGTTATCAGCAGTGCCAGACCTTCTCCACGCCGCAAATCAATGCCCAGCTGCCGCAGATCCTGGCGCTGCTGAAGAAGGTGCGCTCACCCTATGCCGAACAGGCGCAGCAGCTGGCGGCGCATAATCCCACCTTTACCCCGGCGCTGCATACGCTGTTCCTGCAACGCTGGCGGCTAAGCCTGGTGGTGCAAGCGACATCGCTCAACCAGCAGTTACTGGAAGGCGAACGAGAACAGCTACTGAGCGAGGTTCAGGAGCGAATGACCCTGAGCGGCCAACTGGAACCGGTGCTGGTCGAGAACGAAAACGCCGCCGGTCGCCTGTGGGATATGAGCGCCGGGCAGCTTAAGCGCGGTGACTATCAGTTGATCGTGAAGTACGGCGATTTTCTCAGCCAGCAGCCGGAACTGATGCAACTGGCGGATCAACTGGGTCGATCGCGTGAAGCAAAATCGGTGCCCAAAAAAGATGCGCCAATGGAAACCTTCCGCACGCTGGTGCGCGAACCCTCAACCGTACCGGAGCAGGTTGATGGCATTCAGCAAAGCGATGACATCCTGCGTCTGCTGCCGCCGGAACTGGCTACGCTCGGCATTACCGAGCTGGAGTATGAGTTTTACCGGCGGCTGGTGGAGAAACAATTACTCACCTATCGACTACACGGCGACGCGTGGCATGAGAAAGTCACCGAACGCCCGGTGGTACACCAGGATGTTGACGAACAGCCGCGCGGGCCGTTTATCGTCTGCGTAGATACCTCAGGCTCAATGGGCGGCTTTAACGAGCAGTGCGCGAAAGCCTTTTGCCTCGCGATGATGCGCGTGGCGCTGGCGGATAACCGCCGTTGCTTCATTATGCTGTTTTCCAGCGAAGTGGTGCGTTACGAGCTGACTGGCCCGCAGGGGATAGAGCAGGCGATCCGTTTCCTGAGCCAGCGTTTTCGCGGCGGCACCGATATGGCGAGCTGCTTTCGCGCCATCATTGAACGCCTGGAAAACCCGACCTGGCAGGATGCCGATGCGGTGGTGATTTCAGACTTTATCGCCCAGCGTCTGCCGGATGAGGTGGTGAGTAGGGTCGGGGAGTTACAGCGAAAACATCAGCACCGTTTTCATGCGGTAGCGATGTCTGCTCACGGCAAGCCCGGCATCATGCGCATCTTTGACCACATCTGGCGCTTCGATACCGGTTTGCGTAGCCGCCTGCTCAGACGCTGGCGGCGTTAAATCTTACAGCAGGGAAGAGACGCCTTCACGAACCTGTGCTGGCCACACACCGCACTGAACCTGTCCGATGTGGGAGAGTTGCAGCAGCAGCATGGTCAGACGCGACTGGCCAATCCCACCGCCGATGGTCTGCGGCATTTCACCACGCAGCAGCGCCTGGTGCCACTCCAGTTGCAGGCGCTCTTCGTCGCCGGTCAGCTGTAGCTGGTGTTGCAGCGCTTTTGCATCAACGCGGATCCCCATAGAAGAGAGCTCGAACGCATCTTCCAGAATCGGGTTCCACACCAGGATATCGCCGTTCAGACCCGCCAGACCAGATTCCGCCTGGGTGCTCCAGTCATCGTAATCCGGCGCACGGACATCATGGCGCTGACCATCAGAGAGTTTGCCGCCGATCCCAATCAGGAAGACGGCACCCAATTCTTTGGCAATCGCACGTTCACGACCTTTCGCGTCGAGATCCGGATAACGGCTTAACAGCGTCTGGCTGTGCACAAAGTGGATCTGTTCTGGCAGGAACGGTGCCAGACCAAACTCTTTGCTTACTGCTTCTTCTGTTGCTTTGATCCCCGCCCAAATCGCCTTCACGGTACTTTCCAGGGTACCGAGATGACGCTCGCCATCACCCATCACGCGTTCCCAGTCCCACTGGTCAACGTAAACGGAGTGGATCGGCGAAAGGCGGTCTTCATCGGGGCGAAGGGCTTTCATGTGCGTGTAGAGCCCTTCACCCGCGCTGAAGTCGTGCTGTCCCAGGGTTTGACGTTTCCACTTCGCCAGAGAGTGCACCACTTCAAACTGGGCCTCTGGCAGGGCTTTCACTTTTACCTGTACCGCTTTTTCGCAACCAGAAAGGTTGTCCTGCGTCCCATCCCCTACGCGGCTCAGCAGTGGTGCCTGAACTTCAATCAGACCCAACTTTTCTTCTAGCTGACGAGAGAAAAAGGATTTTACGAAACTAATCTGGCGTTGTTTTGCGATGTAAGCGGTTTTCATTTTTTATTACTCCTGCGTCCTGTTGGTTATGATTAAGCAACAGAATGCGGGTCATATTCAATAATCAACAGATAAAAAGGCGACTTCACTTTTGATTCGTTAAAAACAGGCGCTAAAATAGAAAGAATCATCATTCTTCATAAGAAAAAGCTATGGAAAATTATCAGATCGACAATCTGGACCGCGGCATCCTTGACGCCTTAATGGCGAATGCCCGCACCGCTTACGCCGAATTAGCCAAACAGTTCGGCGTCAGCCCCGGCACCATTCACGTTCGCGTCGAGAAAATGAAACAGGCGGGCATCATTACCGGGGCCCGCGTCGATGTCAGCCCAAAACAGCTCGGATACGATGTCGGCTGCTTTATCGGTATTATATTGAAGAGTGCAAAAGACTATCCGTCAGCGCTGGCGCGGCTGGAAAGCCTGGATGAAGTCACCGAGGCGTACTACACCACCGGCCATTACAGCATCTTTATTAAAGTGATGTGCCGTTCGATCGACGCGTTGCAGCACGTACTTATCAACAAGATCCAAACAATTGATGAAATTCAGTCCACCGAAACCCTGATCGTCCTGCAGAACCCGATCATGCGTACCATCAAGCCGTGATCGGCTTTTTTAATCCCATACTTTTCCACAGGTAGATCCCAGACCGTTCACAGCGTACAATACGCCACTCTTAATAAAGGTGGCGGTTATGGCAGATATCACACTCATCAGCGGAAGCACACTTGGCAGCGCCGAGTATGTGGCGGAACACCTGGCTGAAAAGCTGGAAGACGCGGGTTTTTCGACCGAAACGCTGCATGGTCCTTTATTAGAGGATCTCTCTGCATCGGGTATCTGGCTGGTTATCAGCTCCACACACGGTGCGGGTGACATTCCCGACAACCTGCTGCCTTTTTATAACGATCTCCGCGAGCAGAAACCCGACCTCTCTCAGGTTCGTTTCGGTTCAATCGGTATTGGCAGTCGTGAATATGACACTTTCTGTGGTGCCATCGATAAAATCGACACTGAATTGACCGCCTGCGGCGCGAAACAGATTGGTGAAACACTCAAGATCAATGTCCTTGAACATGACATTCCTGAAGATCCTGCGGAAATTTGGGTCGGATCATGGGCCGATCGGCTCAGAGATTTGTAAAGATCTAACTTTATTCTGTGGATAACACTGGTTAAAACCTTGGAACAACCGGTAGTTATCCAAAGAACAACGTATGGTTAGTTTTTGAGTTGTGCATAACTCCCCGTTTTGATCCCAGCTTATACGGAACAGGATCACCGATCATTCACAGATAGTGATCCTTCTTAAGCTTATGATCTTAAATACGGGATCGCACTTATCCACAGTAACTGGCGATCCTAATAAGAGATCACAATAGAACAGATCTCTAAA
Organism: Pseudocitrobacter sp. 73; assembly: GCF_008369545.1. NCBI lineage: Bacteria > Pseudomonadati > Pseudomonadota > Gammaproteobacteria > Enterobacterales > Enterobacteriaceae > Pseudocitrobacter > Pseudocitrobacter sp. 73. Next base: position 292,412 of record NZ_VTZO01000013.1, on the reverse strand, counting down.
TAAAAAGATCTTCTTTTAAATAGCAAAGATCCAGACGCTTTCTCCATCGACTAAAGTTGAGTAGAATCCACGCCCGGGCTTCAATCCATCATCAAACCGCTTTATGCGAGGCAGACCACCATGTTTTATCAGGATCCTTTTGACGTCATCATCATTGGCGGGGGTCATGCAGGCACTGAGGCCGCGATGGCCGCTGCGCGAATGGGTCAGCAGACCCTGCTTTTGACACACAATATCGACACGCTGGGACAGATGAGCTGCAACCCGGCGATTGGCGGCATTGGGAAAGGACACCTGGTAAAAGAAGTGGATGCACTTGGCGGCCTGATGGCCACCGCGATCGACCATGCGGGTATCCAGTTTAGGATACTAAACGCGAGCAAAGGGCCGGCGGTACGCGCCACGCGTGCTCAGGCGGATCGCGTGCTCTATCGCCAGGCGGTACGTACCGCACTGGAGAACCAACCGAACCTGATGATCTTCCAGCAGGCGGTTGAAGATCTGATTGTGGAAAACGATCGCGTGGTTGGCGCGGTTACCCAGATGGGGCTGAAATTCCGCGCCAAAGCAGTCGTGCTCACCGTCGGGACTTTCCTTGATGGCAAAATTCATATCGGGCTGGATAACTACAGCGGTGGCCGTGCTGGCGATCCGCCGTCCATTCCGCTCTCTCGTCGTCTGCGTGAACTGCCGCTGCGCGTGAGCCGTCTCAAAACCGGTACCCCGCCGCGTATCGACGCGCGTACTATCGACTTCAGCGTACTGGCGCAGCAGCACGGTGATAACCCGATGCCCGTTTTCTCGTTCCTTGGCGATGCCTCCCAGCATCCGCGCCAGGTACCGTGCTATGTCACGCATACCAACGAGAAAACCCATGACGTAATCCGTAATAACCTCGACCGTAGCCCAATGTATGCTGGCGTGATTGAAGGAATTGGCCCGCGTTACTGCCCGTCTATCGAAGACAAAGTGATGCGCTTCGCCGACCGAAACCAGCACCAGATCTTCCTGGAGCCGGAAGGGCTGACCTCCAATGAAATTTACCCGAACGGTATCTCCACCAGCCTGCCGTTCGATGTGCAGATGCAAATCGTCCGCTCTATGCAGGGGATGGAAAACGCGAAGATCGTCCGTCCTGGCTATGCTATTGAGTACGATTTCTTCGATCCACGCGACCTGAAACCGACGCTGGAAAGCAAATTTATCCACGGTCTGTTCTTTGCCGGCCAGATCAACGGCACCACCGGTTATGAAGAAGCCGCTGCGCAGGGCCTGCTTGCCGGTTTGAACGCCGCGCGTTTCTCCGCTGAGAAAGAGGGCTGGGCGCCGCGCCGCGATCAGGCCTACCTGGGTGTGCTGGTTGACGATCTCTGTACGCTGGGTACCAAAGAACCGTACCGCATGTTTACCTCACGTGCGGAATATCGCCTGATGCTGCGCGAAGACAATGCCGATCTGCGTCTGACCGAAGCTGGCCGTGAGCTGGGGCTGGTGGATGACGTGCGTTGGGCGCGCTTCAACGAGAAGCTGGAAAATATCGAACGTGAACGTCAACGTCTGAAAACGACCTGGATTGCACCGTCTTCCGAGTCTGCGGGCGAAGTGAACGCTCACCTGAGTGCGCCGCTGTCACGTGAAGCCAGCGGGGAAGATCTGCTGCGTCGCCCGGAAATGACCTACGAACAGCTGACCGCGCTGACGCCGTTCGCGCCTGCGCTGGGCGATGCTCAGGCCGCTGAACAGGTTGAGATTCAGGTGAAATACGAAGGTTATATCGCGCGTCAGCAGGATGAGATTGAAAAACAGCAGCGTAACGAAAATACGCTCCTGCCTGCGACGCTCGATTATCGGCAGGTTAACGGTCTCTCCAACGAAGTGATCGCCAAACTGAACGATCATAAACCGGTTTCTATTGGCCAGGCGTCGCGTATTTCCGGGATTACCCCTGCCGCCATCTCGATTTTGCTGGTTTGGCTGAAAAAACAAGGTATGCTGCGCCGCAGCGCGTAATAACGGTTTTGGGCGGCGGTATTTTGCTTGCCGCCCGGCAAATTATCCCCAACAGGTAACTTTCGTGATTAACAAACTCTCTCGTCTGCTGGATGAAGCAGGTATTTCGCTCACCGATCACCAGAAAACGCAACTGGTGGCCTATGTCGATATGCTGAACAAATGGAATAAAGCGTACAACCTGACCAGCGTACGCGATCCTAACGAGATGTTAATTCGCCATATTCTGGACAGCATCGTGGTTGCGCCGCATTTGCAGGGGCAACGTTTTATCGATGTTGGTACGGGCCCTGGGTTACCGGGTATCCCGCTCTCCATCGTTCGTCCTGAATCGCATTTTACGCTGCTCGACAGCCTGGGTAAGCGTGTACGCTTCCTGCGTCAGGTGCAGCATGAGCTGAAACTGGAAAACATCACGCCGGTGCAAAGCCGTGTGGAAGAATTCCCTGCAGAGCCGCCGTTTGACGGTGTCATCAGCCGTGCATTCGCTTCTCTGACTGATATGGTGACCTGGTGTAAGCACTTACCTGCGGAGAATGGCCGCTTTTATGCGCTGAAAGGGCAGAGGCCAGACGATGAAATCAGTCAGTTACCGACTGAATTTTCCGTGGAAAATATCGTTGAGCTACGTGTGCCACACCTGGAAGGCGAGCGCCATCTGGTGACAATTAGAGCAAACAAAAGTTAACTTTTATCAAAAAATATCGGAAAAAACCGACCTCGATTTTGTTAAAAAGAAGCGACAAAAACGATGGAACATTCAGTTACATTTAACGAGGTTTTAACTAGGCTTTATCTGGCATTTAACGTGGCTCTTTTTGTTAACAATAAAAATAGTCAACATGGAAAATATCAGTCTACTAGCAGTCGATTCGCTGAATGAAAAACGAATGTTAAATTATTATTATAAATGTCAATAAGCTGTTTTTACGGTGTGTGTGTCATTTTTGAAAAGAGTTGTCTCTAATTGCCTTTAAGATCAAAACGCTGGCAAGTTATGAATTGAGGCTAATCTTAATCGAGTATCATCAAAAATGTTTATTATGTGATCTGGAGCACGCTTTATAGTCAGCGTTTTCGCGGTATTTGCACTTTTGTTCGATCGTTCACACTTTCACAAAAATCGCGAAAATAGAGGTGAGGAAAAATATTTAAACATTTATTCACCTTTTTGCTACTTATTGTTTGAAATCACGAGGCGTCACCGTATAATTTGACCGCTTTTTGATGCTTGACTCCGAGCCTTAAAGAACGTTTTATACGACACGCGGCATACCTCAAAGGGAGCAGGAGTAATAACGTGATGTCATTGTCGCTCGTGAGTCGAAACGTTGCTCGTAAGCTTCTGTTCATTCAGCTCCTGGCAGTAATAGCAAGTGGACTGCTGTTCAGCCTCAAAGACCCCTTTTGGGGCATTTCCTCCGCGTGCGGAGGTATGGCAGTATTCCTGCCTAACATGTTGTTTATGATTTTTGCCTGGCGCCACCAGGTACATACACCGGCTAAGGGCCGAGTCGCCTGGACATTCGCGTTTGGCGAAGCGTTCAAGGTGTTGGCGATGCTGGTGTTGCTGATCGTGGCGTTGGCAGTTTTGAAGGCGGTGTTCTTGCCGCTAATCGTGACATGGATTTTGGTGCTGGTGGTTCAGATACTGGCACCCGCTGTAATTAACAACAAAGGGTAAAAGGCATCATGGCTTCTGAAAATATGACGCCGCAGGATTACATAGGTCACCACCTGAATAACCTTCAGCTGGACCTGCGTACATTCTCGCTGGTAGATCCGCATAACCCCCCAGCCACCTTCTGGACGCTCAATATTGACTCCATGTTCTTCTCGGTGGTGCTGGGTCTGTTGTTCCTGCTTATGTTCCGTAGCGTTGCTAAACGAGCAACCAGCGGCGTACCAGGCAAATTTCAGACCGCGATTGAGCTGGTAATCGGCTTCGTTCATGGCAGTGTCAAAGACATGTACCATGGCAAAAGCAAACTCATCGCTCCTCTGGCTCTGACGATTTTCGTCTGGGTCTTCCTGATGAACCTGATGGACCTTCTGCCTATCGACCTGCTGCCGTACATTGCTGAGCATGTACTGGGCCTGCCGGCGCTGCGCGTGGTACCGTCTGCGGATGTGAACATTACCCTGTCTATGGCATTGGGCGTGTTTATCCTGATTCTGTTCTACAGCATCAAAATGAAAGGCATCGGCGGCTTCACGAAAGAGTTGACGCTGCAGCCGTTCAATCACTGGGCTTTCATTCCTGTCAACTTAATCCTTGAAGGGGTCAGCCTGCTGTCCAAACCGGTTTCTCTCGGTCTGCGACTGTTCGGTAACATGTATGCCGGTGAGCTGATTTTCATTCTGATTGCTGGTCTGTTGCCGTGGTGGTCACAGTGGATTCTGAATGTGCCATGGGCCATTTTCCACATCCTGATCATTACGCTGCAAGCCTTCATCTTCATGGTTCTGACGATTGTCTATCTGTCGATGGCGTCTGAAGAGCATTAATTTACCAACACTACTACGTTTTAACTGAAACAAACTGGAGACTGTCATGGAAAACCTGAATATGGATCTGCTGTACATGGCTGCCGCTGTGATGATGGGTCTGGCGGCAATCGGTGCTGCGATCGGTATCGGCATCCTCGGGGGCAAATTCCTGGAAGGCGCAGCGCGTCAACCGGATCTGATTCCACTGCTGCGTACTCAGTTCTTTATCGTTATGGGTCTGGTGGATGCTATCCCAATGATCGCTGTAGGTCTGGGTCTGTACGTGATGTTTGCTGTCGCGTAGTAAGCGTTGCTTGAATTAGTAAGCAATATCAGAACGTTAACTAGATAAGAGGCATTGTGCTGTGAATCTTAACGCAACAATCCTCGGCCAGGCCATCGCGTTTGTCCTGTTCGTTCTGTTCTGCATGAAGTACGTATGGCCGCCGTTAATGGCTGCCATCGAAAAACGTCAAAAAGAGATTGCTGACGGTCTTGCTTCTGCTGAACGAGCTAAAAAGGATTTGGACCTTGCACAGGCCAACGCGACCGACCAGCTGAAAAAAGCGAAAGCGGAAGCCCAGGTTATCATCGAGCAGGCGAATAAACGTCGCGCCCAGATCCTGGACGAAGTGAAAGCTGAAGCAGAACAGGAACGTACTAAAATCGTGGCGCAGGCTCAGGCGGAAATTGACGCCGAGCGTAAACGTGCTCGCGAAGAACTGCGTAAGCAAGTTGCTATCCTGGCTGTTGCTGGCGCCGAGAAGATCATCGAACGTTCCGTGGATGAAGCTGCTAACAGCGACATCGTGGACAAACTTGTCGCTGAACTGTAAGGAGGGAGGGGCTGATGTCTGAATTTGTTACTGTAGCTCGCCCCTACGCCAAAGCAGCTTTTGACTTTGCCGTCGAACACAACAGTGTAGAGCGCTGGCAGGACATGCTGGCGTTTACCGCTGAAGTGACGAAAAACGAACAAATGGCAGAGCTTCTGTCTGGCGCGATGGCGCCGGAAACGCTCGCTAAGTCGTTTATCGCCGTCTGTGGTGAGCAACTGGACGAAAACGGTCAGAACCTGATTAAGGTTATGGCTGAGAATGGTCGTCTGCGAGTGCTCCCGGATGTTCTTGAGCAGTTTATTCATTTACGTGCCGCCAGCGAGGCGGTTGCTGAAGTCGAAGTGACTTCCGCGACAGCACTGAGTGAAGAACAGCTTGCGAAAATCAGCGCAGCGATGGAAAAACGTCTGTCACGCAAAGTGAAGCTGAATTGCAATATCGATAAGTCTGTAATGGCAGGCATTATCATCCGCTCGGGTGATATGGTCATTGATGGCAGCGTACGCGGCCGTCTTGAACGCCTTGCAGACGTCTTGCAGTCTTAAGGGGACTGGAGCATGCAACTGAATTCCACCGAAATCAGCGAACTGATCAAGCAGCGCATTGCTCAGTTCAGTGTTGTGAGTGAAGCTCACAACGAAGGTACTATTGTTTCTGTAAGTGACGGTGTTATCCGCATCCACGGCCTGGCCGATTGTATGCAGGGTGAAATGATCTCCCTGCCGGGTAACCGTTACGCTATCGCACTGAACCTGGAGCGCGACTCCGTTGGTGCAGTCGTTATGGGTCCGTATGCTGACCTTGCCGAAGGCATGAAAGTTAAGTGTACGGGTCGTATCCTGGAAGTTCCGGTTGGCCGTGGCCTGCTGGGTCGTGTGGTTAACACCCTGGGTGCGCCAATCGACGGTAAAGGTGCGCTGGATAACGACGGCTTCTCCGCTGTTGAAGCTATCGCGCCGGGCGTTATCGAACGTCAGTCCGTTGATCAGCCAGTACAGACTGGTTATAAGTCCGTTGATGCCATGATCCCAATCGGTCGTGGTCAGCGTGAACTGATCATCGGTGACCGTCAGACCGGTAAAACTGCGCTGGCAATCGATGCCATCATCAACCAGCGTGATTCCGGTATCAAATGTGTCTACGTTGCTATCGGCCAGAAAGCGTCCACTATTTCTAACGTGGTACGTAAACTGGAAGAACACGGCGCGCTGGCTAACACCATCGTTGTTGTGGCAACCGCGTCTGAATCCGCTGCACTGCAATACCTGGCACCGTATGCCGGTTGCGCAATGGGCGAATACTTCCGTGACCGTGGTGAAGATGCACTGATCATTTATGATGACCTGTCTAAACAGGCTGTCGCTTACCGTCAGATCTCCCTGCTGCTCCGTCGTCCGCCAGGACGTGAAGCATTCCCGGGCGACGTATTCTATCTCCACTCCCGTCTGCTGGAGCGTGCTGCGCGTGTTAACGCCGAATACGTTGAAGCCTTCACCAAAGGTGAAGTGAAAGGGAAAACCGGTTCTCTGACCGCGCTGCCGATTATCGAAACTCAGGCAGGTGACGTTTCTGCGTTCGTTCCGACTAACGTAATCTCCATTACCGATGGTCAGATCTTCCTGGAAACCAACCTGTTTAACGCCGGTATTCGTCCTGCGGTTAACCCGGGTATCTCCGTATCCCGTGTAGGTGGTTCAGCGCAGACCAAGATCATGAAAAAACTGTCCGGTGGTATCCGTACCGCACTGGCGCAGTATCGTGAACTGGCGGCGTTCTCCCAGTTTGCATCCGACCTTGACGATGCAACCCGTAAGCAGCTTGACCACGGTCAGAAAGTGACCGAACTGCTGAAACAGAAACAGTATGCGCCGATGTCTGTTGCGCAGCAGTCTCTGGTTCTGTTCGCAGCAGAACGTGGTTACCTGGCAGATGTTGAATTGTCGAAAATCGGTAGCTTCGAAGCCGCTCTGCTGGCTTACGTCGACCGTGATCACGCTCCACTGATGCAAGAGATCAACCAGTCCGGTGGCTATAACGACGAAATCGAAGGCAAGCTGAAAGGCATCCTCGATTCCTTCAAAGCAACCCAATCCTGGTAACGTCTGGTGGCCTGCCTTAAGGCAGGCCGCAAGGCATTGAGGAGAAGCTCATGGCCGGCGCAAAAGAGATACGTAGTAAGATCGCAAGCGTCCAGAACACGCAGAAGATCACTAAAGCGATGGAAATGGTCGCCGCTTCCAAAATGCGTAAATCGCAGGAACGTATGGCGGCCAGCCGTCCTTATGCAGAAACCATGCGCAAAGTGATTGGTCACCTTGCAAACGGTAATCTGGAATATAAGCACCCGTACCTGGAAGAACGCGACGTTAAACGCGTGGGCTACCTGGTGGTGTCGACAGACCGTGGTCTGTGTGGTGGCTTGAACATTAACCTGTTCAAAAAAATTCTGGCGGAAATGAAAGGTTGGTCTGATAAAGGCGTTCAGTGCGATATCGCAATGATCGGCTCTAAAGGCGTCTCTTTCTTCAATTCCGTTGGCGGCAACATCGTCGCGCAGGTCACTGGCATGGGGGATAACCCTTCCCTGTCCGAACTGATCGGCCCGGTAAAAGTGATGTTGCAGGCTTACGATGAAGGCCGTCTGGACAAGCTTTATATTGTAAACAACAAATTTATCAACACCATGTCTCAGGTTCCTACCATCACTCAGCTGCTGCCGCTGCCTGCGTCAGAAGATGAGGATCTGAAGCGTAAATCCTGGGATTACCTGTATGAACCTGATCCGAAAGCGTTGCTGGATACCCTCCTGCGCCGCTACGTAGAGTCTCAGGTTTATCAAGGTGTTGTAGAAAACCTGGCCAGCGAGCAGGCCGCACGTATGGTGGCGATGAAAGCCGCGACCGACAATGGCGGCAGCCTGATTAAAGAGCTGCAGTTGGTATACAACAAAGCTCGTCAGGCCAGCATTACTCAGGAACTCACCGAGATCGTCGGTGGTGCATCCGCGGTATAACCAGGTTAATTCGTAGAGGATTCAAGATGGCTACTGGAAAAATTGTCCAGGTAATCGGCGCCGTAGTTGACGTCGAATTCCCTCAGGATGCCGTACCGCGCGTGTACGAAGCTCTTGAGGTACAGAATGGTAATGAAGTGCTGGTGCTGGAAGTTCAGCAGCAGCTCGGCGGCGGTATCGTGCGTACCATCGCAATGGGTTCTTCTGACGGCCTGCGCCGTGGTCTGGATGTAAAAGACCTCGAGCACCCGATCGAAGTCCCGGTAGGTAAAGCAACACTGGGTCGTATCATGAACGTACTGGGTCAACCGGTCGACATGAAAGGCGACATCGGTGAAGAAGAGCGTTGGGCTATCCACCGCGCAGCACCGTCCTATGAAGAGCTGTCAAACTCTCAGGAACTGCTGGAAACCGGTATCAAAGTAATCGACCTGATGTGTCCGTTCGCGAAGGGCGGTAAAGTCGGTCTGTTCGGTGGTGCGGGTGTAGGTAAAACCGTAAACATGATGGAGCTTATTCGTAACATCGCGATCGAGCACTCCGGTTACTCTGTGTTTGCGGGCGTAGGTGAACGTACTCGTGAGGGTAACGACTTCTACCACGAAATGACCGAATCCAACGTTATCGATAAAGTATCCCTGGTGTATGGCCAGATGAACGAGCCGCCGGGAAACCGTCTGCGCGTTGCTCTGACCGGCCTGACCATGGCTGAGAAATTCCGTGACGAAGGCCGTGACGTACTGCTGTTCGTCGATAACATCTATCGTTATACCCTGGCCGGTACGGAAGTATCCGCACTGCTGGGCCGTATGCCTTCAGCGGTAGGTTATCAGCCGACCCTGGCGGAAGAGATGGGTGTTCTTCAGGAACGTATCACCTCCACCAAAACCGGTTCTATCACCTCCGTACAGGCGGTATACGTACCTGCGGATGACTTGACTGACCCATCCCCAGCCACCACCTTTGCGCACTTAGACGCAACCGTGGTACTGAGCCGTCAGATCGCGTCTCTGGGTATCTACCCGGCCGTTGACCCGCTGGACTCCACCAGCCGTCAGCTGGACCCGCTGGTTGTTGGTCAGGAACACTACGACACTGCGCGTGGCGTTCAGTCCATCCTGCAGCGTTATCAGGAACTGAAAGACATCATCGCCATCCTGGGTATGGATGAACTGTCTGAAGAAGATAAACTGGTGGTAGCACGCGCACGTAAAATTCAGCGTTTCCTGTCCCAGCCGTTCTTCGTAGCGGAAGTATTCACCGGTTCTCCGGGCAAATACGTTTCCCTGAAAGACACCATCCGTGGCTTTAAAGGCATCATGGACGGCGAATACGATCACCTGCCAGAGCAGGCGTTCTACATGGTCGGTTCCATCGACGAAGCCGTGGAAAAAGCCAAAAAACTTTAACGCCTTAATCGGAGGGTGATATGGCAATGACTTACCACCTGGACGTCGTCAGCGCAGAGCAACAAATGTTCTCTGGTCTGGTCGAGAAAATCCAGGTAACGGGTAGCGAAGGTGAACTGGGTATTTACCCGGGTCACGCCCCGCTGCTCACCGCCATTAAGCCTGGTATGATCCGCATCGTGAAACAGCACGGTCATGAGGAGTTTATCTACCTGTCTGGCGGCATTCTTGAAGTGCAGCCTGGTAGCACGACCGTTCTGGCTGATACCGCCATTCGTGGCCAGGATCTCGACGAAGCGCGAGCCCTGGAAGCGAAACGCAAAGCGGAAGAGCACATCAAGAGCTCTCACGGCGACGTGGATTACGCTCAGGCGTCTGCGGAACTGGCCAAAGCGATCGCGCAGCTGCGCGTTATCGAGCTGACCAAGAAAGCGATGTAACACCGGCTTGAAAAGTCAAAAGCCAGTCTGGTTTCCAGGCTGGCTTTTTTTATGGTTGATACTCTTTATATACAAAATATTTATTAATATTCAAAAAGTTATCCAATTACGCTAACGCTAATTGTCTCCCTCTTTACGCAGTGTTATTTTGTTCGGAATGTAACTATTACAGCCGTAACTATATGAGGGATCATTAGCATGTCATTTAAACCGTTATTTGAAGGGCCGCAATCTGCTCGTCAGACTGACCGCGCCACGTTTATCCGTCAAACCTACATTCACCTTGCCGTTTCGGTGCTGGGCTTTATTTTGCTGAGTGCGGTATTTATGAATCAGGGCGTGGGCAAGATGATGCTGGCAAAACTGGCGGCGGGCGGCCGGTATGGCTGGCTGGTGGTACTGGGGGCATTTATGCTGGTGAGCATGCTGGCAACGCGTATGGCCGATAACGTGGAGTCCAATAATACTCAGCAGATTGGCCTTGGGATCTACGTGCTCGCCGAAGCGTTAATCTTCGCGCCGTTGCTCACCATGGCCAGATACATCAATCCGGATATCATCCCATCCGCTGCGATTACCACGTTGCTGCTGGTGTGTGGCCTGACTTTTACCGCGTTCACCACGCGTAAAGACTTCTCTTTTATGCGCTCTTTTTTGAATATGGCGGGCTTTATCGCGTTGGGGGCGATTGTGGCAAGCGTGCTGCTCGGGTTCTCGCTCGGGATTTGGTTTAGCGCCGCGATGGTGCTGCTGTGTGCTGGATTTATTCTGTACGATACCTCTAACATCATTCATCACTATCCAACTAACCGCCCCGCTGGCGCGGCGCTGCATCTGTTCGCGTCGATCGCCACGATGTTCTGGTATGTCCTGCGTCTGTTTATGTCGCGTAACTGAGATTGTGCGGTAAATCTTGCTTAGCAGGTTTTACCGTGCTGTTTCAATTTGACTGAAACTGAAAAGCGGTTTTGATATTTTGTGATGAACATCACAAAAAATGTTGATCGATTAAAAAATGAGGCGTAGACTTCTTTTTGTGAGTTGAGTCACAAAATTATTATCCTACAAAGGTGCCATCATGAAACTGATCAACAAAATCATCGCTCTTTTCAGCTCTATGAATATCTCTTTCGGTACTATCAACCACTAAGGTTGCATGGCTGAAAGCCTCGTTTGCTGTGTTTCGTTTTGCGCTGTACCGCTAACTAAAACCACAACACATGCGGTGTGAACGAGAACCAAACGAAGAAGGTCGCCTGATGGCGACCTTTTTGTTTATGAGCGGCATTAGTTTTTCGTTAGAAAATCCCCGGTCTTAAAGCTGCCATCCGCGTTACGCTCCAGCGGTTGTGGCAGGTCCAGCGAGAGATACTCCTTGCTGTTTATGCTTTTCCCATCAGCAATAAAGATGTTACTGGCATCAATATTCCCCACCACCGCGTCATCATATTTTCCGGGTGTCGTCCGCAGCGACAGGTTATCACTGAAGATACCCTGCGTTGACGCATCGCCGTAAGGGCTCGGGCGGAAAATGTAGTTGAAACGCTGATTGTCGACGGCAACGTTGTTCACCACCACTAGCTTACCCGGGTTAAAGTTATCGGTGAAACCATCAAGGTGGTTGCCAATGGCAATACTGTTGCGGATCTCATGCGCGACGGGCTGTCCTTCTCCACCTAACTTAAAGCCGTTACTGGTGTTGTTACGGGCGATGGAGTTCTCAATGACCACCACCCCATTGGCACCGTCTTCGATTTTGTTGAACAGATCGTAGCCGTCATCAATGTTGTCGTGTGAATAACATCCTTCCAGCCGGTTGCCTTCCCCCACGCGCATCTTCACCGCAAAGCCGTCGGCATTGATCTTGCCGGGATCTTCATTGCTAAACGATTCCGAATTCACGACCCGGTTGTAGCTGGCCCACAGTGGGCGACCCAGTTTATCCGGCGAGGAGATCTGAATCCCGGTATCGTCGTTATGATAGGCCACAACGTTCTCGATAAGATTATGGCTGCCCTGAATACGCAAACTCTTATCAGTAATATCGATACCGTTGAGATGCCAGTAGTTGGCGTCCAGCAACATACCGTGGATCACCGCTTTGCCGTTAGCCGTCAGCGTTTTTGGCTTATCCTTCAGGCCGCTGACGCTGAGGGGAATATCCGTTTTCGGGTAGCTTCCCGCAGCAAGAATAATTGTTCCGCCTGGCGGCAGCAGACTTATGGCCGTATTGAGATCCAACGGCGATGCTTGCGTACCTTTTCCCTCTGCTTTTCCATCAGGAGAAACATGCAACGTGTTGCCCGTGATGGTCGTGACGAGCTGCACGTCCATGCTCTGGGTTACCGGCTTGCCATTTACAGGCGTCCAGCTAATCTGGAAATTATTGTTCTCCTGAAGCTGAGTGGGCAGGGTAAACATCTCGCCGGCCTTCACCGCTTTATCAAGCCCGATCACCACTTCGTTGTGACGCACGGTAAAGTTTCCGTCACCGTTGGCGCGTGCCTGGAGGATGTAATCCTTGCTCAGACTCTTCTCTGCGGAAGCAATCTGCACCACCGGCGGCCAGCTTTTCGCCACAAAAGGCGCGGATGCCACGGTTTGCGCTGGAGACGTGGTGAGTGACGCATCGCGAACGGTGATTTTGGCATTGCGCGAGGCAAAGAATCCGACATAGTAATGTTGCTTATCCTGCACTGAAATAAGATCGGCTCGCGGCAGTTTTTCGCTGACCCACTCTTCGCTGCCCGCAGGCGCCCAGGCAGTAATGAAGCCTTCGTTGGTACGCTCAAGCTTCAGGCGGAAGGTCGGCGTCTTTTGCAGATCAACTTCTTCTTTGTAGCTCACCTTATTTATCGTTGACCCGGCATTACCCCACGGTTGTGTGATGCCTTCTCGCGCGATGGCCTGTAGCTTCACACGGTGAGCATCTTTTTTGTCCTGCGTCATGATGGCATTCATCACCATGTTGGCCGCAGCCGGGAACTCCTCGTAGCCCTCTTTCAGCGGCTCCTGACGCGGAGTGCCAATTACATCGCGTACCAGTAAACCCGCACCCTCCTGTGCCGCCGGTTTGGCGCCGTTTTCCGGGCCAAACTGATCGACGGTCACCGTGGCTTGCAGCATAAAGTTTTCATCTGCAGGGAGTTGGGTGTAGAAGAACGTCAGGCCATCATGCGAGTTAGCAATCTTTCCGCCACGGCTCTCAAGGGTAATCGGTTTGCTCAAATCCGCCGTGCTGTCCGGGCTGAGCGTTTTTCCCTCAATGGTGACGTTATTCACGCCAACCTTTTCCGGCAGGACGTTAGAGGAGAAATTGACATCGGTCGATTGCCCAAAGGCGACCGCTTTCCAGAGTGGTGTGTCTGCGGCCATTGCTGGTAGGGTGATAGCAGCGCTGCACAGAGTTAAAGCCAGAGGTAATTTGTTTTTCATATTATGTTCCTGAATGGTTTTCCGCTGCGATTATCACCAAAATGAAATACTGTTTCTTTTTCGTGTATCACAAAACTGCTCAAATAAAACACTGTTTTATTTCTATGCGATCTTTATTCAGGTGGCAAAAGAAGAGTCTAAGCAGTGGCATAGCGCGTAATTCGGCGTTCTGGCTAAACTTTTACAAGACAAAACGTTTTATGATGGTCGAAAATGGGCTCAGAAAGGCGCGTAACAACAGACGGTTGACCGTTTTAACAGCAGACCATTTCATGATGAAAAATATGTAGAAATTTCAAGGTGAAATGGGGTTTACTTCCTACTTAATTTACAGACAGGATGCATATGTCTAACAGTACAATGAGCGTCGTGATCCTTGCCGCTGGCAAAGGCACCCGCATGTATTCCGAACTTCCAAAAGTGCTGCACACCCTGGCAGGAAAGCCAATGGTGCAACACGTCATTGATGCTGCCAATAAATTAGGCGCAGCACAGGTTCATCTGGTGTATGGCCATGGCGGCGAGCTGCTCAAAAAGACACTCACCGACGGCAATCTGAACTGGGTGCTTCAGGCTGAACAACTGGGTACGGGCCATGCCATGCAGCAGGCCGCGCCGTTCTTTGCCGATGATGAAGACATCATGATGCTGTATGGCGATGTACCGCTGATTTCCATCGAGACGCTGCAACGCCTGCGCGATGCGAAACCGCAGGGCGGCATTGGCCTGCTGACCGTCAAGCTCGACGATCCTACTGGCTATGGCCGCATCACCCGTGAAAATGGCAAGGTGACCGGCATTGTTGAGCATAAAGATGCCAGCGATGAACAGCGTCAGATTCAGGAAATTAACACCGGCATTCTGATTGCCAGCGGCGCGGATATGAAACGCTGGTTGGCGAAGCTGAATAACAACAATGCGCAGGGCGAGTTCTATATCACCGACATCATCGCAATGGCTTATCAGGAAGGGCGTGAAATTGCCGCCGTGCATCCTGATCGCTTGAGCGAAGTTGAAGGCGTCAACAACCGTCTGCAACTCTCTCGCCTCGAACGTGTTTACCAGTCTGAGCAGGCCGAAAAGCTGCTGCTGGCTGGCGTAATGCTGCGCGACCCGGCGCGTTTTGATCTTCGTGGCACCCTGGTTCATGGGCGCGATGTAGAAATTGACGCTAACGTTATTCTGGAAGGCGACGTTACGCTTGGCAACCGCGTGAAAATCGGAGCGGGCTGCGTGATTAAAAACGCGGTGATTGGCGACGATTGCGAAATCAGCCCGTACAGCGTGGTGGAAGATGCGCGTCTTGACGCTGCCTGCACCATCGGCCCGTTCGCTCGTCTGCGTCCTGGCGCGGAACTGCTGGAAGGCGCGCACGTCGGCAACTTCGTTGAAATGAAAAAAGCGCGTCTGGGTAAAGGCTCGAAAGCCGGTCATCTGACCTACCTGGGCGATGCAGAAATTGGCGACAACGTAAATATCGGCGCGGGTACTATCACCTGTAACTACGATGGCGCGAATAAATTCAAAACCATCATCGGCAACGATGTGTTTGTCGGTTCCGACACGCAGCTGGTGGCGCCGGTTACCGTCGGCAATGGCGTTACTATCGCCGCAGGCACTACCGTAACGCGCAATGTTGCTGATAACGAACTGGTTTTAAGCCGTGTGCCGCAGGTCCATAAACAGGGCTGGCAGCGTCCGGTGAAGAAGAAGTAAGTTTCGTGGCGGGCTTGCCCGCCAACAAATTTGTAGGCCTGATAAGGCGAAGCCGCCATCAGGCAGACAGGGGATGAGGAGATAACATAATCTCCCGCCCAAAATGCAGTACTCAAAATAATAACCCCACTCTCTACAAAGGCTCGGGGCGCCCGAAAATACGGGCATACAGGTTGACCGACAACGACTGGCATATCGCCAAAATCGGAATTAAAAAACTATGTGTGGAATTGTAGGCGCAGTCGCGCAACGTGATGTAGCTGAGATCCTTCTCGAAGGTTTACGTCGTCTGGAATACCGTGGTTACGACTCCGCGGGGCTGGCGGTTGTTGATGAAAAGGGCAATATGACCCGTCTGCGTCGTCTGGGTAAAGTCCAGATGCTCTCTCAGGCGGCGGAAGAACACCCGCTTCACGGTGGCACCGGTATTGCTCACACCCGTTGGGCAACGCATGGCGAACCATCAGAAACCAACGCGCATCCGCATGTTTCTGAACACATTGTGGTGGTGCATAACGGCATCATCGAAAACCACGAACCGCTGCGCGAAATGTTGCAGGGCCGTGGCTATACCTTCGTGTCCGAAACGGATACCGAAGTGATCGCGCATCTGGTGCATTGGGAAATGGAGCAGGGCGGCACGCTGCGTGAAGCTGTGCTGCGTGCTATCCCGCAACTGCGTGGCGCATACGGCACCGTGATTATGGATACCCGTAACCCGGAAACCCTGTTGGCCGCGCGTTCGGGTAGCCCGCTGGTTATCGGCCTCGGCATGGGCGAAAACTTTATCGCCTCTGACCAGCTGGCGCTGCTGCCGGTTACTCGTCGTTTTATCTTCCTCGAAGAGGGCGATATTGCGGAAGTGACCCGCCGTTCTGTAACCGTGTTCGACAAATCTGGCGCAGAAGTAAAACGTCAGGATATCGAATCCAATCTTCAGTATGACGCTGGCGATAAAGGTATTTATCGCCACTACATGCAGAAAGAAATTTACGAGCAGCCGAACGCCATCAAAAACACCCTGACCGGCCGCATCAGCCACGGCCAGGTAGATTTAAGCGAACTGGGCCCCAACGCCGACGAATTGCTGTCTAAAGTGGAGCACATCCAGATTATCGCCTGTGGCACCTCCTATAACTCCGGGATGGTTTCTCGCTACTGGTTTGAATCGCTGGCGGGCGTACCGTGCGACGTGGAAATCGCGTCTGAATTCCGCTATCGCAAATCCGCAGTGCGTCGCAACAGCCTGATGATCACCCTGTCGCAGTCTGGTGAAACGGCAGATACCCTCGCGGGCCTGCGTCTGTCGAAAGAGCTGGGTTACCTGGGGTCTCTGGCTATTTGTAACGTGCCGGGCTCTTCGCTGGTACGTGAATCCGACCTGTCGATGATGACCAATGCCGGCACAGAAATCGGGGTAGCATCCACCAAAGCCTTCACCACGCAGTTAACGGTTCTGTTAATGCTGGTGGCGAAACTGGCAAGCCTGAAAGGTCTGGATGCATCCATCGAGCACGATATCGTTCACGGCCTGCAGGCCTTGCCGAGCCGTATCGAGCAGATGCTGTCGCAGGACAAACGTATTGAAGCGCTGGCAGAAGATTTCTCTGACAAGCATCACGCACTGTTCCTCGGCCGTGGCGATCAGTACCCGATCGCCCTGGAAGGCGCGCTGAAGCTGAAAGAGATCTCCTACATTCACGCGGAAGCTTACGCCGCAGGCGAGCTGAAACACGGCCCGCTGGCGCTGATTGACGCGGATATGCCGGTTATCGTCGTTGCGCCGAACAACGAACTGCTGGAAAAACTGAAATCCAACATTGAAGAAGTTCGCGCACGCGGCGGCCAGCTGTATGTCTTCGCCGACCAGGATGCCGCTTTCACCAACAGCGACAACATGCACATCATCGAGATGCCGCACGTTGAAGAGGTGATTGCGCCAATCTTCTACACCGTGCCGCTGCAACTGCTGGCGTACCACGTGGCGCTGATCAAAGGCACTGACGTTGACCAGCCTCGCAACCTGGCAAAATCGGTTACCGTAGAGTAATCACACAGGCTCCACCTCCGGGTGGAGCTTTTTTTGCGCCATTCCCCGCCTGAGATTTATGACAATCTGTCATTTTCAGCTACTGTTTCTGATGTCATAAAAAGAAAATATTGCTGAAATCTGCAATTTGCGAAAATTGATAACTAATTGAATATTATTCTTTTTATATCCTTATTTGCGGTAAGCTCTTCCTTGTCATAAAACTGTCATATTCCATACATATAACTGTCACCTGTTTGTCCTATTTTGCTCATCGTAGCCACTAAACAATGCTTTATGAATCCTTCCAGGAGACATTATGAAAGTTATGCGTACCACCGTCGCAACTGTTGTCGCCGCGACCTTATCGATGAGTGCTTTCTCTGCGTTTGCTGCAGCAAGCCTGACGGGTGCGGGTGCAACCTTCCCTGCGCCGGTGTATGCCAAATGGGCTGACACCTACCAGAAAGAGACCGGTAATAAGGTGAACTATCAGGGTATTGGTTCTTCTGGCGGCGTAAAACAAATTACCGCTAACACCGTGGATTTCGGCGCATCTGATGCCCCGCTGTCTGACGAAAAACTGGCGCAGGAAGGCCTGTTCCAGTTCCCGACCGTCATCGGCGGTGTGGTTCTGGCTGTAAACATTCCGGGTCTGAAATCTGGCGAACTGGTGCTGGATGGTAAAACTCTGGGTGACATCTACCTGGGTAAAATCAAGAAGTGGGATGACGAAGCCATCACCAAACTGAACCCAGGTGTGAAACTGCCTTCGCAGAATATCGCCGTCGTGCGTCGTGCGGATGGCTCTGGTACCTCCTTCGTCTTCACCAGCTACCTGGCGAAAGTGAACGAAGAGTGGAAATCCAAAGTCGGAGCGGGCTCTACCGTAAACTGGCCGACCGGCCTCGGCGGTAAAGGCAACGACGGTATCGCGGCGTTCGTACAGCGTCTGCCGGGTGCGATTGGTTATGTCGAATACGCTTATGCGAAACAGAATAACCTGGCCTACACCAAAATTGTTTCTGCCGACGGTAAGCCGGTAAGCCCGACCGAAGAGAGCTTCTCTAACGCCGCCAAAGGCGTTGACTGGAGCAAATCCTTCGCCCAGGACCTGACCAACCAGAAAGGTGACGATGTGTGGCCGATTACCTCCACCACCTTCATCCTGGTGCACAAAGAGCAGAAAAAACCGGAGCAGGGCGTAGAAGTGCTGAAGTTCTTCGACTGGGCTTACAAAAACGGCGCGAAACAAGCTAACGACCTGGATTACGCGTCACTGCCGGACAGCGTGGTTGAGCAGGTTCGTGCCGCATGGAAGACCAGCGTGAAAGACAGCAGCGGTAAAGCGCTGTACTAACAGGATATTTTGACGAAAATGGCGGGTAGCGCTGCGCTTGCCCGCCCTACGGTTCACACTGTAGGCCCGATAAGCGTTTGCGCCATCGGGCAACTTCGTAAAACGCGTTTAACGGAAAGAGTGATTTATGGCTGCAACCAAGCCTGCTTTTAACCCACCGGGTAAAAAGGGTGACATGATCTTCAGCGCGCTGGTAAAACTGGCTGCGCTGATTGTGCTATTGATGTTGGGCGGCATTATCGTGTCCCTGATCATCTCCTCCTGGCCGAGCATCGAAAAATTCGGCTTCTCATTCCTGTGGACCAAAGAGTGGGATGCGCCGAATGATATTTACGGTGCGCTGGTTCCCATCTACGGCACCCTCGTCACCTCGATTATCGCGCTGCTGATCGCCGTTCCGGTGAGTTTCGGCATCGCGCTGTTCCTGACGGAACTGGCTCCCAACTGGCTGCGTCGCCCGTTGGGTATCGCTATTGAACTGCTGGCGGCGATCCCGAGTATCGTTTACGGCATGTGGGGCCTGTTTATCTTTGCCCCGCTTTTTGCGACCTATTTCCAGGAGCCGGTTGGCAACGTTCTCTCCAACATCCCGTTTGTTGGCGCGCTGTTCTCCGGTCCGGCCTTTGGGATCGGGATTCTGGCGGCTGGCGTGATCCTCGCCATCATGATCATCCCGTACATTGCGGCGGTCATGCGCGATGTGTTTGAACAAACGCCGGTAATGATGAAAGAGTCGGCCTACGGCATCGGCTGCACTACCTGGGAAGTTATCTGGCGCATCGTCCTTCCGTTCACCAAAAACGGCGTCATCGGCGGCATCATGCTGGGGCTGGGTCGTGCGCTCGGTGAAACCATGGCGGTGACCTTTATTATCGGTAACACCTACCAACTCGACAGCGCCTCGCTGTACATGCCGGGCAACAGTATTACCTCGGCGCTGGCGAATGAATTCGCTGAAGCGGAATCTGGCCTGCACGTCGCGGCGCTGATGGAACTGGGCCTGATCCTGTTTGTGATTACCTTTATCGTACTGGCGGCATCTAAATTCATGGTGATGCGCCTGGCGAAAAACGAGGGGGCGCGTTAATGGCTACGCTCGAAATGCAAAACACGGCGGCCCTGGCGGAATCTCGCCGCAAAATGCAGGCGCGTCGCCGTCTGAAGAACCGTATCGCGCTGACGCTTTCGATGGCGACGATGGCGTTCGGTCTGTTCTGGCTGGTGTGGATTTTGATGTCCACCGTAACGCGCGGTATCGACGGGATGTCGCTGGCGCTGTTCACCGAAATGACGCCGCCGCCGAACACGGCGGGCGGTGGTCTGGCGAATGCCCTGGCGGGGAGCGGGTTGTTAATCCTGTGGGCGACCGTTTTTGGTACGCCGCTCGGCATCATGGCGGGCATCTACCTGGCAGAATATGGCCGTAAATCCTGGCTGGCGGAAGTCATTCGTTTTATCAACGATATCCTGCTTTCTGCACCGTCGATTGTGGTCGGTCTGTTTGTTTACACCATCGTGGTGGCGCAGATGCAGCACTTCTCCGGCTGGGCCGGGGTGATCGCGCTGGCGCTGTTACAGGTGCCAATCGTCATTCGTACCACGGAAAATATGCTCAAACTGGTGCCGGACAGCCTGCGTGAAGCGGCTTATGCGCTGGGTACGCCGAAGTGGAAGATGATCTCGGCGATTACGCTGAAGGCGTCCGTGTCGGGGATCATGACCGGTATTCTGCTGGCGATTGCCCGTATCGCGGGTGAGACCGCGCCGCTGCTGTTTACCGCGCTCTCGAACCAGTTCTGGAGCACCGACATGATGCAGCCGATCGCTAACCTGCCGGTCACCATCTTTAAATTTGCGATGAGCCCGTTTGCTGAGTGGCAGCAACTGGCCTGGGCTGGGGTGCTGATTATTACCCTGTGCGTACTGCTACTGAACATTCTGGCGCGCGTAGTTTTCGCGAAGAAGAAACACGGTTAACACTTTGCCGGATGGCGGCGTGAACGCCTTATCCGGCCTACGGTAAGCCTGATAAGCGAAGCGCTATCAGGCACGATGAGGAAGAGATTGAGATGAGTATGGTCAATACTGCCCCGGGTAAAATTCAGGTTCGTGATTTGAACTTCTACTACGGCAAATTCCATGCCCTGAAGAACATCAACCTGGATATCGCGAAAAACCAGGTGACGGCGTTTATCGGGCCGTCCGGCTGCGGGAAATCCACACTGCTGCGTACCTTCAATAAAATGTTCGCGCTCTACCCGGATCAGCGTGCGGAAGGGGAAATTCTGCTCGATGGCGATAACATCCTGACCAACACTCAGGATATCGCCCTGCTGCGTGCGAAAGTGGGTATGGTGTTCCAGAAGCCAACGCCGTTCCCGATGTCGATTTACGACAATATCGCCTTTGGCGTGCGCCTGTTTGAAAAGCTCTCGCGCACTGATATGGACGAGCGCGTGCAGTGGGCGTTGACCAAGGCCGCATTATGGAACGAAACCAAAGATAAACGGCATCAGAGCGGGTACTCTCTTTCTGGTGGTCAGCAGCAGCGTCTGTGCATCGCACGCGGTATCGCTATTCGCCCGGAAGTGCTGTTACTTGATGAACCTTGCTCCGCGCTGGACCCGATCTCCACCGGGCGTATTGAAGAGCTGATCACCGAACTGAAGCAGGATTACACCGTGGTGATTGTAACCCACAACATGCAGCAGGCTGCGCGTTGCTCGGATCACACGGCGTTTATGTACCTGGGCGAGCTGATTGAGTTCAGCGACACGGATGCACTGTTTACCCGCCCGGCGAAGAAACAGACTGAAGATTACATTACTGGCCGCTACGGTTGATTTGGAGTTAACCATGGACAACCTCAATCTTAATAAACACATTTCCGGCCAGTTCAATGCTGAGCTGGAAAGCATCCGCACCCAGGTGATGACCATGGGCGGCATGGTCGAACAGCAGCTCTCCGACGCCATTACCGCGATGCACAACCAGGACAGCGAACTGGCCAAACGCGTGGTGGAAGGTGACAAACAGGTCAACATGATGGAAGTCGCCATCGATGAAGCCTGTGTGCGCATTATCGCCAAACGCCAGCCGACGGCGAGCGACCTGCGTCTGGTGATGGCTATTATCAAAACTATCGCCGAGCTGGAACGTATTGGTGATGTTGCCGATAAAATCTGCCGCACCGCGCTGGAGAAGTTTTCTTCTCAGCACCAGCCGCTGCTGGTGAGCCTGGAATCGCTGGGCCGCCACACGGTGCAGATGCTGCATGACGTGCTGGACGCGTTTGCGCGTATGGATCTCGACGAAGCGGTGCGTATCTACCGCGAAGATAAGAAAGTCGACCAGGAATATGAAGGCATCGTGCGTCAGCTGATGACGTATATGATGGAAGATCCGCGAACTATCCCGAGCGTGTTAACGGCGCTGTTCTGCGCGCGCTCTATCGAGCGTATTGGTGACCGCTGCCAGAATATCTGCGAATACATCTTCTACTTCGTGAAAGGACAGGATTTCCGTCACGTGGGCGGCGATGAGCTTGATAAACTGCTGGCGGGGAAAGATCCGAAAGAGTAACGCTGAGCGTGCGTTGCATTTGACACTTTGCCCGATAATACACCTCTATCGGGCAAAAACGCTTTCACTCAGGATAAATCGGCCCATAGCCTCAATTTACCGCAGTGTAGACAACGGAACAGATAACCCTGGCAATCACCGTCATTGTGCAGGCATTTGGCCAGATCTGCGAAATTCACCCCAAAATTCTCGCAATCTTCTTCAATATTGGCAAATTCATCGAGACGATCTTTTATCTCATCCCAGCCAACGTAGCCGATAAATGCACAGAAATCGCCACAATGGGCTAGCCAGTATTCTTGCTGCCATCCATGATAACCTGGGGTGCGTTCAACCAACTCTTTCAGCATTTCATCAGGATAAGGAATTGTGACGCCTGTAAACTCGCCTTCTTCATCATACTGTGATTCAACACCGTCGATGCTGGCATCATCCTGAAAACAACCTGCAAACTTTTCTGCCGCAGCACCATTGGCAATGCACCAGGGGCAAAGGTATTCCATTTCGGCAGCACAATAAAATGGACCAGAGTAATAAACTGACGTCTCTTGTTTACAGCAATCGCACTCTACGGTTTTGTCCTGCTTAAGTGCGCCAGTTTCCAGCGGTTTTGGATGATATTTGAAGATAGGTAACGGTCTGATAGGTAGGGGCATAGAAACATCCTGTCTGCTATAGAGAGATTAGAAGATAAAGCATCCCGCTTAACTTTAAGAGTCTGTTTTCAGACATTGGCCCTGGCAAACTCCCTTCGCTTAAACAATTTTCACCAAATTATGTAGAGCAGCGAAGGGAGTATGACGTGTTACGCTATATCCCACCCGCGGGCCTTCCAGAGTGCCGGTAGCTGTGCCAAATCGGTAAACGTCGTCACTTTCGGATGGTTAATCGGCTTGTTATGCGGGTCGGCGCAGAAGTAGAACACCTCCATTCCCGCATCTATTCCCGACTGCGCGCCCGCAGAAGAGTCATCCACCAGGATGCAGTTCTCAACGTTGACGTTCATCGCCTTTGCCGCGTGGAACATCAGCGCCGGGTCCGGCTTCCAGCGCTGGATGTCGTAGCCGCTGAACAGTTTTTCCGGGAAATGGTGCAACATCTGAAGCTTGCCCAATGAGTGCTGCATTTTGCTGACCGGGCCGTTAGAGACCACGCACATCGGCACTTTCAAGGCATTCAGCAGCGTATCTGCCCCGGCGATAATCTCAAGTTCCGAGTCGAACAGGCGTGCGACCTCAGCGCGATAAACCGGTTCCAGATCTGCGCGGGCGAGATTCACCCCGTGCTCTGCGTTAATGATGTCGATGATCTCGTAGAGTTTCACGCCTTTGAAGCGTTTAAAGATCTCTTCCAGATCAAGCGTAATGCCAAACTCTTTGAACATTTGGACATACGCGCGAGAACAAATCACTTCGCTGTCGACCAGCGTGCCGTCACAGTCGAAAAATACTGCTTCAATCCCGGACATATCATTCCCTTAATAACAAGTTTAACGTTTTCGTACTGCTGAATTGAGAGACGCAATCGTTGCCGTATAAGCAAAACAGATGAAAAAAAGTATCTCGCAACCGCGCCTATTGTCGCATTTTGGTATAGGATAGCGACGAATTTTCCTTCCTTTCTGCGGAAATAGATGATGAGCCAACAACAAACTACCCAGACCTCCGGTCAGGGTATGCTGGAACGCGTGTTCAAACTGCGCGAACACGGCACAACGGCACGTACTGAAGTGATTGCCGGTTTCACCACTTTCCTGACGATGGTCTACATCGTTTTTGTAAACCCACAAATTCTTGGCGTGGCGGGCATGGACACCAGCGCGGTGTTTGTCACCACCTGCCTGATTGCTGCGCTGGGCAGCATCCTGATGGGCGTTTTCGCGAACCTGCCGGTGGCACTGGCCCCCGCGATGGGTCTGAACGCTTTCTTTGCCTTTGTCGTGGTTCAGGCAATGGGCCTGCCGTGGCAGGTTGGCATGGGCGCAATCTTCTGGGGCGCAATCGGCCTGCTGTTGCTGACTATCTTCCGCGTGCGTTACTGGATGATTGCCAATATCCCGGTTAGTCTGCGCGTGGGCATCACCAGCGGTATCGGCCTGTTCATCGGTATGATGGGCCTGAAAAACGCGGGTGTCATCGTGGCGAACTCCGAAACGTTGGTGGCGATTGGCAACCTGACGTCTCACAGCGTCCTGCTGGGTGTGCTGGGCTTCTTCATCATCGCCATTCTGGCCTCGCGTAACATTCATGCTGCCGTACTGGTCTCCATCGTGGTTACCACGCTGCTGGGCTGGATGCTGGGCGACGTGCATTACAACGGTATCGTTTCTGCGCCGCCAAGCGTCATGACGGTTGTCGGTCATGTTGACCTGGCGGGGTCGTTTAACCTGGGCCTGGCGGGCGTGATTTTCTCCTTCATGCTGGTGAACCTGTTCGACTCCTCCGGTACGCTGATTGGCGTAACTGATAAAGCTGGCCTGACTGACGAAAAAGGTAAATTCCCGCGCATGAAACAAGCGCTGTATGTGGATAGCGTTTCGTCCGTCGCCGGCTCCTTTATAGGTACCTCTTCCGTTACCGCGTACATCGAATCCTCTTCCGGTGTTTCCGTCGGTGGCCGTACCGGCCTGACAGCGGTCGTTGTGGGTCTGTTATTCCTGCTGGTAATCTTCCTTTCTCCGCTGGCCGGAATGGTTCCAGGCTATGCGGCTGCGGGTGCGTTGATTTACGTTGGCGTGCTGATGACCTCAAGCCTCGCGCGCGTGAAATGGGAAGACCTGACCGAATCCGTTCCGGCGTTCATTACCGCCGTGATGATGCCGTTCAGCTTCTCAATTACTGAAGGTATTGCGCTGGGTTTCATCTCTTACTGCGTGATGAAAATCGGTACCGGTCGTTTCCGCGACCTCAGCCCATGCGTGATTATCGTCGCGCTGCTGTTTGTGCTGAAGATCGTATTTATCGACGGGCATTAATGCCTTCACCGTAACCCTCTCCCTGTGGGAGAGGGCCGGGGTGAGGGGAAATTTTTTACGCCTTAACCCGCGAAATATACTCGCCAAACGCGGTCAACTGACCGGTCAAATGATCCAGCGTGCCCTGCTCAATCACTTCACCCAACTGCGGGTCAACCTTGTTCTGAATCACGCCACCCATAAACTCCGGCTTGTTCATCACCATCGCATCCAGGAAGACCAGAATCTGACGCAGGTGATACTGGCAGCGTGCGCCGCCAATCGCGCCCATAGAGCTGGTCTGAATCAGCACCGGCTTACCGGCCAGTGGCTGTTCCGGCAGGCGTGACAGCCAGTCGATGGCGTTTTTCAGGCCACCCGGCACCGAGTAGTTATATTCCGGCGTCACAATCACCACGCCATCTGCCTGACGAATCTGCTCCGCCAGCGCTAATACGCTTTGCGGAAAACCATCTTCCTGCTGAACGTCGGCGTCATACAGCGGGATATCGCCAATCGACGGCAGCGGAGAAACGTCCATTCCCGCCGGCGCAATTTTCGGCAGGGTGCGCGCAACCATACCGTTAAATGAACCTTTGCGCAGGCTTCCCAGTAACGTAACAACTTTCAACGCTTCGGACATGATTACTCCTGTTTATCCACTGGCCAACGACGGCCAGGCTAATTGAGTATAAGAGCCTTATCAGCCGACAGGCTGGTGAATCGCATCAGACGGGCATCTTCGGCATTCGCGCGTGTCTGTGCGTCGGGCAGGCTCTGCCAGCCGTACTTACCGTCATATTGCCAGATTTTGAGCTTCTCGATGGCGGGCGTCGCGGCGAGCGACCAGACCAGCACATCCTCCGCATCGCTCAGCGCTTCCAGCTGCGCCAGACGAGCCGATCGCAAACGCCCCGAGCCCGGTAATAACTGGAGCAGTTCAGGCTTATCTTCATGGATTTCACCGGTGAGTTTCAGAATACTGTGGCGCAGAGTCAGCAACTGAACTTGCGCTTCATTTGCGTCATTTTGATTTTTAATCCATAGCTTCTCGTTGCTGGTGAAGCCGTCACTTTCCGGATTCTGGGCACGGGAAAGTGAATAGGCAGAGCGCTGTAATTCAATATCGAGCCCGCATTGTCCTTCGGTAGTCAAGGCGACGCCGACAATGTTTCCGGCGTAGGCCAGCGAAAAATCGGGAAGGTTGGGGTCACGAAAAACCGGCCGGCCATCAGGTTGATTGATGATTTCTGGCAATTCGCTGATGCCGTAGAGCATGAACACCAGTTCGGCGAGCAGGGCGCGTGACGCCAGAAATCGTGTTCGTCGGTGTGATGGTAACTCGCGGGCCGCATTATGACAGGCTGTTGATAGCCTGACCGAGAGCATATGCCCGTCGTTCAGTATCCCTCTTGCAAAATGTATCGCCATTTTTCGCTCCGTGATTAATGGTCCGTTAATAAATTCCACCCTTATATTATCGGTGAAACGTATACGTTTTAATGCGGAAGCGCAGACATTGAAAGGGTCAGGACAGGACTTTTACAATTCCTTAGCCGTAACAGTTAAAGATCTCGCAAAAATGACATAAATAAGCAGGATCATTTAATATTCCGGTATAACGATTTGATGGTCTCCTTAAGCCAAACGATTTTGGGGTTATGGCTATTACGCTTGTGCCACAGAAGCGTAAAAGGCACCATCAACTTTTCTCGTTGACTCTCATCAAAGGGTAACGGGCGGGCAACCAATGGTAGATGATGCTGCTGATTGTAGTGCTGACAGTAGAGCGGCGCGGTAGCGATCAGCGAATGATCCGGTTGGGCGGCCATAAACAGCGATTGTTCAAACCCCGGCAGGCTCAGGGCAATAGTGCGTTCGCGTCCCAGTTCCTGTAACACGTTATCCAGCGCCCAGGTGTCGCTCTGTTCCCAGCAGATGCTAATGTGTGGATAACGCAGGAAGGTCTCCAGATTCCACTCTTCGCGCAGCGCCGGATGATCCTCGCGCAACCAGACCCAGGGAAGATCGGTAAACAGCACCTCGAAGTCGATAGACAGGGGCAGGGCGCTAAGCAGCTCTCGTGAGCGCGGGTGGGTTTCGCGACCGGTAAATCTGATATCGACCTCGCCACGCGTGATGGCATCCAGCGAGTCATAATCCCAGTTACGCACTTTTATCGATGCCTGCGGGTAACGCTGATAAATCTGCTGTGACAGCGCATTAAATTTCAGCATCATCAGCGGCGACTCCGCTGCCAGCTCAAATTTCAGCCCTTCCGGCGTCTCGTTATGTGGCTTATCAAGGATTTGCTTACCCATCTGCATCCAGTCCGCCAGGTCCTGCTCAATGCTCACCATCAGCGGCGTCGGCGTCAGCCCTAAAGGCGTGTTGATAAACAGCGGGTCGTCAAACCAGGCGCGCAGCTTGGCCAAAGACTTACTGACCGCCGACGGCGTCACACTCATTCGCTTCGCCGCTTTGGTCACGCTACGCTCCTGCGCCAGCAGTTGCAGGCATAACAGCAGGTTAAGATCGAGGCTGGTGATGGATTTCTTCATGGCGATGCGCGGTCCTGTTGGGCGTGACGGCGATAATCAGCAATAGACTCAGTATGCTACAGGCAATCAGAATCCCGATCAGCATATTCAGCGCATTGAGGCCGAGCACCGCCGCTAGCCAAATCCACAGTGACGACCCACAGACCTGAGCAATTCCCAGCACCGAACTGGCGACGCCCGCGCGCAGGGCGAACGGGCCGAGAGCCTGGCTCATCGCCACGCCAAAGCCGACCGAGAACCCTGCGCAAATCAGCGTAATGCCAAACAGCGTAACAGCATGGGTTGGCGCAAGGATGAGCACCACGCCCGCCGCCAGAAACAGGCACTGCGAGGCCATCATCAGCGTGCGCGGCTTGAAGATGCTCAGCGCAAACGGCGTTGAGAACGAGACTGCCATGCTAACGCCCGCCGTTAATGCCATGGTGGTGGCATACTCGCCGCGCGCAAAGCCCATCATCTCCATCAACAGTACCGGTGACGTATTCACAAAGGTGAGGATCACCGAGACGCTGAGCGTGGTGATGACCAGGCGGCTGAGGAAAAATCGGTCGAGCAGGGATTCGGCGGCTGGCGCAGAATGGGTGGTGGCATTTTGTAGTTTATCGGGCCGCGTCTCTTTCAGCACCAGCAGTGAGAGCAGGAACACCACTACGCCCATGGTTAACATGGTCCAGAACAGGCTCTGCCAGGGATAACTGAGCATAATCAGATGTCCCATCACGGGCGCCAGTACGGGCACAATACAGGTGATACCGTTCAGTAGCGACAGTACCTTTGCCCGTCGCTGGTCATCCAGGGTATCGCGCAGAATCGCAAAGGCGACGACGTAGCAGTTCCCGGCACCGAACCCCTGCACGAAACGCCCCAGCAGAAACAGTGAGCTCTCCTGCGCCAGCGCACACAGCGCGGAGGCCAGCACAAACACCACCGCGCCAAACAGCGCGACAGGCCGACGCCCTGAGCGATCGGCGACGCGTCCGGCAAACAGCATCGCGGTTGCCATTCCAGCCAGATAAACCGAGAAGGCAATATGCAGCTGCGCCTCGCTGGCGTTGAGATCGGTGGCAATACGCGGTAAACCCACCAGATACATATCGATACCCGCGGGATAAAGCAAAACAAGGGCGAAACTACACAGGAGATAACGGGCCATAGCGTCCTCACAATAAGCGTGGCGCTCAGGATACGGGGAGGGAGATTAGCTGGCGAGTTGCCATTTGGACAAGTGTGATTTCCTGTGGGGAAAACTCACATGGCGGGCAGTGGTGCTAAACGCCCGGTGGCGCTACGCTTGCCGGGCCTACAGGGGTTGTGGCCGAAAACACGGCACGGCCCCGTAGGCCGGATAAGGCGCAGCCGCCATCCGGCGATGGGCGCGAAAGTCTGACAAAAAGACGATACAGAAGCTGGAAAGTCGTGCTAACTCGTTAATCTATCAGCGATACATTGCCTTGAAAACTTGGCTATGGGCACATTCAAGGACACAAAAGCAGGATACTGCTTTGTTTTATGCGGTGCGTATAAAACAGCAAGAGACGACACCACGTTGGAAACTACTTCGGGTAGTTTTTAAGCACTTCATGTGAATATGAAATTAGTGATGCTGGGGGAAATGTCGTTGATACTTTTAAACTTTAGAGAGGTTACTCACAGAATAATCAAAAAAAAACGACATGTCTGGATCTCAAATTAAGCATGAGTATCATTAAGTTATCTCTGGAGGCTAATCGATAATAGTGAAAAACAAATGACAGTAAATAAAATATCTCTTGAATGGGCTATTGATTTTGTCAACCATCACTCTGATGGTGATCTTTTCCCTAAAAGCATAGAAATAGAGTCTATTGTGAATAACAAAGACGACTTTACGTCAATGATTGCTAACCATAACCTTAATGATTTTTTGCCTGGAAGTTGTAGGCGATTCATTGTGCCAAAAGATGAAGTGTCATATAGACAGGCAACTCAATTAGATCCACAAGATTCAATAATCCTTTCTGCATTAGTTTATGAATATGGAAATGAGATTGAAAAGTTAAGATTGTCAGATGACGTAGTGTTTAGTTATAGGTTTAGCCCTAATATTAATGATGGGTTGTATAGCAATAAAAAAGGATGGAATGATTTTTGGACAAAGGCTGAAGTTCTAGCAAGAAGTTCAACGCATATTTTATATTGCGATATAGCTGATTTCTACAATCAAATCTATCATCACACCGTTGAAAACCAGTTAATCTCTGCTGGGTGGCCAAATCAAGCCATTAAGTGGTTAATATCGCTATTGGAATCGACCACAGCTGGAGTTTCACGAGGTGTTCCTGTAGGCCCACATCCAATTCATCTTATAGCTGAGGCCACATTAATACCAGTTGATAATAGCCTAAATAGTGCAGGTTATAAATTCATTCGATATGCAGATGATATATTGATTTTCTGTAAGTCAGAGAAGAAAGCAAAATTCGCCTTATCAAATTTGGCAACTATTTTAGATCGGCAGCAAAGATTAACATTACAGCGGCACAAGACAAAAATATTAAAACCTGTTGAATTTTTCTCTATCTGTAGAGAGATGATTGAAGATCGCCCTATAAATAATCATGAAGCAAGTTTACTGAGTATAATCAAGAAATACTCTGGTGGTAATCCATATAAGACTATTTCATATGCAGAAATTTCTACAGATGATTGGTCTTTAATATCAAATATTGCTATAGAGGAAATAGTTAATGAATATATTAATTCTACGCCTGTTGATTATATAAGGTTACGCTGGTTTTATCGCCGGATTGCCCAGATTGGGCATCCTGGAGCGATAAATGTGTCTTTAGAAAATTTAGAGAAACTAGAACCATGTTTTGCTAATATATGTTTTTACTTAGGTTCAATACAAACAATAGCGCCAAAAGAATGGAAGAAGATTGGTACGAAACTTCTGAAGCTGTATAAACTACCAGAGGTGCAATCAAATGAATATTTCAGATTGCTAATTCTTAGTGTTTTTAGTAAGAATAGTTATATAAACCACTTCTCAAAATTACGTGAGCTTTATCAGAAATCTGACCCGTTCATTAGGAGAGAGATAATATTGGCAGCTAAGACCAATAGAGCATATGATTGGGTGAGGGAATTGAAAGAGCATTATCCCTCGATGGACCCATGGCAGCAAAGAGCAATGATATATGCTGTTTCAGGACTTGCAAAAGATGAGAAGAAGTACTTTCTCCAGCGAGTTACGGTGAAAAGGCCTTTTGAGATAGCTTTGTCTAAATGGTCAAAAAATATTTGATTCTATATCTCAACAGGCATGGTGTATGGCTGTTGAGATGCTTTTTATAGCTGATTTTATATTATTTTTCTATTCGTATCAGTCCTTTATCCCTTAGGCATTCAAGAACAATTAAACTATGCCTAAGTAATAATGCACTCCTTGCAGGGTCAAACCAAGTTCCATTAAATTTTCCCCCATGAAATAGATTGTTTCTAACACGCCCTATATGGCCAAATAAGGCTTGGACATTAATTTCATTATTATTGACATCTTTCCATACTATAACTCCATTTACAACCACTTGTGCTTTAGGTGGATTTTTTAAAATATAATCAGCAGATGCACTACTTTCGCCTAGTAAATCCATGAAATTTTTCCCTACAACTTTATTTGCATAACTATCCCAATCAACGATAATTTTATTTCTAATGGTTTGGAAAAAATTTTCTTTTTTCAAAAAATATTCATATTGAGCAAATAGTTTGAAGAATTTAAATGCAAAACTATCTAATTCAGCATCAGTGATGTCATTTTCTTTTAATTCTTCCATTATGGTCTCCGGAATCGTATGCGTATAATTTATTATCAGTGATTTTTCTGAGACGATTATATAGAGAATCAACAGTTAATATCTATAGTTTTTCTATTGATATTTCTTTATAGTGCAAGTGTTGCGGTAAAACCGCAACCGGAATTGGCGTTCCGAATTATCACGAGTGTCGGTAGCGATGTTTGCAGTGCTACTGGCGCGGCCTGCGCTCGCCCCTTCAATGGTGGCTCAGGCAGGGGCTTCGAAAGAAGCGCCGGGTCGTGATAACCGGTACGCCAACCCTGTCTGGGTCACCACCAGTGAGCCTGGCGTCTCCGGTGGTGGCGTTAACCTGCTTATCACGAAGCGGAGCGCTGCGTATGTGTCCTGTCCCTGAGTTTCCCATTGCACCAGCCTCCGCCGGAGGTATCTATGAAAATCACCGTAGAACAACCCTCAGCCAGAGAACTAGTCGATCGCTCGCGAGTCCTGGTGCATGTGATGCTCGAGCATCCTGACGATATCGGCCCGAATTATGCGTTGCTTCTCATCCTCGCCGATCAGCTACAACTGTTAAGGGATGCTTTTGAAGAGGATGAGGTCAGACGTCTTAGAGATGAAAAATTTCCAGTATAAACACGGCCCACAACATCCTTGAAGGGTGTTGTGGGACCTTCATCATTTAAGTTGTAATTTATTTATTGTTTCACAAAATATTTGATAAACGTTACTTACAGGACTTCCTGATATACTTGCCATTCTTCCAAGCCAATTTCCTTTAATTTCATCATTTACCTCTGGATGTAATATTTTTATTTCACGAGTATCTTTAAGTATATTAAAGAGTGCTATAATTATATTAGGGGTTTCATCTAAATTACGTTGAAGATTAAATTTATTTAAATTAAATAGTCCAAGTGTGGAACCAATATCGTAACTGCCATTAGCGATATTAATGGCTAAGTTTGTATTAAAGCAAAATATGTAAACAGCAATCAATTTAGCTAGCGCTTTACCATAAAGAATATTTCCAATTTGATTATTATCGATACGTTGTATTATCTTAATGTATCTAATGAATTTTTCAGTGTCACGCAATGATAAACGATTGCATTCGACTAAATAATTCATGTCTCTTATGAAATTTCTAATTATTTCTGTGAGATGGTTGTTCTCAGATGTTAATATTTTCCAATATATATGTGATGCCAGTATGTTTGAATCTTGTTCTGTCTTTGCTCTTTCTGGTAACTGATAGGTAAATTTAATGAATTTATCTAAATATTTTCTTGCATCTACACTTTTGCCATAAATGTGATTTATTGAAGCTACAAGTTGTTGAGTGTTTGTAACGAGTATGAAGTTAACATTAGGTACATCAAATATATGTTTTATACATTCAAGGATAGATACAGCGAAACTTGGTTTGCAGCGATCTAGTTCATCAATAAAAATATTTAAGTTTTCATCACTACTAATTGATATTAGTGCGTCTTTTAGCGTCTATATGTTCTTTTGTGATTCAATGTGATCGGTTAAAATCTTTTCTACAGTATTATCGATCGCTGTATTGCTAATTTCACTAATTGCACCTTGAAAATCCTCTGCAAGTTTATCTGCTTCTTGTTTTAGTACCCATGAAATTCCAGCTTTCATTGTTGTTTTAACTGCAAATTTTATATCCGGGATGGATTGCTTAATAAAATCCTTCCTCCTGTTATTTTCATCTGGAATTAATGATGCTATTGCTGATAGTATTGTTAATAATGGCGCGTCAGCATGATCTTCAGCAAACGCATTAATATAAACCACTTTTTTGTTATTGTGCTGCATTGAGTTTATGATTTTATGACAAAACTCTGTTTTACCCGTCCCCCACATCCCGTCGATAATCATAGGCGATATATCAATGTCTGAATCTAATAGTTTTATTAGATTTTCGGCAATTGGTTTTCGATTGAATTCATCACGATATTCAAAAGTTATTTCAGTGTTTTCCATTTTTAGCTCTCAAAAGCTATTAGTGTATACTTCTGATATCTAAAGACCTAAAAACTTATCTTCAAAAAATTAATAAGTGTGATAACTGAAATATTCATTCATTTGGTGAATTAGTTGTGGTTGATTCCCCCACCTACTTTTTCCTGGCTCCCCCATATTCTCTGAGGTGAATTCCATGAGCACAGCAATGGCGCGGGTTGAAAGGGCATCCCCCATCTTTCGCTGTTAAAGGTGAATAATGTGGGGGGAGTCGAGTACTTGGCAGTGTATCCCCCCACATATTCCGAGTTCTACCATCATTCCCCCGTATCCGGGAGCCGGATCTGTTCTCCATCGAGCACAATCAGTTGCTCGCGCAGCAGCTTCTCCAGCCAGCGCGAAAATTTCTTCTCGACGTTAATTCCCTTAGCCCGTAGATCGTCGCGCAAGAGCGCGCGGGTACAAGGCTTATTCTGGCTGATGCGTTGGTTAATACAGTGCCATAACGCCGTATGGTTGCGTGTGATATGAGGAACGCCGGGTGGTATGCCACTACTCAGTAAGTCATCGTCTGGTTGTCGGGGATCGTCGTTCAGCACCAGCGAGGTCACTGGTTCGCCATCGCTATCGGTATAGATAACGACTTCCTCAAGATCGAGGCGGTGACCTCCGGCATCTCCGCATCTTTCATCTTTGTACAACTCAGGGTGATAGCGTTGCAACGTCCCTCGCGCCTGACGTTAAACTCGGCATCCAGCGCGGCCTGAAAAGCACTTGAACCGCGTGCGCCCCGTTCCTGATCCTTACCCGAGTGATGAACTATCATCATCGCCGCGCGCGTATGATACCGAATGGTGTCGCAACCCTGGATAAATGCGCCCATATCCCGCGCGGTGTTTTCATCTGAGTTACCAAAACAGCGGGCCAGCGTATCGAGGATAATCAGCCGTACCGGCATTCCGGTCATGTTCTGAATGTCCTTTGCCGCCAGGATCACCTGCTCGATGCTTCCCGGAGCGGCTGGAAAGATCGGGCAGTCGACGCGAAACAGGTTATCGAGCGCCATCTCGTCATTAACGCTGAGTTCCCAGGCGCGGATCCGCCGCGATACACCGGTTCCTCCCTCTCCGGCGATAAACAGCACAGCCCCTTGATTGACTCGCCTTCCGCCCCATGACGTACCGCTGGCAATATGGCACGCCAGCGATACCGCCAGAAAGGATTTAAAAGAGCCGCCGGGGCCGTAAATACTGCACAGCGCCCCGGCGGGGATGAGTCCTTTAACCAGATAATCCTGACTGGTGTTAAACCCTTCCGAGCCCCGGCGCAGCGGAAGGGTGGTGGTGAGAGTACGGTCTGATGCTGTCATGGCTTACGACCTGAGATTTGCAGGAAGTTGCTGGTTGAACACAATCCGGGAAATGGATTCACCGTAGTGACGGTAAAATTCATCCCAGTCGCTCAATGTGGTGTCTGCAGGGAGAACCACACAGCCCTTCACTACTTCGGCAGCGGCGGTTGCATTCAGCAACCCGGTATTTTTTTCCTGACTGCAATCATTATCGCCAGCCAGGATAAGGTGGCATTCAGGCCACTGCGCCCGGAAAGCGATGGCCACATTTTTCAGGTTGTGCGCCGACAGGGCAGCAACGACCGGAAAATGATGGAGGCATGAGACTGCAAGCGCGGTTGCATATCCTTCGGTAATGATGATGCCTTCCGGTGGTTTGCTGTCCGGTACCCAGGGTTCCGGTCTACCGTTGCGGCTCGCCTGATGTACCGGGCAAAAACAATCCTTCAGATGGCTACCGGGCAGCAGGTACTTTTTCCCTCCAGGATGAATGAACTGCGCACCTGTCAGCTGCGCGCCTGTATTTCGAATTGGCAATACCAGCGTACCCGCCCCGAAATGCACGCCGCAGATTGTTCGGCTACTACGCTCAGTCAGAAGCCACTGGGCTCGTCGCCAGCCTCGCGTTGTCAGATACGGCGCTTCTCCGGATTCGCAATGACGAAGCAGTGTCTTAATACGCGATTCCATATTCAAAGCCTGTGATTTTTCCCTGGCTGGCGGAACCAGCGGTACAGGATCCATGTCCTGCACCATTCCGGCGGCCGCAACCAGTGCGCAACCGAAGAAGCGGGAAACCAGATCCAGTCCGTCACCTGCGCCGCACTGATTGCAGAACCATGTGCCGCGCCCCTCCAGATCATCCATCCTGAAGCGATCCTTACCCCCACAACAGGGACACGGGCCATGCCGATGATTTGGTGGAATGAAAATGCCAAGTTGTTCAAATATTTTCGGCCAGTTATTGCGTGCACGATCGGAGACGGCAGAAACGTAATAGCTCATGATTGCCTCCCATACACCTGCTGGATGTAGCGCCCTCGACCATCGCCATGACCAAGATCCATCGCAACCATCGCCCAGGCTTCCGTTATACTCAGCCCCAGTCCCTGGTAGTGCGCCATCGCCTCCTGCGCCCATGAATAGCGCAGACTGTGTGGTGCATAGGGGCCAGTCAGCCCTGCGCGAACTGCGCTGCCACGCCAGTAATTCATTGCGGCGCGCAGATCGGGTTTATTGAGCAAACGTCCCCCGCGTTGTGCCATAAGGGGTATTGCCCGCTTCAGGATGTTGCGTAGCCTTTCAGGTTCGAGCACCACCGTCTGACGGGAACGTGATCCTTTAGTGCCAAAAACCACCTGCAATCGGTTTTCTCCACGCTCTAACGCAGCGGCCCAGGTCTTCAGAGACTGGCAACACTGCACCGCTTCCTGTGAACGCAAACCCATTGCTCTGGCAAGCTCCAGCGTCAGAGCCAGCCCTTCATCTTTTTCATGAAAAGCAGACAGCGCCGACAACCAGCGTTCTGAGGTTAATGGCAGATGCGTTCCTGCCCGGCTGGCGTTGCCCAGCCCGAGCGCTTTATTGCTGATGCGCTCCGATTGGGTAAATTTTTGACGTCCAGACTGAACAAGGATGGTGCGCAGGGCGGCCATCTCGTTTTGTAGCGTGCGTGGCGTAATTCCTGCTTCCCTTCGTGCCATCACGTAGCTTTCGATATGTGACGATTTCAGATGCTGGAGATCCTGAATCTGGATATTCAGCTTGTGCAGATGCTGGCTTAAACGCCCGGCGATGCGGAGGCGATCATGGACTGTTTTAAAACTGCCGCCAGCCAGCAGGGCGAGTTTTTCCATGCGTTTTGTAAGTTTCGACATAGCTACTCTCCACTCAATTCTCCGACGCGCGGTTGGACACAGCGTGTT
This sequence comes from Pseudocitrobacter sp. 73, assembly GCF_008369545.1. NCBI lineage: Bacteria > Pseudomonadati > Pseudomonadota > Gammaproteobacteria > Enterobacterales > Enterobacteriaceae > Pseudocitrobacter > Pseudocitrobacter sp. 73. Next base: position 255,522 of record NZ_VTZO01000013.1, on the reverse strand, counting down.
GTGCTGAACGATACCGGTGCGCCGGAGAATGCGCGGATGAGGTATGACGGGGTACGGTGATGCACGAATGCAGCCGCCTGCTTAGGCAGGTATATCCCCACAGGTAAAATAACCTGTCCTCCGGTATCGGTTCGGTAGTGCTGGTTTCTCCTCCTGGTAAGTGAATTTCTGACATCTGTTTGAGTGTCAGCCTGTTTATTGCAGTGAATTTGCAGGCAGTAGCTGGGTTGAAGCTGATCTGCGCGCTGGCGTCACTTTCACTCGCTTACGCTCTTAAAAGTGACGCCGTGTTTTGCAAATTCAGCAGGAAGTACGGACGCAAAGCCTTCGGCAATGCCGTCCGACTTCTCTACAGCGTTCTGTCTGTCGCTACGCTTGCAACAGGGTAGCGATAAAGGGTGTGGTCACCTGTATCGAGACAGGAGGTCAGTTTCAGACCACGCTTCGTTCCCTGGTTGACCGGGGGGCTGACCGCCAAAGGCGCTTCTTACAGGTCGTAGTTCGTCTTAGAACAGGAAGCTTTTAGGGGTACTGCTATGAGTTGGGGATAGGGTAGATCTGGGGGAGAGGGGAAGCCGTGAGAAACTGTTATTGGGATTTGAAAATTTTTTATCAACTAAATCAATAAGTAATGGTTTCGTGACCAAGCGGTATGACTCAAGCTTGAAGAAAATATGTTATCGCTAAGGACTATATTTCATAGGGGGAAATTCGGAGGGAGAGGTACAACCTTATTGTTAAGTATCAGTGATACATTCCGTGGATTTTTGTGCAATACCAATGTTTTTTTTGATGGAAAAGAAACATTCAATAACGGTTTTTTCCTTTGTATGCGAGTCTTGGGTGATGCTATATGAAACTATTAATGTTATTGGGGGATAAGTATTGATTATATTTTGTATATAAACGATATATTGTGATTTGATTTTTGATTAAAGAATTTATATTAATTTTGATGAAATCCTTATGAAAATGGTGTATAATATGAAAACTTTTTATAATGGGTGTGTCGAAATTGTGAGATAAAAAATGGCTAGTGCAAATCAGCTTAAGTTGCTAATAAAAAGTCATATTAATAAAGATGATAGAAAATTTCTGACTACTGTATTACAGATTGCTGCGCACGAAGCTAAAATTGGACATACTAACTTTGCTGATGAATTAAGATCATTAGTTGAGAAAGCAAAGCTTTCTGATATTGATGAAAATAATTATCCTAAAATATTTTCGTCAAGTACAGCTGTAATGACACACACCTCGACGGAACTTTTTACTGTTAGTCATCCGACCGTTTCTCTTAGAGATATAATTCTTTCAGAGTCAATTAGAAATAAAATAATTAGATTTTTAGATGAAAATAAAAATTCAATAAAAATTAGACAGCACGGTTTAATTCCAAGGAGACATGTAATGCTTTTTGGACCTCCGGGAACAGGAAAGACAATGACTGCTTCTGTTATTGCTCATGAGCTATCATTCCCTCTTTTCACTGTAAGAATGGATTCATTAATAACAAAATTTATGGGGGAAACCTCTGCTAAGCTAAGAAGTATATTTGATTATATCTCACAACATAGAGGCGTCTACCTTTTTGATGAGTTTGACACAATCGGATCTAAAAGGAGTATGATCAATGACGTAGGTGAGATAAGACGCGTTCTTAATACTTTTTTACAGCTTTTAGATGAGCATCGAACAGATAGTTTAATTATAACCGCGACGAATCATAAAGAGATTCTTGATAGTGCTCTTTATAGAAGGTTTGATGATGTTATTGAATATCAACTCCCTGTAGAACATAGTTTAGAAGAGCTGATTAGGAGTAAGTTTATTTCCTATGAGTTAAAACTAACCTCACTTAATGAGGTAGTTAAATCAGCGGAAGGTCTTAGCTATGCTGAGATTTCAAAAGCGTGTGATGATTCTATAAAACATGCAATTATTCACAATAAAAAGGTTGTATCTCAGGAATCATTAATGCATATGCTTGTGGAAAGAAAATCATTCCATTAATTATCCTACACATGGTGCCTTATGAAGGAACATATAAAGCTTTCGTTAAAACAGAAACTGTATGATTTTTCTCCTGTATTGCCAGTCCCTCGCAAGAAGATAAAGCCAGTTAATCGGAATGCACATTTTGCAAAAATACGAGAAGAGTTAGGTAATGCGCTAATAAAAGCAAACAATTCTCTATTGAATATACCCCAAATCCCATCATTTGAACCACCTAAAAACATAGTATTAACATTTAAAGAAAATAAAGATATTGATGAACGACTTGTGATCAAAAGTTTGGATTCACATGGTATGACGCTATTATCTGTAAATAAAATAGATGATAGATATATTGCAAATGTCTCTGTGCCTCAGGATAGAATAGAGAAATTACAAGAACTAGTAGAAGATTATGGAAATAAAACCCAAGGGAAATATAATACACCAAAAAATAAATCCCTGATTGAATCAATATCTGAAATTGATTATGGAGATATAAGTTCTTTATGGCTTTCTGAAAAGTCGTTACCTTTAAATAAAGATTTAATTATAAATACTGAGGTTTGGCTAGATATTTCAAGCATAGATGCAGATGTCTTAGAAGAGAAAATTCAAAACATTGCAACAACGTTAAACATAACTATAATGAATGGGCGGATTGTTTTCAGAGATAGATTGGTTAAGATTGTTTGTGCTTCTATAAATCAATTACAACTTCTGCAAACAATGCTCCAACAAATAGCAGAAATTAGACCAGCAAATACAGTTAGTGTTGATTTCCTTGATTTAAAACCGACACAGCAATTTAAATGGACTCAAAATATTACATATACGCTTTCTGATAGCCAGATTCCCGTATGTATTTTAGATACCGGTGTAACTTATACTCATCCCCTTTTACAGCAGTTCACGAATTCTAAATGTGTTATTTCTGCAGAGCCACATTGGAACCCCGATGATCAAAAAGGTCATGGTACGGGTATTGCTGGATTAGTTGTTCTTGGTGATCTAAAAAATACATTACAATCGTCTAATGTAGAAATAACAGCAAAAATCGAATCAGTTAAAATACTACCAGATGTAGGGTATAATGATCCTAAGCTTTATGGTTCTATAACTACAGATGCGGTTTATAGCATTGAGTCAATTGAACCGTCTAGCAATAGAATTTATACGATGGCTGTAACATCAGAATATAGTCTAAGAGGAATACCGAGTAGTTGGTCAGCAAAAATAGATGAGCTTTCTTCTGGTACACCTGACGATGAATCTAGGCGATTATTCGTTATTTCAGCTGGTAATATGGAACCGCAATATATATCTGACTACCCTAATTCAAACATAACATCCTCAATTGAAGATCCTGCCAACTCTTACAATGCACTTACTATTGGATATTGGGCTAGTGAGAATAATATTCGTACTCCTGGATATGTACCTGTTGCCAAACTCACAGATTTAGGGCCCACAACTACAACATCTCTACGATGGTTAAGAAATTCACCAATAAAACCGGATGTAATTTTTGAAGGCGGTAATTATGGTTTTGATACAACCTATAATTTCCCTGCAGACTTAGAGGAACTTAGTCTTACAACAACGTCCAATCAAAGTAATTCTGGAATTTATTTTACAAAATTTGCAGAGACAAGTGCAGCGACAGCATTAGCTTCAGGGTTTATATCTAAAATATGGAGTAAGTACCCTAACTATTGGCCTGAAACAATTCGTGCATTGATTGTTCATAGTGCAGAGTGGCCACAGGAGATTTATAATAGATTTTCGCCTTATAAAAACAAACAAGATGTTGAAAATCTATTAAGAGCTGCAGGCTATGGTTACCCAAATTTGGTAAAAGCTATTTCAAGTGGTAATAAATCTGTTAATATGATTGTTGAGGATCAGCTACAGCCATATACTGAAGATGGGAAACTTAATAAAATGGCACTCTATACATTACCATGGCCAGAAGATGTATTACTTCAGTTGGCTAGTGAGGATGTAAAGTTGAGGGTAACATTGTCATATTTTATTGAGCCAAACCCAGGGGAAAGAGGATGGCAGAATAAATATAAATATAGCTCATATGGATTGAGGTTTGATTTCAATAGTGCTGGTGAGGATTCTCAAGAGTTTGTATATCGGATAAATAAAAAATATAGAGATGAGATAGATGATGTTGATTCAGGAAATAGTGATTCAAACCAATGGTTTTTAGGGCAAAAATTACGGAGTAAAGGTTCAATTCACAGTGATGTTTGGTCTGGGACTGCTGCAGAACTCGCAGATAAAAAATATATTGCAATATTCCCTGTTAGCGGGTGGTGGAAAGAGTTAAAAAAAGAGAAGCGGCAATCTAGTATTGCTAGGTTTTCCTTGTTAATTTCAATTGAGACACCCTCAAATAATATTGAGATACAGAATAGAATTGAGCAACTGATATCAATTGATACAAGTGTAATTAATTCAATAGAAATTTAAATCCCGAAACCAATCCCTTATCAAAGTATAAGGGATTGGTTTTAAAAATATTCATGTGAGCAATTTTCATGATGAGTTTTTTTGTATTCCAATTTATCTATTTATCTATTTATCTATTTATCTATTTATCTATTTATCTATTTATCTCATAAGCCTTCCCAAACTTCCCGATAACCACCTTCCGCCCCTCCTCAATCTGAGCATCAACAAAGTCCGCCCAGGACTGAAGCATCTCACAGCGTTGATTCAGGTACTCCGCACGGTTGTAGACACCGCGAACGCCGCCAATCTTATGCGACAGGCATTTATCTACCCAGTCGGAGTTGTAGCCTTGCTCATGTAGCAATGTGCTGGCAGTACGCCGGAAGCCATGAATAACAAAATCCCTGACGTTCAGATCCAGTGTACGCACCGCACAGTTCGGCGTTGTTTTGGAGATCGGGCGTCGGTGGTCGTTTCGGCTGGGGAAGACGTATGGAGAATCTCCGGCCAGAAATTTTAACTCTTCGAACATCGCCAGCGCCTGCTTTGACAGCGGAACAATATGCGGGTTATCCATCTTCATTCTTTCGCCGGGGATACGCCATTCCAGCGCGTTGAAGTTAACTTCGCTCCATGTCGCTTCAATCATCTCCGATTTACGCACCATGCAGATGATCAGCAGGTGCAGAGCCAGTTTGTGGCGTCGGTTCATATTAGAGGTGTAGATCCCCCGTAACAGGATGCCGATCTCTTCTGCTGTTAGCGCCACGTCACGGCTTGTTGCTTGTGCGATATAACGAGCCTCGATAGCGGCTGCCGGGTTGTTGAATATGATTCCCCTGGAAATCGCATAGGCCAACATGCGTTTAAGCACATTTCGCGTTAGTAGCGCGACGTGATCCGAACCTCGTTGTTTGATGCGGTCGAGCACGACCTGAATGTGGGCAGTTGTGAGTTCTTCGAGTTCCAGCTTCCCGATGATGGGAATGATGTCCTTCTCGATAACGCGAGTGATGTTGCGCGGATCGCGGTTACTTTTTTCAACGATATCGGTCAGCCAGCGTTTGGCGAATGTTTTGACTGTCGTTGGGTCTTTCTGTTTAAGCTTTTCTTCCTGCTTTTTCTGCGCGGGATGGATGCCATGGGCAACCATTGAGCGGCACTTTTCACGCCAAAGCCGCGCTTCTGCAAGTGAGAAAGCAGGGTATTCGCCCAGCGTGATCTTTTGCGATTTGTTGTCAAAGCGGTAGCGGAAACGCCAGATTTTTCGTCCGGTGGGAAGAACTTCAATCACCAACCCGTCATGATCGGCAAGTTGCCAGGGGCGGTTTCTGGGAGCAAGTGTGCGTAGTTTGGTATCTGAAAGTGCCATATCTCACCTCTACAGTGTGTCCATGAGCATCCTTTCTAATAGATTGTTTAATATTGGATTATTAACGCCTTCTTTTTCACTGTGTCCATGAGAAGGCAGATTTGAGCATTTTTTATACCGTTTTTTGTGTCCATTTGATGTGATTTTTAGCTCAAAAAACAAACAATGGCACGCGAGGGATTTAACGATGGGCACAATTCAGGACACAAAAATCGCGGATGAATCCGCACGACTATGGACGAGTACGGAAAGTAAAAAACCGCATTAACAGGTAGTTAATGCGGGTTAGTGAACGTTCACGGACGAGGATGGACTAAAACTTATTTACCAATACAAAAACTCGAGAAAATCCGGCCCAGCAAATCATCGGAGGTGAATTCCCCGGTAATCTCACTCAGAGCTTGCTGGGCGAGGCGCAGCTCTTCAGCCAGCAGTTCACCCGCCCATGCGCCTAATAGCTGCGCCTTGCCCTGCTGGAGATGTTCTGCGGCCTGCTCCAGCGCCTGCAAGTGGCGACGACGCGCCAGGAAGCCGCCTTCCATATTGGTTTCAAAGCCCATACTCTGTTTGAGATGGTTGCGCAGCACTTCCACGCCATCGCCGGTACGCGCGGAGAGGCGAACCAGTGAGTGACCATTCACCTCGCTCAGTCCCTGCGGCTCGCCAGTGATATCCGCTTTGTTACGGACCACCGTTATTGGCAGATTTGCCGGCAGGCGAGCGATAAAGTCAGGCCAGATAGCCGCCGGGTCAACGGCGTCAGTGGTGGTGCCATCAACCATAAACAGCACACGGTCGGCCTGTTCAATCTCCTGCCAGGCGCGCTCAATACCGATGCGTTCCACTTCATCGCTGGCTTCACGCAGGCCCGCCGTATCGATGATATGTAGCGGCATGCCGTCGATGTGAATATGTTCACGCAGCACGTCGCGCGTGGTGCCTGCTATATCGGTAACAATAGCCGCCTCACGCCCTGCCAGCGCATTCAGCAGGCTCGATTTCCCGGCATTAGGGCGTCCGGCAATCACCACTTTCATCCCTTCACGCAGCAGGCTGCCCTGACGCGCTTCGGCACGCACGGCGTCGAGATCGGTCATCACATTGTTGAGCTGCGCTTCGATTTTACCGTCCGAGAGGAAATCAATTTCTTCGTCCGGGAAGTCGATGGCGGCTTCCACGTAGATGCGCAGGTGAGTGAGTGCTTCCACCAGGTGGTTTACGCGTGCAGAAAACGCCCCCTGTAACGAGTTCAGGGCTGAACGCGCCGCTTGCTCTGAACTGGCGTCAATCAGGTCAGCAATCGCTTCTGCCTGCGCTAAATCAAGCTTATCGTTCAGGAATGCACGCTCGGAGAATTCTCCCGGCTTTGCGATACGCACGCCCGGGATCGCCAGAATACGTTTGAGCAGCAGGTCCAGAATCACCGGGCCGCCGTGTCCCTGAAGTTCCAGCACGTCTTCACCGGTAAACGAGTTTGGTCCGGGGAACCACAGGGCGATGCCCTGATCCAGCGCGGTACCATCGACATCTTTGAACGGCAAATAGTCGGCGTAGCGAGGTTTAGGCAGTTTGCCCAGTACGGCTTCTGCTACTTCACGCGCTTTCAGGCCAGAGATGCGCAGAATACCCACCCCACCGCGTCCCGGAGGGGTGGCCTGGGCGATGATCGTGTCGTTATGGCTCATGATATGTCTCGTCCAATACAAATAAAAAAAGGCGGTCATGAGACCGCCCTATCATTATTGTTCCGATTGCCGGGTGGCGCTACGCTTACCCGGCCTACACCGAATCAGGAGCTTTTCTTTTCGCGGCTATGCAGGCCACGTTTCTCCAGACCACGGTAAATCAGCTGCTGCTGAATAATGGTCACCAGGTTGCTGACGATATAGTACAGCACCAGACCTGATGGGAACCACAGGAAGAACACGGTGAAGATGACCGGCATAAAGGTCATGATCTTCTGCTGCATCGGGTCGGTTACAGTGGTCGGCGACATCTTCTGAATGAAGAACATCGTCACGCCCATCAGAATCGGCAGGATGTAGTACGGGTCCTGTGCAGACAAGTCGTGGATCCAGAGTGCGAACGGCGCATGACGCAGTTCAACGGAGCCCATCAGCATGTAGTACAGCGCAAGGAAGATTGGCATCTGGATCAGCAGCGGGAAGCAACCGCCCAGTGGGTTAACTTTCTCTGCTTTGTACAGGGCCATCATTTCCTGGCTCTGACGCTGTTTGTCATCGCCCAGACGCTCACGCATTGCCTGAATCTTCGGCTGCAGCATACGCATCTTCGCCATGGAGGTGTACTGCGCTTTAGTCAGCGGGTACATGATGCCACGAACGATGAAGGTGATAACGATGATGGAGAAGCCCCAGTTACCCAGGAAGCTGTGGATCCATTTCAGCAGTTTGAACAGCGGCTGAGAGATGAACCACAACCAACCGTAATCAACGGTCAGATCCAGGTGCGGCGCAACGGCTGCCATTTTATCCTGAATTTCCGGGCCAACCCACAGGGTGCTGCCCAGGGTACCGGTTTGACCCGGTTGAACCAGAACAGGCTGAGATTTGTAGCCGATTGCTGCAACGCCATTACCGAGGTTAGCGGTATAGAAGTTGTTGGAGCCATCGTTACGCGGAACCCATGCCGTTGCAAAGTACTGTTGCAGCATCGCCACCCAACCGCCTTTAGAGCTGACGTTCAGGTTTTCGTTATCTGCAATGGTATCGAATTTGTATTTTTCATACTTCGCGTCAGGCGTGGAGTATGCAGCGCCTCGGAAGGTGTGCAGCGCAAAGTTGCTGCTGCCCGTATCGCGGTGAGTCGGCAGATTGATGGACTGCTTAAGCTGACCAAAGGTGGACAACTCTAACGGTTTCTCGCTGCTGTTCTGCACGCTATAGCCCACGTTCACCGCATACTCGCCCTTTTTCAGGGTGAAGGTTTTGGTGAAGGTGTTGCCCGCTTTATCGGTATAGGTCATCGGGATAACCAGTTCGTTCTGACCATTGGCCATCACGAAAGTATCGCTGGTGACGTTATACAGCGGACGATCGCCATTTGCCGGGTTATCCGGGCCATCACGACCGGTCAGGCCGCTTTGTGCCTGATAGATAAACTGCGGCGTCGTTTCCAGTAACTGGAACGGCTCAGAAGATTTGAGTTCTTTCGGGTAAGCCAACAGGAGTGCCTGCTCAACATCACCACCACGGGTGTTGATGGTCAGCTCGAGCACATCGGTTTTCACCGTAATCAGTTTCCCCTGGCCACTGGCCGGTACGCCCTGGTCGGCGGCGCTACCCGCTGCGGTGGTCGTAGTCTGCGTGGTCTGCTGCTGAGGTTGAGGATTTTTATCCTGCTCCCAAGCCTGCCAGATCATGAAAGACACGAACAACAAAGCGATGATGAGAAGATTGCGTTGCGAATCCATCGTTAGTGTTCTCTGGTATTAAAAGGTCCGGGGGGGACGGGGTCGTCTCCACCTGGGTGTAAAGGGTGGCATTTTAATACGCGTTTCACTGTCAACCAACTGCCTTTTATCACTCCAAACCTGCGCAATGCCTCAATTCCGTATTGTGAACAGGTAGGAGTGAAACGGCAATGCGGCCCGAGTAGCGGACTAATCAGGCGTTGATAGACCCGAATGAGGGCTATCAGGAGCCGTGAGCCAGGCGACAATGGCGGCGCCATAATTTTTCCAACGCTTCCGAAAGAGCACGGTTATCGAGGTCTGCAACCCCTTTCTTCGCCACCACCACGAAATCCATAGACGGGAGTTCATGTTGACGTAAACGGAAGCTTTCACGCGTCAGACGTTTAATCCGATTGCGTTCATGCGCACGCTTAACATTTTTCTTGGCGACTGTAAGACCGATACGGGGATGCCCCAGCGAATTTTGGCGGCCGAGGATGGTGATTTGCGGCGTGCCAGCCCGTTGTGGCTGCTGGAAGACGAATGTGAAATGAGTGGGAGTTAACAAACGTAACTCCCTGGGAAATGCGAGCTTAACCACTCAGGGGTTAGCTTTATTACTTGGAAACGGTCAGACGAGCGCGGCCTTTAGCACGACGACGTGCCAGAACCTGACGACCATTTTTAGTAGCCATACGAGCACGGAAGCCGTGAGAACGGTTGCGCTTCAGTACAGACGGTTGAAAAGTGCGTTTCATGGCGATTTCTACCTAAACTTGAATAAATTCAATGGCTTTATTGGATATCCGCCCGAAAATCGAACGATGGACACCGAAGCCATGGGTGATTAAAGAGGCCGGATTGTAATAATTGTACACTCCGGAGTCAATTCTCTTTCCTTATTTACCGCGCAATTTACCACGTTTTTTGTAGCGATTAGCACGGAAAATGAGCAACATCTGACGCCTGTAGGCACGTAGCATGCGCTGGGTCGGGGATTATACGGCCTGACCATCAAAGCGCAAGGATCATCCAGGATCTTTATTAGATCATTTAAGCAAAAATTTGTCGGTACTCATTAATTTTTCCAATATGCGGCGTAAATCGTCCCTCCTTCTCTTGCGGATCGTTTACACTTAGCCGGTCTCGATCCTTCCTGTGGATAAATCGGGAAGAATCTGTGAGAAACAGAAGATCTCTGGCTCAGTTTAGGCTATGATCCGCGGTCCTGATCGGATCCACGGATCCTGGTCAGGAAAACACACTGAACGCTTCCGGTGTTTCTGGTTGCGCTACTGCCCACGGGCAGCCGAGGTGTTTTGTGGAAAACCGCAAAGAGCGGTTCGCACGTCACCCTTGTGCATTGGGTCTTTTCGACGTGTGCCAATAATCACGAACTTTTTAATCTTATACACAGCACTATTCAGGCCGCATCTGCGGCTACTGAGTGAGTCCCCGACAGTTTATGTCAGGCCGGTTCATCAACAGCACCCTGACAGGGTCGCCTGAACGATGATGTGTATCGACTTTTTTTCGAGTGGAGTCCGCCGTGTCACTTTCGCTTTGGCAGCAGTGTCTTGCCCGATTGCAGGATGAGTTACCAGCCACAGAATTCAGCATGTGGATCCGCCCGTTGCAGGCGGAACTGAGCGATAACACGCTGGCCCTGTACGCGCCAAATCGTTTTGTGCTTGATTGGGTAAGAGATAAATACCTGAACAATATCAACGGGCTGCTGAATGATTTCTGCGGTTCTGACGCCCCACAACTGCGCTTTGAAGTGGGCACCAAACCGGTCACCCATACCCTCAAAGAGACGGCAAACGTCGCGATCCCAGCACAGGCTGCGCAGGTGCATACGCCACGTGCCGTGCCCGCACCGCGTCAGGGTTGGGATAACGTACCGGCCCCGGCTGAGCCTTCTTACCGCTCCAACGTCAACGTAAAACACACGTTCGATAACTTCGTTGAAGGTAAGTCGAACCAGCTGGCACGCGCGGCGGCGCGTCAGGTGGCGGACAACCCTGGCGGCGCGTATAACCCGCTGTTTTTATACGGCGGTACGGGCCTCGGTAAAACGCACTTATTACATGCGGTCGGTAACGGCATCATCGCGCGTAAACCGAATGCCAAAGTGGTGTACATGCACTCCGAGCGTTTTGTGCAGGACATGGTAAAAGCCCTGCAAAACAACGCCATTGAAGAGTTCAAACGCTACTATCGCTCTGTCGATGCGCTGCTTATCGATGACATCCAGTTCTTTGCCAATAAAGAACGATCCCAGGAAGAGTTTTTCCACACCTTTAACGCCCTGCTGGAAGGTAATCAGCAGATCATCCTGACGTCGGATCGCTATCCAAAAGAGATCAACGGCGTGGAAGATCGTCTGAAATCCCGCTTTGGTTGGGGCCTGACGGTGGCGATTGAGCCGCCGGAACTGGAAACCCGCGTGGCCATTCTGATGAAAAAAGCCGACGAGAACGACATTCGTCTGCCGGGTGAGGTGGCGTTCTTTATTGCCAAGCGTCTACGCTCTAACGTGCGTGAGCTGGAAGGGGCACTGAATCGCGTGATTGCCAACGCCAACTTTACGGGCCGGGCTATCACTATCGACTTCGTTCGCGAAGCGCTGCGCGATTTGCTCGCGCTGCAGGAAAAACTGGTCACTATCGACAATATTCAGAAGACGGTGGCCGAGTACTACAAGATTAAGGTGGCGGATTTGCTCTCCAAACGGCGTTCCCGTTCGGTGGCGCGTCCGCGTCAAATGGCGATGGCGCTGGCTAAAGAGCTGACCAACCACAGTCTGCCAGAAATTGGTGACGCATTTGGTGGTCGTGACCATACTACCGTGCTTCATGCCTGCCGCAAGATTGAGCAGTTGCGTGAAGAGAGCCACGATATCAAAGAAGATTTTTCAAATTTAATCAGAACATTATCGTCGTGACGCTATGAAATTTACCGTAGAACGTGAACATTTATTAAAACCGTTACAACAGGTGAGTGGCCCGTTAGGTGGCCGCCCGACGCTGCCTATTCTCGGAAACCTGTTGTTGCAGGTCGCTGACGGTACGCTGTCATTGACCGGTACCGATTTAGAAATGGAGATGGTCGCTCGCGTGGCGCTGGTACAGGCGCACGAACCCGGCGCGACCACCGTCCCGGCGCGTAAATTCTTCGATATCTGCCGTGGTCTGCCGGAAGGCGCCGAGATCGCCGTGCAGCTGGAAGGCGACCGCATGCTGGTCCGTTCTGGCCGTAGCCGCTTCTCGCTTTCCACATTGCCTGCCGCAGATTTCCCGAATCTGGACGACTGGCAGAGCGAGGTGGAATTCACCTTGCCACAGGCGACCATGAAACGTCTGATTGAAGCGACCCAGTTCTCGATGGCGCATCAGGACGTTCGCTATTACTTAAACGGCATGCTGTTCGAAACCGAAGGTGAAGAGCTGCGCACCGTGGCGACCGATGGTCACCGTCTGGCGGTATGCTCTATGCCGATCGGCGAATCGCTGCCGAACCATTCGGTGATCGTGCCGCGTAAAGGCGTAATTGAACTGATGCGTATGCTCGACGGTGGTGATAACCCACTGCGCGTACAAATTGGCAGTAATAACATCCGTGCGCATGTCGGCGATTTTATCTTCACTTCTAAGCTGGTAGATGGTCGTTTCCCGGATTATCGCCGCGTATTGCCGAAGAACCCGGACAAACATCTGGATGCTGGCTGCGATATTCTCAAGCAGGCGTTCGCACGTGCGGCCATTCTTTCCAACGAAAAATTCCGCGGCGTGCGTCTGTTTGTCAGCGAAAATCAGCTGAAAATCACCGCCAACAACCCGGAACAGGAAGAAGCGGAAGAGATTCTGGACGTCAACTATTCCGGCACCGAGATGGAAATTGGCTTTAACGTCAGTTACGTCCTCGACGTGCTGAATGCGCTGAAATGTGAAAACGTACGTATTTTGCTGACGGACTCTGTGTCCAGCGTTCAGATTGAAGATGCCGCATCACAGTCGGCTGCCTATGTTGTCATGCCAATGAGACTGTAATGTCGCTCACCCGCTTGTTGATCCGCGACTTTCGCAACATCGAAAGCGCGGATCTCGCCTTATCTCCCGGCTTTAACTTCCTGGTTGGCGCAAACGGCAGTGGCAAAACCAGCGTGCTGGAAGCCATCTATACGCTCGGCCATGGCCGGGCGTTTCGCAGTTTGCAGATTGGCCGCGTGATTCGCCATGAACAGGATGCGTTCGTGCTGCACGGACGTTTGCAGGGCGAAGAGCGCGAAACCACCATCGGCCTCACCAAAGATAAGCTGGGCGACAGCAAAGTACGCATCGACGGCACCGACGGTCACAAAGTTGCCGAACTGGCGCTGCTGATGCCGATGCAGCTCATCACGCCCGAGGGGTTTACTTTACTCAACGGCGGCCCCAAATACAGAAGAGCATTCCTCGATTGGGGATGCTTCCACAATGAAGCCGGGTTCTTTACCGCCTGGAGCAACCTCAAGCGCTTGCTGAAACAGCGCAACGCCGCGCTACGCCAGGTCAGCCGCTATGAACAGCTACGCCCCTGGGATAAAGAATTGATTCCCCTGGCGGAACAAATCAGCAGTTGGCGTGCCGAATACAGCACCGGTATCGCCGAGGATATGGCGGATACCTGCAAACAGTTTTTACCGGAGTTCTCCCTCACCTTCTCATTCCAGCGCGGCTGGGAAAAAGAGACGGATTATGCCGAGGTGCTGGAGCGGAACTTCGAGCGTGACAGAATGCTGACCTACACCGCGCACGGCCCGCATAAAGCGGACTTTCGCATACGCGCCGACGGCGCACCGGTGGAAGATACGCTGTCGCGCGGGCAGCTTAAGCTGCTGATGTGCGCACTGCGCCTGGCACAAGGCGAGTTTCTGACCCGCGAAAGCGGTCGGCGCTGCCTGTACCTGATAGATGATTTTGCCTCTGAACTTGATGACGCGCGTCGCGGGCTGCTGGCCAGCCGCTTAAAAGCGACGCAGTCACAGGTTTTTGTCAGCGCGATCAGCGCTGAACACGTTATAGACATGTCGGATGAAAATTCGAAGATGTTTACCGTGGAAAAGGGTAAAATAACGGATTAACCCAAGTTTAAATGAGCGAGAAACGTTGATGTCGAATTCTTATGACTCCTCCAGTATCAAAGTCCTGAAAGGGCTGGATGCGGTGCGTAAGCGCCCGGGTATGTATATCGGCGACACGGATGACGGCACCGGTCTGCACCACATGGTATTCGAGGTTGTGGATAACGCTATCGACGAAGCGCTCGCAGGGTACTGTAAAGACATCGTTGTCACCATCCATAGCGATAACTCCGTATCCGTACAGGATGATGGCCGTGGTATCCCAACCGGCATTCACCCGGAAGAGGGCGTGTCCGCCGCCGAAGTTATCATGACCGTACTGCACGCAGGCGGTAAATTCGATGATAACTCCTATAAAGTTTCCGGCGGTCTGCACGGCGTAGGCGTTTCCGTGGTTAACGCCCTGTCGCAGAAACTGGAACTGGTTATCCAGCGCGATAACAAAGTTCACCGTCAGATTTACGCGCACGGCGTACCAGAAGCACCCCTTGCTGTCACTGGTGAAACCGAAAAAACCGGGACAATGGTTCGCTTCTGGCCGAGCCTTGAAACCTTTACTAACGTCACCGAATTTGAGTATGACATCCTGGCGAAACGCCTGCGCGAATTGTCATTCCTCAACTCCGGCGTGTCTATTCGCCTGAAAGACAAGCGTGACGGCAAAGAAGACCACTTCCACTACGAAGGCGGCATCAAGGCGTTTGTTGAATATCTCAACAAAAATAAAACGCCAATTCACCCGAATATCTTCTATTTCTCCACTGAAAAAGACGGTATCGGCGTCGAAGTTGCGTTGCAGTGGAACGATGGCTTCCAGGAAAACATCTACTGCTTCACCAACAACATTCCGCAGCGCGACGGCGGTACGCACCTGGCTGGCTTCCGTGCGGCGATGACCCGTACCCTGAACGCCTACATGGACAAAGAAGGCTATAGCAAAAAAGCCAAAGTCAGCGCCACCGGTGACGATGCGCGTGAAGGCCTGATTGCGGTAGTCTCCGTGAAAGTGCCGGACCCGAAATTCTCTTCTCAGACCAAAGACAAACTGGTTTCTTCTGAGGTGAAATCGGCGGTGGAACAGCAGATGAACGAACTGCTGAGCGAATACCTGCTGGAAAATCCGTCCGACGCGAAAATCGTGGTTGGCAAAATTATCGATGCCGCGCGCGCGCGTGAAGCCGCACGTCGTGCTCGTGAAATGACCCGCCGTAAAGGCGCGCTCGACTTAGCAGGCCTGCCGGGCAAACTGGCTGACTGCCAGGAACGCGACCCGGCGCACTCCGAACTGTACCTTGTGGAAGGGGACTCTGCGGGCGGCTCTGCAAAACAGGGGCGTAACCGTAAGAACCAGGCGATCCTGCCGCTGAAAGGTAAAATCCTCAACGTTGAGAAGGCGCGCTTCGACAAGATGCTCTCTTCTCAGGAAGTCGCCACGCTGATTACCGCGCTGGGTTGCGGCATTGGTCGTGACGAGTACAACCCGGATAAACTGCGCTATCACAGCATCATCATCATGACCGATGCGGACGTCGATGGTTCGCACATCCGTACCCTGCTGCTGACCTTCTTCTACCGTCAGATGCCGGAAATTGTGGAACGTGGCCACGTCTACATCGCGCAGCCGCCGCTCTACAAAGTGAAGAAAGGCAAGCAGGAACAGTACATCAAAGATGATGAAGCGATGGATCAGTACCAGCTTACCATTGCGCTGGACGGTGCAACGCTGCATACCACTGAAGGCGCGCCAGCTCTGTCGGGTGAAGCGCTGGAAAAACTGGTTTCTGAATACAACGCCACGCAGAAAATGATTGGCCGTATGGAGCGTCGATTCCCGAAATCCATGCTCAAAGAACTGGTTTATCAGCCGACGCTGACCGAAGCTGATCTGTCTGATGAACAGACCGTCACCCGTTGGGTGAATGCGCTGGTTACCGAGCTGAACGAAAACGAACAGCACGGCAGCCTGTGGAAGTTTGATGTTCGCCATAACAGCGAACAGAACCACTTCGAACCGATCATTCGCGTGCGTACACACGGCGTTGATACTGATTATCCGCTGGATCACGAATTCGTGGTTGGGCCGGAATATCGCCGTATCTGCACGCTGGGCGAGAAACTGCGTGGTCTGGTGGAAGAAGATGCGTTTATCGAACGTGGTGAACGCCGTCAGCCGGTTGCCAGCTTCGAGCAGGCGCTGGAGTGGCTGGTGAAAGAATCCCGTCGTGGTCTGGCTATCCAGCGTTATAAAGGTCTGGGCGAGATGAACCCGGAACAGCTGTGGGAAACCACCATGGATCCGGAAAGCCGCCGCATGCTGCGCGTTACCGTGAAAGATGCGATTGCCGCCGACCAGCTGTTCACCACCCTGATGGGGGATGCCGTTGAACCGCGTCGCGCGTTTATCGAAGAGAACGCCCTGAAAGCGGCGAATATCGATATCTAAACCGTTGGCAAATGCCCGGTGGCGCTGCGCTTACCGGGCCTACAATGATCTATTGTAGGCCGGATAAGGCGTTTACGCCGCCATCCGGAAAAACAATACCAGCATGGAACGCCTGAATTTATTCAGGCGTTTTTTTTCGTCTACTGATGCAAGTTCGGAATCACAAACGGCAACGCCAGCAGTTGTAGCGGGGAGGTGACGATATCGACAGCGACGGATAGGGGGTAGAGCGCCTTGCTGTAAGCAGTACCCTTCTCTCTGATCTCCAGATTAAAGGGCTTATTAATACGCTCAATCTGGTCATTCGCATTTTTATCGATAAATACAGTTTTGTCATCACTTCCCTTGTTGAGAGTAGAAAAGTCGAAAGCGTCTTTGTTGTTCCTTACGTTGAAATCTGGATCCAACGCTCCCAGTTTTCTTAATTGCTCATCGTTAAGTGAGTTTGTGTCTAAACGTAAAGTAAATCCGTAATTATATTTATAATAAATAACGACAGGAGAATAGATTGAATTTATGAAGCGCTTATCAAAATCAGGCGTATCCATAAGTTTGGCCAGGCTACTTCGCATAGAAAAAAGATAATTCATTTTTTCCCCAGCCAGCATCCATTTGCCGCTCTTGTCATCTTTAGTAAAGCCGATAATCTTATCGGTTGTAACAACCTGCCCCTCTCTATGGACATCATCAACATGACTCTCAAGCATCATGGTGGTGCATCCGCCGAGCGACATAACTGCGGGTAAAATAAAGATAAAAAGCCGCTTTTTCATCGAACGATCCTTGTTCTTTTAGTTCATCTCTGGTTTAAAAAAACGCCACACCCTGCTTTTTCATCTGCTGGTGGAGCGCCTCAATGGCAATATCCGCCACCGCGCATTTCGCGTCCACTGCCAGTGCTGCGGCGATCCCGGCGGCCTGGCCCAAAGCAAAACAGGTAGGCATCACGCGTGCGGAAGAGAGCGCGACGTGGCTCGCCGACAGGGTACGTCCGGCAACCAGCAAGCTTTTGATGTTTTGTGGTACCAGGCAGCGATAGGGGATGTCGTAGCTATCAATTTTTCGCTCATGACAGACTTTTTCACCCTAGGGGCTATGAATATCAATTTCGTAATTGGTTTGCGCGACAACATCTTCAAAGCGACGCGCGTTGAGCAGATCATCTTCCGTAAGCGTGTACATTCCGCAGATGCGATGGCTTTCGCGAACGCCCGTTTCGGCGGCGATATGCGACAAAATGTAGTTTTCAAAGCCGTTACGCTGCAGATAATTGGTGACGGAGAAAACCTGTTTCAGCGCCTCAACTTCCGCACGGCTGCTATCGGCAATTAGCGCGCCGTTGCCTTTTACGCGAGTCATATTAACGATAAGCGTACCGTCGGGTTTCAGTTCCCATAGCAAACGGCGCCCTTGCGGTAAATCCTCTACATTTTCATAGTGATAACATCCATCAGGTAACGCTGCCTGTACCGGGCTGCCGGTATTCTGCATCTGGAACATCAGCGTCATCGGCTGTGTTAAACCATCTTCATCGCGCCCGGTTTCATAAGGGGCTCCAGCGGCGATGGCGACTTCCGCATTGCCGGTGCAATCAATCACTACGCGACCTTTCAGCGTTTTCACGCCTTCCCGTGTTTTCACGACCACCGCGTTCACCGTACCGTTCTCCACTACCGGTGCGATAAAATCGGTGTGATAAAGCAGCTGAATATTTTCCTGCTCAATCATCCTGTTCAGGTGGTAGCGTAGCAGCAGAGGGTTGAACTGAATTTTGAGTTTCTCTGGCTGCGTGTTTTGCAGCAAAAAATCGGGGCGAATGGCGGTAATAATTTCCCGATAAATCCCGGTCAGATTACCAATCGTCATAAAAATACTGACCGTACCAAGGGTAGCCATTCCCCCCGGTTGCCCGGAACGTTCAACCAGAATGGCACTCGCACCGCTGCGAGCTGCGGAAATTGCCGCGGCGACGCCCGCTGGCCCGGCGCCGACCACGATAACGTCCGCTTCAGCATAAAGAGGGGCTTCCAGCAAAATTTGCGTTGTTCCTGACATCTCTCTTCCTTACGCCGTTTCAACGACGCTATCAAAGGCATCGCGATATTCGCTCACGCGCATGCCAAAAATAATATGAAATTCATCCGGGGCAGGATGTGTCACGCCGAGCGCATCGGTGATGGTTTTCATTCCGTTCATATCGACCTGCTGTGGGGAAATAATTTTGATACGCAGACGGGAAATACAGTTGTTAATTTCCTTTATATTTCCTTTACCACCCAGTTTTTCCAGGATTTCTTTCGCGACATCATCAGTAGAAGCATTTTGTCGCAAGAGTTTTGATGATCGAATTTCCAGCTCTTTTACCGCATCGGTATCTTCTGTACCTTCACGGCCCGGTGTTGGGATATTGAATTTCTCGATATACCATTTAAAGGTGAAAAGGTAGATAAAGAACAGCGCAATACCGAGAAGCACAATCGGTATCCATGTCGATTTATGACCCTGTAATATACCGTTGAAGAGGATTTCAATTAATGTACTGCCGCCAAGATAAGACGTATTTGTTGCGTCGAGAATAGCGAAAGAGATCCCCTGCAGTGTGCAATCAATTAAAAATAACGGTGGGGCAAGGAACATATACATAAAAGTAAATGGCTCGACGACGCCAGCAAACATAGCCGCAACAGCGGCCGAGATAGCTACCGTTTTTACACGCTGGCGATCTTTCGCCGCCAGCCAGATACCGATAAGCGCGCCGGGAATACCAAACACTTTACCGGGTGTATCGCCCTGACCCAGCCATAACCGGGTAATTTGATGGATGTTCTCGCTAAAATCCGGCGTGGCAAGCGCCGCAACGGTAATGGCTTTTGTGCCAACGTACGTCTGTCCGCCAATCTCAAGCGTGCCACCGACCGGCGTGTAATGCACCAGTGAATACCAGACATGCTGTAGCCCGGTCGGCAACAGCAGTTTTTCAATAAACCCAAACATAAACGAACCGAATATTCCGGCCTTCGCCAGCGCTGAAGCTGCATAATATAGCCCGCCGCCAATCCACGGCCAGACGAACGGAATTAGCAAACCAATCACTAATCCGCTAAGACCTGCAAGAATAGGTGGGAGATGTCGACCCTGATAAAAACCGAAGATTAACGGTAGCTTACGCGAGCTGTTGTGATTCGTTATCGCCGCTGACAGCGCGCCAATCATAATACCGCCCAGAACGCCGGTATCCACGGTTTGGATGCCGAGCACGACGTTTTGCATTGCCTGGCGCATCGCCATGGTTTGCGATATCGCCAGTACGTTACTTTGTGCGTTTACGGCAACATCCGGTTTCATTAGCATTCCGGCGGCATTAAGCATTAATCCGGAAAAAACCAGCATGAAGATGTAGCCAATAAGTGCTGAAAGCGCTGCGGTCTCTTTCTTACCTTTTTCCGCCATTCCAATGGCGATAGAGAGGCAAAATATCAGCGGCATATAAGCAATAATCACCATTCCAGTTTGTGTCAGGAGGTTAGCGATAAACGCATTAACCGGTGATTGAAGCCAGGGTAGATCGGCAGCGAAGTGCGGGTTTTTAAGTACCGCACCTATTGATAATAATAATGCAAAGCAGCTCATTACCGCGACGGCAGGAATAAATGAGCGACCGAGCGCAGAGAAATAGTCCTGTAATTTCGCTCTCATGGAATCATCCGTTATTTGAATGGCTGATAATATCTTGATATCTTATAATTAACTTAATTAATATCTTTATTGTGAATGTGTTTTGATTGCTAATATTTATTAGTAAAGAGTATCAGCCGTAATAAAAAGAGTGAAAGGGAACGTTCCCTTATTTCGTTGGCGATCACAAAAATTCCCATAAATGTTTCATGGACAATAACCCAACACGCCTTCCACACTGACCTATACTTCTCTCATCATGTATTCACCACTAAAAGGAGTGGAAGATGGGGCTTTTTGATGAAGTTGTCGGCTCGTTTCTTAACGGCGACGCCGGGAAGTATCAGGCTATCCTGAACTGGGTGAACGAGCAGGGCGGCATTCAGGCATTGCTGCAAAAACTGCAAAACGGTGGGTTGGGTGACATTCTGTCCACGTGGATTAGCAATCAGCACAGCAACCAGCCGGTGAGTGGCGATCAGCTTGAATCGGCATTGGGCACGCCGGCGGTCTCCGATCTCGGCCAAAAACTGGGCATCGATACCGGTTCTGCGTCGAATCTGCTGGCGGAATATCTGCCGAAAGTCATTGATGCGCTTTCGCCGCAGGGCGAAGTTGACCCGCAGGCGCATAACGATTTACTCAGCGCAGGAATGGATCTGCTGAAAAGCGGCAAACTTTTCGGCTAACTTCGCAACAAAAGGGGAGCACGCCAGGCGCGTTGCATCCCCGTTTTAACCCGTCACGGCTGCTGTTTTTTGAGCGGAATCGCGTTAGCATGAGGAAGGACTCATCTAACCTGGGGTATTCATGGCTATCAAACTTATTGCAATCGACATGGACGGAACCTTGCTGTTGCCGGACCATACCATCTCTCCTGCTGTCAAAAAGGCGATCGCCGACGCGCGTGCGCGTGGGGTTTATGTCGTTCTGACTACGGGGCGTCCTTACGCAGGTGTGCATAGCTATCTGAAAGAACTGCACATGGAACAGCCGGGCGATTACTGCATCACCTACAACGGTGCGCTGGTGCAGAAAGCGGGTGATGGCAGCACGGTGGCGCAAACCGCACTGGGCTATGACGACTATCGCTATCTGGAACAGCTCGCGCGCGAAGTGGGCTCGCACTTCCACGCCCTCGATCGCAATACGCTTTATACCGCCAACCGCGACATCAGCTATTACACGGTGCATGAATCCTACGTTGCGACAATCCCGCTGGTCTTCTGCGAAGCCGATAAAATGGACCCGGCGACGCAGTTCCTGAAAGTGATGATGATTGATGAGCCTGCCATCCTGGATAAAGCGATTGCGAAAATTCCGGCGGAAGTGAAAGAGAAGTACACCGTGCTGAAAAGTGCGCCGTACTTCCTCGAAATCCTCGATAAACGCGTCAATAAAGGCACTGGCGTGAAATCACTGGCCGATGCGCTGGGCATTAAAGCGGAAGAGATTATGGCAATCGGCGATCAGGAAAACGACATCGCCATGATTGAATTCGCCGGTGTCGGCGTTGCGATGGATAACGCCATCCCGTCGGTGAAAGAGGCCGCGAACTTCGTCACTAAATCCAACCTTGAAGATGGCGTGGCCTACGCCATTGAAAAGTTTGCGCTGAATTAAGCACACACCCTACCTGATCCAAACCCGCATCCGATGCGGGTTTTTTTTATCTGATTTTCTCCATTCTTAACATTTTTCTTACGGATTGTCTTTTTTGTGATCTAAATTGTAGTACAACGAAGTGTTGTTGTACTACATTGAACGCATGCGATGACAAAAAACACTCGCTTTTGTAGTGCAAATGTGAGGAGAAAGTCAGCGATCGCGGTAAAGTAGAGCGGTACATCCAGAGCATAAGGACTCTCCATGACTCTCAACAAAACCGATCGCATCGTTATCACGCTGGGGAAACAAATCGTCAGCGGTAAGTACGTGCCGGGTTCGGCGCTTCCGGCAGAAGCGGAACTCTGCGAGGAGTTTGAAACCTCGCGCAACATCATTCGTGAAGTCTTCCGCTCGCTGATGGCTAAGCGGTTGATAGAAATGAAACGTTATCGTGGGGCATTCATTGCGCCGCGTAACCAGTGGAACTACCTCGACACCGAGGTGTTGCAGTGGGTGCTGGAAAACGACTACGACCCGCGGCTCATCAGTGCGATGAGTGAAGTGCGAAATCTGGTGGAACCCGCTATCGCGCGTTGGGCGGCTGAACGGGCAACGTCCAGCGATCTGGCGCTGATTGAATCGGCGCTGAACGATATGGTCGCGAATAACCAGGATCGTGATGCATTTAACGAAGCGGATATCCGCTATCACGAAGCGGTGCTGCAATCGGTACACAACCCGGTTTTACAACAGCTTAGCATCGCGATTAGCTCGCTACAGCGGGCAGTATTTGAACGTACCTGGATGGGAGATGAGGCCAACATGCCGCAAACCCTCCAGGAACATAAAGCGCTGTTTGATGCGATACGGCATCAGGACGGCAATGCGGCAGAGCAGGCGGCGCTCACCATGATTGCCAGCTCGACACGAAGGTTGAAGGAAATCACATGACATCTCGCTACATCGCAATTGACTGGGGATCGACCAATCTGCGCGCCTGGCTTTATCAGGGCGAGCAATGTCTGGAAAGCAGGCAATCTGAAGCAGGTGTCACGCGCCTGAACGGGAAATCTCCTGACGCGGTGTTAGCAGAGGTCACACAAAACTGGCGTGAAAGCGGAACGCCAGTGGTTATGGCTGGAATGGTGGGAAGCAATGTGGGCTGGAAGATGGCGCCCTATCTCCCCGTTCCTGCTTTTTTTTCAACAATTGGTGAGACGTTAACGTCCGTTGGCGACAATATCTGGATTATTCCCGGATTATGCGTTTCTCGCGACGATAACAAAAACGTGATGCGCGGAGAGGAGACACAACTACTCGGCGCACGCACGCTTTCGCCTTCCTCTCTTTATGTCATGCCCGGCACGCACTGCAAATGGGTAAAAGCCGATCGTACACAGGTTCACGATTTTCGCACCGTAATGACCGGAGAATTGCACCATTTGCTGTTGAATCACTCCCTGATTGGCGCGGGATTACCCCCGCAGGAGAGCGCTCCCGGCGCTTTTGCCGCCGGTCTTGAGCGTGGCCTTAACGCCCCTGCTGTTTTGCCGCAGCTTTTTGAAGTTCGCGCCTCGCACGTACTGGGAACGCTTCCCCGCGAGCAGGTGAGTGAATTTCTCTCTGGCCTGCTGATTGGCGCGGAAGTCGCCAGTATGCGCGACGACCTCACGTGTCAGCAGGTTATCACCATCGTTGCAGGCACTGCGCTGTCGTCGCGTTATCAGCAGGCATTTCACGCAGTGGGTCAGCAGACAAATGTTGTCAGCGGCGATACCGCATTTCAGGCAGGCATAAGGAGCATCGCTCATGCAGTGGCAAACTAAACTACCGCTTATCGCAATACTGCGCGGCATTACGCCGGATGAAGCACTCGAACACGTTGGTGCGGTGATTGACGCAGGATTTGACGCCGTCGAGATCCCGCTTAATTCCCCTGAATGGGAGAGAAGCATTCCGGCCGTTGTGGATGCGTATGGGCAAAAAGCGCTGATTGGCGCCGGAACGGTACTCAAACCTGAACAGGTTGATGTACTTGCCAGAATGGGTTGCAAGCTTATCGTCACCCCTAACATTCACACCGATGTTATCCGCCGCGCGGTGAGTCATGGCATGACGGTGTGTCCTGGCTGCGCGACAGCGACGGAAGCGTTTAGCGCCCTTGAAGCCGGCGCGCAGGCGCTGAAAGTTTTTCCCTCCTCGGCTTTCGGACCGGAATACATCAAAGCGTTGAAAGCGGTACTTCCGCCTGATGTCCCCGTTTTTGCTGTGGGGGGCGTGACGCCGGAGAATCTGACGCAGTGGATCCACGCGGGGTGTGCTGGCGCGGGGTTAGGAAGCGATCTCTATCGCGCCGGGCAATCCGTTGAGCGTACCGCGCAGCAGGCAGCAGCATTTGTTAAGGCATATCGAGAGGCAGTGAAATGAAAATTACCAAAATCACGACGTACCGTTTACCCCCGCGCTGGATGTTCCTCAAAATCGAAACTGATGAAGGCGTTGTGGGCTGGGGAGAACCGGTCATTGAAGGGCGTGCTCGCACGGTAGAAGCGGCGGTTCATGAACTGAGCGACTATCTGATTGGTCAGGACCCTTCACGCATCAACGACCTGTGGCAGGTGATGTACCGAGCGGGGTTTTATCGCGGCGGCCCGATTCTGATGAGCGCCATTGCCGGGATTGACCAGGCATTATGGGATATCAAAGGCAAGGTGTTGAATGCCCCGGTCTGGCAACTGATGGGTGGGCTGGTGCGGGACAAAATCAAAGCCTACAGTTGGGTGGGCGGCGATCGTCCGGCAGATGTGATCGACGGCATTAAAACCTTGCGCGAGATTGGTTTTGATACCTTCAAACTGAACGGTTGTGAAGAAATGGGGTTGATTGATAACTCCCGCGCAGTGGATGCGGCGGTGAATACGGTGGCACAAATTCGCGAAGCCTTTGGCAATCAGATCGAGTTTGGCCTCGATTTTCACGGTCGCGTGAGCGCGCCGATGGCGAAAGTGCTGATAAAAGAGCTGGAGCCTTATCGCCCGCTGTTTATTGAAGAGCCCGTGCTGGCCGAACAGGCGGAATATTATCCGAAACTGGCGGCGCAAACCCATATTCCCATCGCGGCGGGTGAGCGTATGTTCTCGCGCTTTGAGTTTAAACGTGTGCTGGAAGCGGGCGGTATTGCGATTCTACAGCCGGATCTCTCCCACGCTGGCGGTATCACCGAGTGCTACAAGATTGCCGGTATGGCGGAAGCGTATGATGTGGCACTGGCGCCGCACTGCCCGCTTGGTCCTATTGCGCTGGCGGCTTGTCTGCACATCGACTTTGTTTCTTATAATGCGGTGCTTCAGGAACAGAGTATGGGCATTCACTACAACAAGGGCGCAGAATTACTCGACTTTGTGAAGAACAAGGATGATTTCAACATGGATGGCGGTTTCTTTAAACCGTTGATGAAACCGGGGCTTGGCGTGGATATCGACGAAGCGAAGGTGATTGAATACAGCAAAAATGCGCCAGACTGGCGCAACCCGTTGTGGCGTCATGAGGATGGCAGCGTAGCGGAGTGGTAATTCACATTCCGTAGACCCATCTCCTTTTAAATATAAAAAAATACACACCCTCTGTAAATTACAGGGCATGGTGAGCGGCTTCGCTATGCCCAAAATCTGGAGACAGATTGCGATGGATATTTCAGTTACTGCTGCAAAACCCGGTCGTCGGCGTTATCTGACGCTGGTAATGATCTTTATTACAGTTGTGATTTGTTACGTTGACCGCGCCAACCTGGCGGTGGCTTCAGCGCATATTCAGGAAGAGTTTGGTATTACTAAAGCAGAAATGGGTTATGTTTTTTCGGCTTTCGCCTGGCTTTATACCTTGTGTCAGATACCTGGCGGTTGGTTTCTTGATCGCGTTGGTTCACGCCTGACTTACTTTATTGCAATATTCGGTTGGTCTGTCGCAACATTATTCCAGGGGTTTGCGACCGGGTTAATGTCGTTAATTGGTCTGCGTGCCATTACCGGTATTTTTGAAGCACCTGCGTTCCCGACGAATAACCGTATGGTGACCAGTTGGTTCCCGGAACACGAACGCGCCTCTGCCGTTGGATTTTATACTTCAGGGCAGTTTGTCGGGCTGGCGTTCCTGACGCCGTTGCTTATCTGGATTCAGGAGATGCTGAGCTGGCACTGGGTCTTTATTATCACGGGCGGCATCGGCATTATCTGGTCGCTGATTTGGTTTAAAGTTTATCAGCCGCCGCGCCTGACGAAGGGCCTTGGCAAAGCCGAACTGGACTATATCCGCGACGGCGGTGGTCTGGTCGATGGCGATGCGCCGGTGAAAAAGTCCGATCGCAAACCGCTCACCGGCGCCGACTGGAAGTTAGTGTTTCACCGTAAACTGGTGGGGGTATACCTGGGTCAATTTGCGGTTACTTCGACACTATGGTTTTTCCTGACCTGGTTCCCGAACTATTTAACGCAGGAAAAAGGTATCACGGCGCTGAAAGCGGGTTTCATGACTACCGTACCTTTCCTGGCTGCGTTTGTTGGCGTTCTGCTTTCCGGTTGGCTGGCCGATAGACTGGTGAAAAGAGGTTTCTCACTTGGTGCGGCGCGTAAAACGCCAATTATCTGTGGATTGCTGATCTCTACTTGCATCATGGGTGCTAACTACACCAACGATCCCGTATGGATTATGGCCCTGATGGCGCTCGCGTTCTTCGGAAATGGCTTTGCCTCTATTACCTGGTCACTGGTGTCATCACTGGCACCGATGCGCTTGATTGGCCTCACTGGTGGTGTATTTAACTTTGTTGGCGGTCTGGGAGGTATCACGGTTCCGCTGGTTATTGGCTATCTGGCGCAGGATTATGGCTTCGGTCCTGCGCTGGTCTACATCTCTGTGGTTGCGCTAATTGGTGCGCTCTCTTACATCCTGCTGGTGGGCGATGTAAAACGCGTCGGATAATCCTCTGAGTGATTTTGTGGAATATGCGCGATACCACTTTGCATAATCCACTTTCTCAAAGCCGGTGATGTTAAACACCGGCTTTTGATTATCTTGCTGTAGAGTTTGAACCGTAATTTTCGTGTGGCACACCAGTAGGCGCGATTAGCGTTATTTGGCTCATTTAGCAGCATGTTAGACAGGATTTCTGCACTATCCAGCGCATAACTGATCCCCTCCAGCGAACTGGCGCTAATAAATCCCGCCGCTTCGCCAATCAAAAACGCGTTCTCTTTTCCGCAGACAAAATCTCCCCAGTGCGAGGGAAACAGCACCGTGCATTTCTCGCTCTTAACTGGTTCGCCGAAATGAAATGCAAAATCTGTCATCTTTGCTTTCAACGCCTCAAAGCGTGCCTGACCATCTTTCATCGGATATGCGCCGCCAAAGATAAAATAGCCGTCTTTGCTGATGCTCCATGAGTAGCAATCTGTCACGGCGTTATCGAAAATACAGGAGTAAAACGGCACGGCGTGCGCTTCGGAGAACCACTGTTGAATGGCCACGTATTTGCGGATTTGGTGATCCGGGTACAGATGACGCCTCACCAGGGAGTTAGCGCCGTCGGCGCCGACCAGCCAGCGGGCTGTGATGTGTTGTTCCTCACCGTTAACCTGAAACAGAACGTGCCATAACTCCCCTTCACGCCATACCTTTCGGCACAGCGTCTCGTGATGAACGGTCACCACGTCTGGAATCAATGATTTCATCCATAAATCAAAGGCATGGCGATTAATATTGATATAGCTTCGCTGGTAATTGCGGGCCAGCCCGGCGGCAACATCGACCGTTTTAACGCTGAATATCTGTGGGTTGGCGATAACCTCAATGGGGAGGGTAATTCCGTCGCGAATAAACGCCCGTTGCGCATCTGGCGCTAACAGTCCGCCACAGGGTTTACTGAACCCTTCCGTGCCGCACTGACGTTTTTTATCCAGTGCGATGACACGCATTTTCCCTGCCAGTTTCCGCGCCAGCGCAGAGCCAGCAGGGCCGAGGCCGATAATCGCCACGTCAAAATGTTCCATCTTTTTGCTCGCCAAAGTTGAGATGGCGATACGCTAATGCCTGAAAGTGAACTCTGTGTGAAGTATGATGACGGAAATTGTCTTGCATCAGGACTGCACCATGAAACAGGTCACCTTCGCTTCTTGCCATCATCAGCTCACCAACATCAATACCTGGACGCCAGACAGTCAGTGGCTGGTGTTTGATGTGCGTCCTTCGGGGGCCTCATTTACCGGTGAGACTATCGAACGCGTGAATATTCATACCGGCGAGCTCGATGTTATTTACCGCGCTACCCAGGGTGCGCACGTCGGCGTGGTGACCGTTCATCCTCTGCATGAGAAATATGTGTTTATCCACGGCCCGGAGAATCCGGATGCCGCCTGGCAGTACGATTTTCACCATCGCCGTGGTGTGATTACTGAAAACAGTATGACCACCAATCTGGATGCGATGGATATCACTGCGCCTTACACGCCTGGCGCGCTGCGTGGCGGGAGCCACGTGCATGTGTTTAGCCCTAACGGTGAGAATGTCAGCTTTACCTATAACGACCACGTGATGCACGAATACAACCCGGCGCATGACCTGCGCAATGTTGGCGTTGCCGTCCCGTTTGGCCCGGTGAATGTCTCCGTTCAGCATCCGCGTGAATACAGCGGAAGCCACTGGTGTGTTCTTATCAGTAAAACCACGCCTGCGCCGCAGCCGGGTAGCGATGAGATCAATCGCGCCTATGAAGAGGGCTGGGTAGGGAATGAGAAGCTGGCGTTTATTGGCGACACGCTGTCGGTGAAGGGCGAGAAAGTCCCTGAGTTGTTCATTGTTGATTTGCCGCAAACTGAGCAGGGGTGGAAACAGCCGGGCGAAGCGCCGCTGGCCGGAACGGAAACCACGCTGCCTGCGCCGCCCGCAGGTGTGGTGCAGCGTCGCTTAACCTTCACGCATCAACGGGCGTATCCTGGGCTGGTGAATGTGCCACGTCATTGGGTGCGCAGCAACCCGCAGGGCACGGAAATCGCGGTACTGATGCGCGATGAACGCGGTGTGGTTCAGCTGTGGCTGATATCCCCGGAAGGTGGAGAGCCGCGCCAGCTTACCCATCTTGAGAGTGATATTCAGTCGGCGTTTAACTGGCATCCGTCAGGGAATGCATTGGGCTTTGTGCTGGAAAATAGAATTGCGATAGCCGATGTGGCAAGCGGAAACGTGCGCTTTTTGACAACCGATCACGGTAACCCGCCGTCTGCCGATGCCGTCGTTTTCTCACCCGATGGCAATGACATTGCCTGGATGGAAGAGACGGCGGGCTTCCGTCAGCTGTGGGTAACCGAAACCGGCCTCTGAATTACGGCGAAGGCATCGGCGCTGGCGGAATAACAGAGTTTGTCGCCAGTGTCTCCTGCTCGCTCTTTTCGACACGCGAACGCACGGAGTTATCGGTGCGGAACATGTCCCACGGCAGCAGCAGGGTATCCATCACCGCTGTGAATGGCATATCGAGCGCCACCAGCGATTTGGTGCCCCAGTTACTGTCATCATCGCCGAGCATGGTCGCGCTTGCCCGCGTACCCGGATACGTACCTTCTTTGCCACCCGTATGCGACATTACGCTTGAGCAGCCGCCTACTAACATCATCCCACTGAACAGAGCCAGCTTAAGCAAATTATTTTTTATCATGATTTAATCATCGTATCGGAGCCGGGAGGGCTCATCTGTACGGGTTATAGCCACCCGTAGCGAAAATGGATAGTCCTGGCTTCCCGCTCTGTGGCGGTTGTCGCACTTTAACCAAGAGTGCTCTACCCCAGTCTATGCCTTCAGCACGAAAGTGCAAAAAAAGTAAGACATATGCCCTTGAAAATCGTTCCTCAGAACACATTTTAAGAGTGTAGCCCAATGAGGAGCACGCCTGATGGGTGCTTCGGGTATCACCGCCTGTCCATGATGGAAGGCCGTAAAAATTCTCGCTGATTTCAGGAGCTATTGATTATGCGTAACTTTGATTTATCCCCGCTATACCGTTCTGCTATTGGTTTTGACCGCCTGTTCAATCTGTTAGAAAACAATCAAACCCAGAGTAACGGCGGCTACCCTCCGTACAACGTTGAGCTGGTAGACGAAAACCACTACCGCATTGCGATTGCCGTTGCCGGTTTTGCTGAAAGCGAGCTGGAAATCACCGCTCAGGACAACATGCTGGTGGTGAAAGGCGCTCATGCGGCTGAGCAGAAAGAGCGTACTTATCTCTATCAGGGGATCGCCGAGCGCAACTTTGAACGCAAGTTCCAGTTAGCGGAAAACATCCACGTGCGTGGCGCAAACCTGGTGAATGGCCTGCTCTATATCGAGCTTGAGCGCGTGATTCCTGAAGCGAATAAACCGCGCCGCATCGAAATCAACTAATTCAGTGAGCCGCTACGGCGGCTCAAATTACCCAGGCTTGCCGTCAGGGAGCCTAATGCGAATCGTCATGATTCGCAGGACTTCACTCGCTTCTTAGAAGGAGAATGTATTATGCGTAACTACGATTTATCCCCACTGCTGCGTCAATGGATCGGTTTTGACAAAATGGCGAACGCGTTGCAAAACGTCGGTGAAAGCCAGAGCTTCCCGCCCTATAACATCGAGAAAAGCGACGATAACCACTATCGCATTACCCTCGCGCTGGCTGGTTTCCGTCAGGAAGATCTGGATATTCAACTGGAAGGCACGCGCCTGACCGTGAAAGGCACGCCGCAGCCGCAGGAAAAAGAGACTAAATGGTTACATCAGGGTTTGGTCACCCAGGCGTTCAGCCTGAGCTTCACACTGGCTGAAAATATGGAAGTGTCAGGCGCAACCTTCACGAACGGCTTGTTGCATATCGATTTAACCCGCAACGTGCCGGAAGAGATTGCCCCGCAGCGTATCGCCATCAGCGAGCGTCCGGCGTTGAACAGCTAGCAATGTATTGAATTTGCATGATTTTGTAGGCCGAATAAGGCGTTTACGCCGCATCCGGCAACAACAACGCGCACTTTGTCAGCAATCTAAAGCCTCGTCTTAAGACGGGGCTTTTTTGTGCCTGCTAAAAATCCAAAGTAATTGTGCGCAAATCCCCATACAACCCACCGCATTTCTGCGAGAATCCACACTACAGGTAATGTTATTCACAGGGAAAATAGTATGAGTGATATAGCAATGACCGTCAGTGTGCTTGCTCTGGTAGCCGTCGTCGGCCTCTGGATAGGCAACGTCAAGATCCGCGGCATTGGCCTCGGTATTGGTGGCGTGCTGTTTGGCGGGATAATCGTAGGACACTTTGTCGAGATGGCAGGCGTCGAGCTTAGCGGCCCGATGCTCCATTTTATTCAGGAATTCGGCCTGATTCTCTTCGTCTACACCATCGGGATTCAGGTGGGGCCGGGATTCTTCGCCTCATTACGCGTCTCCGGGCTTCGGCTTAACCTCTTCGCCATTTTGATTGTGCTGCTGGGCGGCGTCGTCACCACGCTGCTGCATAAAATCTTCGATATCCCGCTGCCTGTTGTATTAGGGATATTCTCCGGCGCAGTCACCAACACGCCAGCCCTGGGCGCGGGTCAACAAATTCTGCGCGATCTTGGCGTGCCGTTTGATGTGGTCGATCAAATGGGTATGAGCTACGCGATGGCTTATCCTTTCGGCATCTGCGGTATCCTCCTCACCATGTGGCTGCTGCGCCTGTTCTTTCGCATTAATGTCGAGAAAGAAGCCCGACGTTTTGATAAACAAGCCGGTAACAATCACGAAAATCTGCAAACCATCAACATTTGCGTCGAAAACCCAAACCTGCATAGCATGGCGATTCAGGATGTCCCCATTCTGAACAGCGACAAAATTATCTGCTCGCGCCTGAAACGCGGCGATGTCCTGATGGTGCCATCGCCCGCCACGCTCATTGAGCAGGGTGATTTATTGCATCTGGTGGGGCGTCGATCTGACCTGCACGATGCCCAACTGGTGATCGGGAAAGAGGTTGAAACGTCGCTCTCCACGCGCGGTACCGACATGAAAGTCGAGCGCATCGTGGTCACCAACGAGAAGGTGCTCGGCAAGCGAATCCGCGATTTGCACTACAAACAGCGCTATGACGTGGTTATCTCTCGTCTCAATCGTGCGGGCGTAGAACTGGTCGCCAGCAGCCACGCGACACTGCAATTTGGTGACATCCTCAATCTGGTGGGGCGTCCGGCGGCAATCGATGCCGTGGCGGCTGAACTGGGCAACGCGCAGCAAAAACTGCAACAGGTTCAGATGCTACCGGTCTTTATTGGTATTGGGCTTGGCGTACTGTTGGGTTCTGTGCCGCTGTTTATCCCCGGTTTCCCGGTGGCGTTAAAACTGGGCCTCGCCGGTGGGCCGCTGATTATGGCGCTGATCCTCGGGCGTATCGGTAGCATCGGGAAGCTGTACTGGTTTATGCCGCCGAGCGCCAACCTGGCGCTACGTGAGCTGGGTATTGTGCTGTTTTTATCGGTGGTTGGCCTGAAATCGGGCGGCGATTTTGTTGAGACGCTGGTACACGGCGACGGTCTGAGCTGGATTGGCTACGGCATTTTCATTACCGCGATACCGCTTATTACCGTGGGTATTCTGGCGCGTATCTTTGCGCGCATGAACTACCTGACGTTGTGCGGCATGCTGGCTGGCTCGATGACCGACCCACCCGCGCTGGCCTTCGCCAACAACCTGCACGCCACTAGCGGCGCGGCTGCGCTCTCTTACGCCACCGTGTATCCACTGGTGATGTTCCTGCGCATCATCACTCCGCAGCTACTGGCGGTGCTATTCTGGGGAATGGGTTAACGGGCTATTATCGGTCTGGACGCGCCGCAAATGGTAGTCCACCTGATATTCACTGGCATTACGGAACATCACCGAATAATTGAGAAACTCGCCGCTGTCGCTGTAGGAAAGAGAGGTAATACGCAGCAGCGGCGTCTGTTCCGGCACGTTCATCGACTGCGCCAATTGCCTGTCTGCCAGCACGGGCGTCAGGCTTTCATAATTACCGCTGATGGTAATTCCGCACTCCTTCTCAATGTAATCAAACTTTGACCCTTCCAGATGCCCCAGCGAGAGCGTACGAAACAGTTTCACCGGCATGTAGCTGTCTTCCAGCATCAGCGGTTTACCGTCGACATACCGCACGCGGCGCGAGAAGTAAATCCGCTCATTAATCTGGATACGCAGTTGACTGGCGATGGCAGGCGGTGCAGGCATCACTTCAAACACCAGGACCTTGCTCACCACCTCTTTCCCCTGCTGGCGCAGCACTTCTGCCAGCCCGGTGAGGTTGGTGGTCTCATGATGCACATCTTTGCGCGCCACGTAGGTCCCGCTGCCGTGGCGGCGGATAACCAGCCCCCATGCAATCAGCATATCCACCGCTTTGCGAATGGTCATGCGTGCCACGCCAAATTCCTGGGCGAGAATTTTCTCGGCCGGAAGCGGGCTTCCCACGCTGTAATCGGAGGAGTTGAGCCGTAAACGCAGTTTGTCAGCGATAGATTTGTAGATCACCAGTAGACCTCTGTTTTAGGGTAAGCGGTAAGAATCGAGCCTCTGTTTCTAATTATTAATTCATATATATCATTAAGATAAACTGTGTTCTCTCGGTGAATCATTTCGCGCAAATTCATGTTGTCTATTTTTCTATGAAAAAGTAGACAACATCGGCGCAATTAAAACCATGAAAGGGATCACGAATCGAACCGGCACGGCATGTTGTCTGCCCGGCAAATTCCTATTCTCGAAGCAGGCTGATAGAGAAGATAAATAAAGCCACTCACCCTACAAGTTGTTAAATGAGGATTACCAAATGCTCAGTCAAATACAACGCTTTGGCGGCGCCATGTTTACCCCGGTATTGCTGTTTCCTTTTGCCGGGATCGTGGTGGGTATCGCCATTATGTTGCGTAACCCGATGTTTGTCGGCGAAGCGCTCACGGCTCACGATAATTTATTTGCTCAGATTGTTCATATTATTGAAGAAGGCGGCTGGACCGTATTTCGCAACATGCCGCTTATTTTCGCCGTTGGCTTACCGATTGGCCTGGCAAAGCAGGCGCAGGGCCGAGCCTGTCTGGCAGTGCTGGTGAGTTTCCTCACCTGGAACTACTTTATTAACGCGATGGGAATGACCTGGGGCCACTTTTTTGGCGTCGATTTTTCCGTCGATCCTACCGCCGGTAGTGGCCTGACGATGATCGCCGGAATAAAAACGCTCGACACCAGTATTATTGGCGCGATCGTTATTTCCGGTATCGTTACTGCGCTGCATAACCGCTATTTTGATAAACCTCTGCCGGTATTTCTCGGTATTTTCCAGGGAACATCGTTTGTGGTGATTGTCGCTTTCCTGGCGATGATCCCCTGCGCCTGGTTAACCCTGCTTGGCTGGCCCAAAGTGCAATTAGGCATTGAATCACTGCAGGCATTTTTACGCTCTGCCGGGGCGCTGGGGGTATGGGTTTATATCTTCCTTGAACGTATTTTGATTCCGACCGGTTTACACCACTTCGTCTATGGCCCGTTCATCTTTGGCCCGGCGGTGGTTGAAAGCGGCATTCAGGTTTACTGGGCGCAGCATTTACAGGAATTCAGCCAGAGCACCGAACCGCTGAAAGCACTGTTCCCGGAAGGCGGTTTCGCCCTGCACGGCAACTCGAAGGTCTTTGGCTCCGTTGGCATTGCGCTGGCGCTCTACTTCACCGCCGCGCCGGAAAACCGCGTCAAAGTCGCTGGTTTGCTGATTCCCGCCACGCTGACGGCGATGCTGGTTGGCATCACCGAACCGCTGGAGTTCACTTTCCTGTTTATCTCGCCTCTTCTGTTCGCCGTACACGCCGTGCTGGCCGCGACGATGGCGACGGTGATGTATATGTGCGGTGTCGTCGGCAACTTCGGCGGTGGCCTTTTGGATCAGTTCCTGCCGCAAAACTGGATACCGATGTTCCACAACCATGCGTCGATGATGTTTATCCAGATTAGCGTTGGCGTGTGCTTTACCGCGCTCTACTTCGTCATCTTCCGCACCCTGATTCTGCGCTTCAACCTGAAAACGCCGGGCCGCGAAGAAAGCGAAATCAAGCTCTACAGCAAAGCCGATTACCAGGCCGCACGCGGCAAAACCAGCGCCGCAGGTGCACCGGACACCAAACTGGGCCAGGCCGCCGGATTCCTGCAAGCGTTGGGCGGCGCGGCAAATATCGAAAGTATCAATAACTGCGCCACCCGACTGCGCATTGCCCTGAAAGACATGGCGCATACGCAAAGTGACGAGGTCTTTAAAGCGCTGGGCGCACACGGCGTCGTGCGCCGTGGCAACGGAATTCAGGTGATTGTCGGCCTGCATGTCCCCCAGGTTCGCGACCAGCTTGAAACCCTAATGAAAGAATCTTTCCCGACCGAACAATCCACCATGACGGAGGCAGTATCATGAAAAAATTCTCAGTTGTTATCGCAGGCGGCGGCAGCACATTTACTCCCGGTATCGTCCTGATGTTGCTGGCAAACCAGGATCGTTTCCCTCTGCGTTCACTGAAATTTTACGACAACGACGGGGCCCGTCAGGAAGTGATCGCCGAGGCCTGTAAAATCGTCCTCAAAGAGCAGGCACCGGATATCGAGTTCAGCTACACCACCGATCCGGAAACGGCTTTTACCGATGTCGATTTTGTGATGGCGCACATCCGCGTTGGCAAATATCCGATGCGTGAAAAAGATGAAAAAATCCCGCTTCGCCACGGCGTGCTCGGCCAGGAAACCTGCGGGCCTGGTGGGATTGCCTACGGTATGCGCTCTATCGGCGGTGTGCTGGAGCTGGTGGATTACATGGAAAAATATTCGCCGAACGCCTGGATGCTGAACTATTCCAATCCGGCGGCAATTGTGGCGGAAGCGACCCGTCGTCTGCGTCCTAACGCCAAAATTCTCAATATTTGTGATATGCCGATCGGTATTGAAGGGCGCATGGCGCAAATCGTGGGCCTGCAAGATCGCAAACAGATGCGCGTGCGTTACTACGGCCTGAACCACTTCGGCTGGTGGACCTCCATTGAGGATCTGCAAGGCAACGATTTGATGCCGAAATTACGTGAATATGTGGCAAAACACGGCTATGTTCCGCCCTCTAACGATCCGCATACGGAAGCTAGCTGGAACGATACCTTTGCCAAGGCGAAAGATGTGCAGGCCCTCGACCCGCAAACCCTGCCCAATACTTACCTGAAATATTACCTGTTCCCGGACTACGTGGTGGCCCACTCCAACCCGGAACGCACGCGCGCCAACGAAGTGATGGACCACCGCGAGAAACACGTCTTCAGCGCCTGCCGGGCAATTATTGAAGCGGGTAACTCCTCTGCGGGCGAGCTGGAAATCGATGAACACGCGTCTTACATCGTCGATCTGGCGGCGGCGATTGCCTTCAACACCCAGGAGCGCATGCTGTTAATTGTGCCGAACAATGGCGCTATTTCTAACTTTGACGCTGACGCGATGGTCGAAATTCCGTGCCTGGTGGGCCACAACGGGCCAGAGCCGCTGACCGTTGGCGAAATCCCGCACTTCCAGAAAGGGATGATGGGCCAGCAGGTGATGGTTGAAAAACTGGTCGTGGATGCCTGGGAAGAGCGCTCATACCAGAAATTGTGGCAGGCGATTACGCTGTCGAAAACCGTGCCGAGCGCATCAGTGGCGAAAGCGATTCTCGATGATTTGGTTGAGGCGAATAGGGAGTATTGGCCGGAATTGAATTAAAAGACTGAGCCGGCATCTGAGGGTGCCGGTTTTTCATCTTCGTGTGTTCTTTAATAGTTTTCTCCTTCCGGTCGGTTACACTCGGAACAACGACCTGGAGGATTGTTTATGAAAATTTCCCGCCTCGGAGAAGCCCCGGATTACCGTTTCTCGCTGGCGAATGAACGCACGTTTCTGGCGTGGATCCGTACATCGCTGGGCTTTCTGGCGGCAGGCGTCGGTCTTGATCAACTGGCGCCTGACTTCGCAACGCCGGTCATTCGTGAACTTCTGGCGTTATTACTGTGCCTGTTCGCGGGCGGGCTGGCGATTTACGGTTATCTGCGCTGGCTGCGTAATGAAAAAGCGATGCGGCTGAAGGAGGACCTGCCTTACACTCATAGCTTACTGATTATTAGTGTGATTTTAATGGTTGTTGCCGCCATTGTGATGGGCCTTGTGCTTTATGCCGGCTAACCGTAAAGCGCGCAGGGAGAGTGATCCAGGTCTGCAGCCTGAACGTACCTCGCTCGCCTGGTTTCGTACCCTACTTGGTTACGCAGCGCTGATGCTGCTGGCGATTAAACATAACTGGCATCAGGCCGGGATTTTGTTCTGGATCTCAATTGCGGTACTGGCAATAGCCGCACCGGTGCTTTGGCGATATACTCGAAATCGCATTTTAATGGACGTTACGCAAAATGATTTTGCGCAACCCCGCGTGGTGCGCGATAAGTTTTTTATCGCGCTTGCGGTTCTCTCACTGGCGTTGCTGTTTGCGGTAACGCATCTGCGTCAGGTGGGGTTATTGATAAAGGATTATCTATGACAGGCTGCCAGGTCATGGTCAAACCGGCCAGTTCTCGCTGTAATCTGCGCTGCAGATACTGCTTCTATATTGAAAAACCACAACAGAGCGTAATGGATGACGACACGCTTGAAGCGTTTATTCGTCAACATATTGATGCGCAGCCGGGCGATGAGGTGCTGTTTGCCTGGCAGGGTGGCGAGCCTACGCTCTGCGGGTTGGATTATTTTAAACGTGTTGTTGCGCTTCAGCGGCGCTACGCAAATGGCAAACGCATTGCCAATGCCTTCCAGACCAACGGGATTCTCCTTAACGAGGCATGGTGCCGGTTTTTCCACGAACATAACTGGCTGGTGGGCGTCTCTATCGATGGCCCCGCGCCGTTGCATGATGCATTACGTGTAAGCACTAGCGGCAAGCCTACCCATCATAAAGTTGTTGAAGCTATCCATCTTTTGACCGCCCATCGTGTTGAGTTCAACCTGCTGGTGGTCGTCAACAGTCTCAACAGCCAGCATCCGCAGGCGCTTTATCGTTACTTACGTAAACTCGGTACACCGTTTATCCAGTTCATCCCTCTGGTTGAGCGGGATGAAAACGGTAATTTAACGGCAGAATCGCTGACCGGGCAGCGTTGGGGCGAGTTTCTGACGCGCGTCTTTTCCGTCTGGGTAAGAGAAGATATTGGCCGCGTTTACGTACAACTCTTTGATTCTACGCTGGGCGTCTGGTCTGGCTATCCCGCGCAGATGTGTGCCCAAAGTGAGCGCTGTGGTCACGCCTTTGCGCTGGAGTCTAATGGCGATCTTTATCAGTGCGATCACTACGTTTATCCGGCGTATCGGCTGGGCAATATTCACGAGCAACCGCTTAAGGTGCTTAATGTACAACCGGAGGTCGCGGCTTTTGGCGCAAACAAACAGCGTGCGCTTACGGATGCTTGCCGACAATGCCCTGTGATACGCTTGTGTCAGGGTGATTGCCCAAAACACCGCCTGAATGCAGGCAAAAGCGCGTTATGCGAAGGCTATCGCCAGTTCTTCACCGATACGGCGCCACACATGAAAATTATGCGCGATCTGCTGAAGCACCACCGCTCGCCCGTTGAGCTGATGGTGATGCTTCAGCGAAGCTAGGGTTTAACGGCCTTTCGCCAGATACTGCGCCATCTCTTCTTCCGGCACCATGCCGCCGCCCGTCGCCCACACCAGGTGGGTGGCGTGGTTAAGCTGTTCGGCGCTGAAACCGTGCATCTGCTGATACGCGCTGGACGCGCAAACGCGCTGCGGCCCAGCCATACCCGCCAGCGCTGAAGGCTCAAGGCGGATATTTTCCTCCTGCGCCAGCCAGCCCAACATGTCGTACATCGTCTGATCGTCGAGCGTATAAAGCCCGTCGAGCAGACGTTCCATTGCGCGGCCCACAAAACCGGATGCGCGCCCCACTGCCAGCCCATCCGCCGCTGTCAGGTTATCAATGCCGATGTCCTGAACGGAAAGCGCATCGTGCAGGCCGGTGTACACGCCCAGCAGCATGCACGGCGAGTGAGTTGGCTCTGCAAAGAAGCAGTGAACGTTATCGCCAAAAGCCAGCTTCAGGCCAAAGGCCACGCCGCCAGGGCCGCCGCCCACGCCGCACGGCAGATAAACAAACAGCGGATGATCGGCATCGACCACGCGTCCCTGCTGGGCAAACTGCGCTTTCAGGCGCTGCCCGGCGACGGCATAGCCAAGGAATAAGGTGCGGGAGTTTTCATCGTCGATAAAGAAGCAGTTCGGGTCTGACTCCGCCGCTTTGCGCCCCTGTTCGACCGCCACGCCGTAATCTTCTTCATACTCGACCACCGTCACGCCGTGGCTGCGCAGCTTCGCTTTTTTCCAGGCGCGGGCGTCAGCGGACATATGTACGGTAACCTTAAACCCGATACAAGCGCTCATGATGCCAATCGACAAACCGAGATTGCCTGTGGAGCCCACCGCGATGCTGTACTGGCTGAAAAACTTTTTAAATTCAGGGGAAAGCAGCACGCTGTAGTCATCTTCGGTATTCAGCAGGCCCGCTTTCAGCGCCAGTTTCTCGGCGTGGGTCAGCACTTCATAGATGCCGCCACGGGCTTTAATCGAGCCGGAAATGGGCAGATGATTGTCTTTCTTGAGCAGAATTTCACCGCCCACTTTCTGACTGAACTGTTGTTCCAGGCGCTTTTGCATCGCAGGGATCGCCACCACGTCAGATTCAATTATCCCGCCGGTTGCGGCGGTTTCCGGAAACGCTTTTGCCAGGTACGGTGCGAAACGCGTCAGACGGTCGTGCGCGGCCTTAACGTCTTGTTCCGTCAGGCCAACATAGGGTAAACCTTCCGCAAGAGAAGTGGTGCCGGGGTTAAACCAGGTGGTCTCTTTGAGCGCGACCAGGTCGTCCACTAAAGGATATTGAGCGATGAGTTTTTGAATGTTTTCCATAGTACGTCTCTTTGCGCTTAGATGATAAAGGAAAGCAGGAATGTGCATGCCAGTGCAACGACGGAGGCAATAAATGTCGCCGTTGTATAGTATTTAAACGTCTCGTTCAGGGTTGCGCCGCAATACTGTTTCACCAGCCAGAAGAGGGAGTCGGTGACGATCGTGCAACCAATTGCGCCTGAACCAATAGCAATGGCGATGATCTCCGGGCTCACGTTCGGATAAAGCGGCAGCATTGGGGAGACAATCGCTGTTGCGCCCATCATCGCTACCGTGGCGGAACCGACTGCCGCATGCAGAATCAGCGCCACCAGCCACGCCAGCAGAATCGGGTGCATATGCATGTCGGAGAGGATAAGCGCCAGCGTATCTGCCAGGCCGCTGCCTTTCAGAATTGCGTTGAATGCACCGCCTGCACCGATAATCAGCAGAATGTTGGCGATGGAGCCGAACCCGTTCTCTGTGTGGGTCAGTAGCGTGCTCATGCCAATATGCTGACGCAGACCAAGGATGTAATAGGCCACGAATACGGCGATAAACATGGCGGTAATCGGGTTGCCGATAAATTCCAGCAGCGTATAGACCGTGGTGCCTTTTTCCATGTTCAATTCAGCGACGGTTTTCACCAGCATCAGGCCAATTGGCAGCAGAACGGTAAACAGTGTTGCGCCAAGTGACGGCAGCGTTTTTTCATCGCGTACTTCAAGGTCTGAAAACTCGGCCGGTACGGCCTTAAAGGGCAGACGATTGCCGAGGAATTTCAGGTACAGCGGGCCGCCGATAAGTGAGGCCATCAGCCCAACCAGTAGGCCGTAAACGATAACTGAACCTAAATCTGCCCCCAGTTTATTGGCGACAAACAGCGCAGCCGGGTGCGGTGGTACAACGCAGTGAACGGCCATTAATGCGGTACACAGCGGAATCGCCAGCTTTAACAATGACGTATTGGTTTTTTTTGCGATGGAAAACGCCAGTGGGATCAAGAGCACGACGCCCACTTCCACAAACAGCGTAATTCCACAAATCAGCCCCACCAGCACCATAATGACGTCGGCAGAGAGCCAGCGGCAGCGCTGAAGCGTCAGCCCAATCCGCTCCGCCGCGCCGGAGACTTCCATCATTTTGCCCAGAATGGTGCCAAGGCCAATAACGGCGGCCAGGAAGCCCAGCGTGCCGCCAATTCCGCTTTCCACGGCGTTCACCATTTCCAGCGGGCCCATGCCCATCATCGCGCCCACGAAAAAGCTGGCTAATAACAGCGCCAGAAACGGGTGGAATTTAAACTTCACGATGGTCAAAACGATCAACACGATGCTTATCAACAGCGTGCTTACAACCCATATTTGAGAGTGCATATCTCACCTTGCCCTGTGATTAACCTCCCCCTATTGGACAAAAAACGGGCATAGCCTGACAAACGATGTATTTGTCCTTTCACATGAGCCAGATTGAATCAAAATGGTGATTTACGTCGAATAACGAAGGTAAATTGCGAGATGATTCACTCTAATTCATCCTTGCGCTGATTTTTGCAGCATGTTTTTTTACACTGATAAGTACTATTTGGGTTGATGAGGCGGTTATGGATCCCCTGCGCGACGTGCGAAATCGGCTGCTGAATGGCTGGCAGTTATCGAAGCTCTACACCTTTGAAGTGGCGGCGAGGCATCAGTCCTTTGCGTTGGCGGCGGATGAACTCTCGCTGAGCCCCAGCGCCGTCAGCCATCGCATTAATCAGTTGGAAGAGGAGTTGGGTATCCAGCTGTTTGTCCGATCGCACCGTAAAGTTGAACTGACGCACGAA
This sequence comes from Pseudocitrobacter sp. 73, assembly GCF_008369545.1. NCBI lineage: Bacteria > Pseudomonadati > Pseudomonadota > Gammaproteobacteria > Enterobacterales > Enterobacteriaceae > Pseudocitrobacter > Pseudocitrobacter sp. 73. The sequence continues at coordinate 213,558 of NZ_VTZO01000013.1, read as the reverse complement.
GGGAAGCGGGTGTTCTGGGCACTGAAATCGTCGCTGGAAGGAAATTCTGGACATCAAAAACCAGGAGCTTTCCGGCACGCTCACGGTTTATTCGCGGCCGTCCATTGCACAGTGCTGGCTGGTACCCGCGTTGGGTGATTTCACCCGTCGCTATCCATCGATTTCACTGACTATGCTAACCGGAAATGACAACGTTAATTTACAGCGGGCGGGCATCGACCTGGCGATTTACTTCGACGATGCGCCATCGGCACAGCTAACACACCATTTTTTGATGGATGAAGAAATTTTGCCGGTGTGCAGCCCCGACTATGCGCGGCGTTATGATCTGAATGGACGGCTGGTAAATCTTCCGCACTGTACATTGCTGCACGACAGGCAGGCGTGGAGCAACGACTCGGGCACCGATGAATGGCACAGTTGGGCGCAACATTTTGCGGTGAATCTGCCGACATCGTCGGGGATTGGTTTCGATCGTTCAGATTTAGCGGTGATTGCCGCGATGAATCATATCGGTGTGGCGATGGGGCGGAAGCGTTTAGTGCAAAAACGCCTCGACAGCGGGGAGCTGGTGGCTCCCTTCGGCGATATGGCGCTGAAATGTCATCAGCACTATTACGTCACCACGCTGCCTGGCCGTCAGTGGCCGAAAATCGAGGCGTTTATTGGCTGGTTGCAGGAGCAGGTGGCTTACACCGGCTGCTGATGATGATGAAAACGCGAAGCCAACGGCAGCCAGCACAGGAAAATCAGCAGGCCCATCAGCGTCATCAGCAGGCCAAGGCTGGCCTGGCCGGTTTGCGGCATCATGGCTGAAAGCCACGCCAGCACGCCGGAACCAATATTTTGCAAGCCGCCGACCAGCGCGCCAGCGGTACCGGCGAGGAACGGGAAGGGTTCCATCGCACCGCTGGTTGCCAACGGAAAGAGCATCCCCGCGCCGAAGAAGAAGAGAGCGGCGGGCACCAGCAGCGTCCAGACGGTCATCACGCCGAACAGGCCCGGTATCCACATCATCAGCCCGGCAACCAGGCAGCTCATCACCGACTGCCACATCAGCGTTGGGAAACGCTTATTCGGACGTCCGGCAAACCAGGCGCCAAAGAATGCCGCCGGGATCGGCAGAATAAACAGAATGCTTACCACCATACTGTTCAGGCCAAGCACCGCGCCCATCAGCACGCCAGAACAGGCTTCAAACACCGCAATGCCTGCCAGCCCACCAATCAGCATCAGCAGATAGCAGTTGAACGCGCTGCTGCCAAAAAGCGTTTTGTAGTTGCTGATAAGCCGCGTTTTCGGCGCTCCGACAGGGCGCGTTTCCGGCATCCAGCGCGCCATGCTGAAGGTGACAATCACGCACAGGGTCAGCAGGAAGCCGTAGCACGCACGCCAGCTCCAGGCGGTATCAAGCAGCCCGCCAATCAGCGGCGCGAGCAGTGGGCTCACCAGAATACCCATATTCAACAGGCTGTTAGCGTGGCGAAGCTGGCTGCCCTCGTACAGGTCACGTGGCAGGGTACGCGCCATTACGCCGCCCACGCCGGTGCCCATTCCCTGTAGCGCGCTGGCGGCAATCAGCACCGTCAGGTCGTGGGTGGACATGGCGATAATCGTCGCCAGCATAAAAATCGACATCCCAACCAGAATCACCGGACGGCGACCTACGCGATCAGAAAGCGGGCCATAGAAAAGTTGCGAAACGCCATAGGTCAGCAGATAGGCTGCCATGACGCTTTGCACCGCGCCCTCGCGAACGTTGAGATCGCGTGCCATATCAGCAATTGCAGGAATATATATGGTTTGCGCCATCTGTCCGACGGCTACCAGCAACACCAGCATCAATAAGATAGTGACGTTTCTTTGGCTTTTCATTTCTCTGATATTTTATAAAAAAGGAAAATATAAGAATAAGCTGCTGCTTATTACCCTAAATGCGGGTGGAATCTACCATATCAAGATGACAATTTAACCATCAGATATGTGAATGATTTGTAGCAACCAGGCAGGATTTATAGACGGTGACGGCAACTAATCTTGCCAGTCTCAGCGTGGCTCTGGAGTGTGATCGCGCAAACATTTTCACGCAGATGAATTTTTTTCCGTTGCCAGCGCCCACAACCTGTGTTTGTATAAATTCAATTGATGAATTGATAAACAGGTCCCTAATGACTCCTTCCATGATGACGTCGACCCTACTAAAAACCGCGCTACCAGCCGCGGTGGTCGTCGTGCGTGTGGTGGTGGTCGTCGGCAATGCGCCGTAGGGTCCGGAACAACACACGATTCCAAAACCCCGCCGGCGCAAACCGGGCGGGGTTTTTCGTTTAAGGACCCTCCCCGGAAAGTCGGCTCAGAATAAAAGGACTGGAGCATGGCAAGTTCGGGCACAACATCACAGACCAGACGCTTTACCGGCGCAGAACTGATTGTCCATTTACTGGAGCGTCAGGGGATTACTATGGTTACCGGCATTCCAGGCGGCACCGTATTGCCCCTGTACGATGCATTAAGCCAAAGCAAAAAAATTCGCCATATCCTGGCGCGTCACGAGCAGGGTGCCGGGTTTATTGCGCAGGGCATGGCGCGTACGGCGGGGAAACCGGCGGTATGCATGGCCTGTAGCGGCCCCGGCGCCACCAACCTGGTGACCGCCATCGCCGATGCGCGTCTCGACTCGATTCCATTAGTTTGCATCACCGGGCAGGTGGCCTCCTCGTTAATCGGCACCGACGCGTTTCAGGAAGTCGACACCTACGGCATCTCTATCCCCATCACCAAACACAACTATTTAGTTCGCAACATCACGGAGTTACCGCAGGTTATTGCGGACGCTTTCCGCATTGCGCAGTCTGGCCGTCCGGGCCCGGTGTGGATAGACATTCCTAAGGATGTGCAGACCGCTGAAATCGAACTGAATGAACTGCCGGAGCCCGGCGACCGTGCGCCAACGCCTGAATTCAGTGCCGAGAGCGTGCGCGAAGCCGCCGCGATGATCAACGCCGCGCAGCGTCCGGTGCTCTATCTGGGGGGCGGCGTCATTAACGCGCCGGAGCGTGTACGCGAGCTGGCTGAGAAAGCGAATTTGCCGACCACCATGACTTTGATGGCATTAGGCATGCTGCCTAAAGCGCATCCGCTGTCGTTAGGTATGCTGGGGATGCACGGCGCGCGCAGCACCAATTTTATTTTACAACAGTCTGATTTACTGGTTGTTTTAGGCGCGCGTTTTGATGACCGGGCGACGGGGAAAGTGGCCGAATTTTGCCCGAATGCGAAGATCATTCACGTCGATATCGACCGCGCCGAGCTGGGAAAAATCAAGCAAGCCCACGTGGCGATTCAGGCCGATGTGGATGATGTCCTGGCGCAACTGTTGCCGCAGATTGACGCGCAGCCGCGTAACGCATGGCGTGAAAAAGTGGCTGAACTGCAACAGGAATTCCCGTGCGCGATCCCGCAGGAAACGGACCCATTAAGTCATTATGGCCTGATCAACGCCGTTGCCGCCTGCGTGAACGACGACGCGATTATCGCCACTGACGTGGGCCAGCACCAGATGTGGACTGCCCAGGCGTATCCGCTCAATCGCCCGCGTCAGTGGCTGACTTCCGGCGGCCTTGGCACAATGGGCTTCGGCTTGCCTGCGGCGGTTGGCGCGGCGCTGGCGAACCCGGATCGCAAAGTTCTGTGCTTCTCGGGTGACGGCAGTTTGATGATGAATATTCAGGAAATGGCGACGGCGGCTGAAAATCAGCTGGATGTGAAAATTATCCTGATGAATAACGAAGCGCTGGGCCTGGTGCATCAACAACAGAGCCTGTTCTACAAACAGGGCGTGTTTGCGGCGACGTATCCGGGCATGATCAACTTTATGCAAATTGCCGCCGGTTTCGGCCTGGCAACCTGCGACTTAAACAGCGAAACGGACCCACAGGGCGCGCTGCAGGCCATTATCAATCGACCGGGCCCGGCGCTGATCCACGTGCGTATCGACCCGCAGGAAAAAGTGTATCCGATGGTACCGCCGGGCGCGGCCAATACTGAAATGGTGGGGGAATAAGCCATGCAAAACACAGCACACGATAACGTCATTCTCGAACTCACCGTTCGCAACCACCCCGGCGTCATGACCCACGTCTGCGGCCTGTTTGCCCGTCGCGCGTTTAACGTCGAAGGCATCCTTTGCCTACCGATTCAGGACAGCGATCAAAGCCATATCTGGCTACTGGTCAACGATGACCAGCGGCTGGAGCAGATGATGAGCCAGATAGACAAGCTGGAAGACGTGGTGAAAGTGCAGCGCAACCAGTCGGACCCGACGATGTTTAATAAGATTGCGGTGTTTTTTCAGTAAGTTATTCGTCTTCCGAATCCGGCGTGATGACTTTTACCGAACCGTTCCGGCAGTGGATAACATAATCTGCCGGTAACGGACGATCGCTTATCAATATATCGAAGGCGGATAAGGGAGAGAGACTGGCAGGCGCAACTTCATCAAAAAGGGCATGGCGAGCCAGTAGAATTTTTCGTTGTCCACGCTCCATCGCTTTACGCTTAGTGGCGAGATCGTCGGGGTTAAACCAACTGACGCCAAAATGCTCATGCACGCCGCTTGCTGAGATAAACACTTTACGCGGATTGAGCGCATCTAAAGGCGAAGGGTTATTCGTATCGTAAAAGGCATCGCTTCGTGCGCGATAGGTACCGCCACAAAGCACCGCCGTGGCGTTGGGTTTGTCATTGAGTGCCACAAACACGCGGTGTGAGTAGCAGATGCCGGTGAAGGAAATATCGTCCGGGATCATGCTGATCACTAACGGAATCTCCGGCCCATTATCAAAGAAGACCAAATCGTTTTCATTCACCATTCCCGCGGCCAATATGGCAACCGGAAGATCGTCACGATGGTGTGCTTTTTTCACCGAAGTAGAAGGGGATGCTGGTGCGGCGGGTTTGTTCACCATCACGATATAGCCGCCCAGAAGTGCCAGAGGGAGAGGTTCATCGTCCTGGCTGAGATCCCGTCGAATGGTCATCACCGAAACTTCCAGCATTCGCGCCGCGTCTTTCAGATGGATTCGGTCGGTCTTCTTCAATAATTCCATCAAACGTCGAATGCGTTCTTTTTGCTTCGTTTCCATTCACTCTCTCCGCAAAGCGTGTTGTACATGTTCCTTACGTAACATTTTGTGTGTTTTGGAACATCAACATAGTTGATTCACTATACGTCTGGTCACGGTTAAATAAAAGAGCGAAATAACGAGATTTTTGCGTTTAACTTGCGCTGTTTCAGCATGTTGTGGCGTTTTTTATGGTTTTTCTCTGACGCTAACCAATCTTGTTAGCACAATAAACAATCAATAACATGATGATGCAATCGCGATCGTAGTCACAAATGATACGTAAGTAACATGATAATGTTATTTTAATATCATTGTTGTGTGATTGTTTCTGAGAGGTAGTAAAATGGATATCGCGGTTATCGGCTCTAACATGGTGGATCTCATCACCTATACCAACCAGATGCCTAAAGAAGGGGAAACACTGGAAGCACCTTCCTTTAAGATTGGTTGTGGCGGTAAAGGGGCAAATCAGGCTGTGGCAGCGGCCAAGCTCAATTCTAAAGTTTTGATGTTAACCAAAGTTGGCGACGATATTTTTGCGGATAACACCATTCGTAACCTTGAGTCCTGGGGCATTAATACGACATATGTAGAAAAAGTACCTTGTACCAGCAGCGGTGTTGCGCCGATTTTTGTGAATGCCAATTCAAGTAATAGCATTCTTATAATTAAAGGGGCGAACAAGTTTCTTTCACCGGAAGATATCGATCGCGCAGCGGAAGATTTGAAAAAATGTCAGCTCATTGTGCTGCAACTGGAAGTACAGCTAGAAACGGTTTATCACGCCATTGAATTCGGTAAAAAACACGGTATTGAAGTGTTATTAAACCCGGCGCCGGCATTACGTGAACTCGATATGTCATATGCCTGTAAATGTGATTTCTTTGTGCCAAATGAAACTGAGCTGGAGATATTAACCGGTCTGCCTGTCGATACGTATGATCATATTCGCATTGCCGCTCGTTCTTTGGTTGATAAAGGGCTGAACAATATTATTGTCACGATGGGCGAAAAGGGCGCGCTGTGGATGACGCGTGACCAGGAAGTTCACGTTCCCGCTTTCAAAGTAAGTGCTGTAGACACCAGTGGCGCGGGCGATGCCTTTATTGGCTGCTTTGCTCACTATTACGTCCAGAGCGGCGATGTTGAAGCCGCCATGAAAAAAGCCGCTCTCTTTGCCGCTTTCAGCGTCACCGGGAAAGGCACCCAATCATCCTACCCAAGCATTGAACAATTTAATGAGTATTTAACCTTAAACGAATAATTACCCTGCACTGTAAAAGGTAGCACTATGAACGATAAAAACATCATTCAGATGCCTGATGGCTATCTGAATAAGACCCCTCTGTTCCAGTTTATTTTGTTATCCTGTTTATTCCCATTGTGGGGATGCGCAGCCGCATTAAATGATATTTTGATTACGCAGTTTAAAAGTGTGTTCTCGCTCAGTAATTTCGCCTCTGCGTTAGTGCAGAGCGCGTTTTACGGTGGTTATTTTTTGATTGCGATTCCGGCATCCCTGGTGATTAAAAACACCAGTTACAAAATGGCGATTTTAATTGGTCTAACGCTCTATATCGTGGGATGTACACTCTTTTTCCCGGCATCTCATATGGCGACTTACACTATGTTCCTCGCGGCGATATTTGCGATCGCGATAGGTCTGAGCTTCCTGGAAACCGCCGCGAACACCTACAGTTCGATGATCGGCCCGAAAGCGTATGCCACCTTGCGCCTGAACATCAGCCAGACGTTTTACCCGATTGGTGCGGCTTCAGGCATTTTGCTGGGCAAATACCTCGTCTTCTCTGAGGGCGATAGCCTGCAAAAACAGATGGCGGGCATGAATGCCGAACAGATCCATAACTTTAAGGTGTTAATGCTCGAGAACACGCTTGAGCCCTATAAGTACATGATTATGGTGCTGGTAGTGGTCATGGTAATGTTCCTGCTCACTCGCTTCCCAACCTGTAAAGTGGCGGAAACAGCCAACCATAAGCGCCCATCCGCGGTCGACACGTTACGTTACCTGGCCGGTAATGCCCGCTTCCGTCGCGGCATCGTGGCGCAGTTCCTGTACGTCGGCATGCAGGTGGCGGTGTGGTCATTTACCATCCGTCTGGCGCTGGAGTTGGGTGATATCAACGAGCGCGATGCTTCTAACTTTATGGTTTACAGCTTTGCCTGCTTCTTTATCGGTAAGTTTGTCGCCAACATTCTGATGACGCGATTTAACCCGGAAAAAGTTCTGATTCTCTACTCCATCATTGGTGCACTGTTCCTTGCATATGTTGCGCTGGCTCCGAGTTTCAGCGCCGTTTATGTCGCCGTCCTGGTTAGTATTCTTTTCGGACCCTGCTGGGCAACGATTTATGCCGGCACGCTGGATACGGTGGATAACGAACATACCGAGATGGCGGGGGCCGTGATCGTCATGGCGATTGTTGGCGCGGCAGTCGTTCCGGCGATTCAGGGCTACGTCGCAGATATGCTCCACTCGCTTCAGCTCTCATTCCTGGTTTCTATGTTCTGCTTTGTTTACGTCGGCATCTACTTCTGGCGTGAAAGCAAAGTGCGCAACAACCTGGCGGAAGCAACCGCTTCCTGAGGAGAACGATGATGACAACGCGTATTACATTATGGCGTGAGCTTTTTGCTGAACAACCGCGCACGCTGCTAAAAAATGACGATTTCACCGTGACCGCTTTTCGTTACGCCAGTGGCGTGGAAGGGCTGAAAATAGAGAATAACCGTGGTTACCTGGTGATTTTGCCCTGGCTGGGGCAGATGATTTGGGATGCGCAGTTCGATGGTCATGACCTGACTATGCGAAATATGTTCAGCCAGCCTAAACCGGCGACGGAAGTGGTGGCAACCTATGGCTGTTTCGCATTCCATTCGGGCCTGCTGGCTAACGGCTGCCCGTCAGCGGAAGATACACATCCACTGCATGGTGAGATGGCCTGCGCCGCAATGGACGAAGCCTGGCTGGAACTCGATGGTGATGCATTGCGTATCTCGGGTTGCTATGAATACGTGATGGGATTTGGCCATCACTACCAGGCTCAGCCAGCCGTGATATTGCGAAAATCCAGCGCTTTGTTTGATATTCAGATGGCAGTAACCAATCTGGCGTCAGTCTTGATGCCGCTACAGTACATGTGCCATATGAACTATGCCTATGTGCCAGATGCCACGTTCAGTCAGAATATCCCGGATGAAGCGCTGAAACTGCGTGAGTCGGTGCCTGCACATGTTAAGCCTACCGAGCAGTGGCTGGCGTTCAATCAACGGATTTTGCAGGGCGAAGCGTCACTGGCGACGCTTAATCAACCGGCGTTTTACGATCCCGAAATCGTGTTCTTTGCGGATAAGCTGGATGCCTATACGGACCGCCCCGAGTTCAGCATGACCGCACCGGATGGCACGACGTATGTGACCCGTTTCTCCAGCGCAGAGTTGAATTACGTAACACGCTGGATTTTGTATAACGGCGATCAGCAGGTCGCGGCGTTTGCGCTACCTGCCACCTGCCGACCAGAAGGTCATCTCGCCGCGCAGCGTAACGGCACGCTTATCCAGGTTGCTCCTCAGGAGACGCGGACTTTCACGGTAACGACAGGGATAGCCTGAAGACACAAAAAACCATCGCCAGCGCTGAAATTCTCTTTATGATGTCGGGGTTGAACGACATTGAGAGGGCGCATGATCTGGATAATGCTGGCGACGCTGGTGGTGGTTTTTGTGGTGGGTTTTCGGGTGATGACATCCGGCCCGCGCCGGGCGATTCGTCGTTTGAGTGAACGCATGGGCATTACACCAATGCCCATAGAATCGATGATCGATCAACTGGGGAGGGAGCCTGGCAACGAGTACCTTCACTATCTTGAACGCCCGAACGAGGCTCATTTGCAAAATGCCGCGCAGATGCTGCTGATTTGGCAGGTGTTTATCGTCGACAGCAGCGAAGAAAGTATGCATCGCTGGCACCGCCTGCTGCAAAAATCGCGTCTTGCGGCACCGATTACCGATGCGCAGGTGCGGCTGGCGCTGGGGTTTATGCGTGAGCTGGAGCCAAACGTCGGGGAGCTTAATTCGTTTCAGCTTCGCTATAACGCCCTGTTCCATGATGAAGATGGGGTGCGTTGGTTGCATTGATGCGAGCGGGCCTTCCCCCTCACCCTAACCCTCTCCCACTGGGAGAGGGGACCGAGAGTGCCAGAGGTTAAGCGGGTGCGGTTTTCTCCCTCTCCCTGTGGGAGAGGGTCGGGGTGAGGGCATCAGCGCGCTCGCTCCCCTCTCTTTCCCCCAAAAAGTTGTCAAAACGTTAAATAGGTCACACCCAGGATGTTACACTGCGCAACTTTCCCGCATGCGAACAAACACCAGGTGGCCTATGACCGAATCGCTCTCTTCTTCACAACCTAAAGATACCGTTACGCGGCCCAACTGGTCAGCCGTTTTTGCGGTCGCTTTCTGCGTCGCCTGCCTGATTACCGTTGAGTTTTTGCCCGTCAGCCTGCTGACGCCGATGGCGCAGGATCTGGGTATCTCTGAAGGCCTGGCGGGGCAGTCAGTCACCATGACCGCGTTTGTGGCGATGTTCTCCAGCCTGTTTATCACTCACATAATTGGCCGCACCGATCGCCGCTACGTGGTGGTGATGTTTGCGGTGTTACTCACGCTCTCCTGCCTGCTGGTATCGTTCGCCAATAGCTTTGCGCTGTTGCTGCTGGGGCGCGCTTGCCTCGGCCTGGCGCTGGGTGGGTTCTGGGCGATGTCGGCGTCGTTGACCATTCGGCTGGTGCCGATGCGCGTGGTGCCCAAAGCGCTGTCGGTGATTTTTGGCGCGGTATCGATAGCCCTGGTGATCGCTGCGCCGCTTGGCAGTTTTCTCGGTGGAATCATTGGCTGGCGCAATGTGTTTAACGGTGCGGCAATCATGGGCGCGCTGTGCATTCTGTGGGTGATTAAAGCGCTACCGTCGCTGCCTGGCGAAGCCGCGCATCAGCAACAGAACATGTTCAGCTTGATGAAGCGTCCCGGCGTGCTGGCGGGAATGAGCGCTATCTTCCTGGTGTTCGTTGGTCAGTTTTCTTTCTTCACCTATATTCGCCCGGTTTATACCACGCTGGCAGGCTTTAGCGTGGATGGCCTGACGCTGGTGCTGTTGAGCTTTGGGATTGCCAGCTTTGTTGGTACCTCGCTTTCATCCGCTATTCTGAAACGCTCGGTAAAAGGCACGCTGGCCTGCGCGCCCTTTGTTCTGACGCTGAGCGCATTGGCGCTGATTTTCTGGGGGAACTCGCCCGTTGTCGCGTCTGCGGTGGCGATTATCTGGGGCTTTGCGTTTGCGATGGTGCCGGTTGGCTGGTCGACGTGGATCACCCGCTCGCTCTCCGATCAGGCAGAGAAAGCGGGATCTATTCAGGTGGCGGTGATCCAGTTCGCCAACACCTGCGGTGCGGCGCTGGGCGGCGTCGCGCTGGACCATTTCGGCGTGCTGTCACCGCTGGCGATTTCCGCCTGCCTGATGCTGCTGACGGCCACGCTGGTGGCGACAAAGGTGAAAGTGAGTTAATGAATATTGCCGGATGACGCTGCGCGTATCCGGCCATCATTTACGGGAAATCACTCCGCTTTCGGACACTGTACCTGTTTCACTGCGGCGCCATAGCGTTCTGCATCATTGCGTTCCAGCGCCAGAGTCGCTTCCCGCACGCGCAGACGATTCTCTTCCGTCGCCAGCACCAGATTCGCAAATTGATCGTCCGACACCGCGCCCGCCGGGGCGCAGTTTTTCTTCACGTCCTCAATCACCTGCCGCTTTTGCTGCTCAAACTTAAGTCCTTCCATCGGCGACTCGGCATACGCCGCGCCGGAGGCAGCCAGACAGGCCGCCAGAGAAAACAGCACCGGAATCATTTTCATGCTCATATCCTTATCGGGAATTCATTCCCCTTAACTATATGTGCAGCTGGCGATTCTGGACAATTTAGTGACGCTCTACCGGCGTACTGCGACGGCGGGAATCCAGCGAAATCAGGATAACCGAGGAGAGGATCAGCAGCGTGCCCAGCCAGTCCGGCAGGGTGAAGGTGATACCGAGCAGCAGCAGTGACAGGAACGCGCTGCTCAGCGGTTCGGCGCAGCTCAAAATGCTGGCGCGTGGGCCGCCAATCATCTGCGCACCTTTCAGATAGAGGCTAAAGGTCAGCGAGGTGCCAATCACCACCAGATAAAAGAACGCCAGCACCACGTTGCCGGAAAGCGTGAAGCTCTCGCCCTGGCCTGCGTAGAACGGCAGCAGCACCGCGCCACCGATGAGCATGCTCCAGCCAACAATCGGCAGGGTGCCATAGCGAGCAATCAACTGTGACGGATACGTGGTGTAGAACGCCGCCGTAAAGGCCGAGACAATCCCCCAGAACAACGCCCCGCCGGAGATAGACAGTGATGTCGGGTTACCGTGAGTAACCAGCAAAAACGTACCGATTAACGATGTACCAATGGCGGCGAAAACAAACGAGCCGGGGCGAGATTTACGCACCAGCGAGAACCACGCCACAATGATCGTCGGGGCCAGAAATTGCAGCACTGTCGCGGTGGCGGCGTTGGATTTCTCAATGGTCATCAGAAACGACAGTTGTACCGTCAGGGCGCCCACCAGAGTGAAGAACAGCAGGCTGAGCGCGTCTTTGCGGTTTTTCATAATGCGGAAGATGCGGTCGCCGTGCACGAAAGAGAGTGTCAGCAGAATCAGCCCCGCGAACAGCAGGCGCGTCATGGTCAAAAACTGCGAGGACATCTGGCTTTGTTCCATGATGTACTGCGCGCATACCCCTGAACTTCCCCATAGCACGGCGGCGATAAGGACGTTCATCATCCCTCTTCTGGTAGAACCCATGTTGTTGTGATCTCTTTTGATTTTTATCAGACAGGAATCATAGCATGCAGGGACAGAAGCCCCCAGCACAGGCCGGGGGCGGGGGGATTAGCTGAGATCGACGTTTTTACTGCCGAACAACCAGGTGAGCAGGAAGCCGCAGAAGTAGGCTACCGCAAGGCCCGCGGCGTAAACCGCCATCCCGGCGTAGATACCGCTGTTGGAGGTCATTAACGGGAGCGCCACCAGACCCGATGGGCCGAATACGGTGTTCAGACCGACAGGCAGGCCCATCCACGCCACCAGGCCGATAAAGAAGCCGCCGCACGCACCGCCAAAACAGGCGGTAATAAACGGTTTCATGCGCGGCAGCGTGACGCCGTAGATCAGTGGTTCGCCGACGCCCAGCAGACCGGGAATGATCGCCCCTTTAATCTGCGTACGCAGCAGCGCGCCATGCTTCGCGCGGAAGTAAAGCGCCAGCGCCGCACCGACCTGGCCCGCGCCCGCCATCGACAAAATGGTGAACAAGGAGTTGAAGCCTTGCGCATCCATCAGCGCAAAATAGACAGGCACAAAACCCTGATGCACGCCAAACATGACCGCCAGCAGGAACAGCCCGGCCAGCACCGCAGAGCCGAACGGGTTGCCATTGAGGTGCAGGAACAACCAGGACATCCCGGTGAACAGGTAACCGCCGAGCGGCATAATCACTACAAAGGTGACCGCACCCATAATCAGCAGCGTAATGGCGGAGGTGAGGATCATATCGAGGTTGGCGGGCATGATGCTGCGTACCCGTCTTTCTACCCATGCGGCGAGAATCGCCGCGATCAGCACGCCGATGATGTTACCGCGCGGGTCGATATCGTGACCGAAGAACTGCGTGATGCCGGAATAAAACCCCACCGTCGCTTCCGGGTTATAGCCCAGCACAAACAGCGAGGCGATAATCGCGCCGTTCACGCCCGAGCCGCCAAACGCTTTTTGCGTGTTGTAGCCAATGAGAATACTCAGGAAGGTGAACATCCCCTTGCTGAAGACCTTCATATAGCCGATCACTTCCACCAGCGTGGCGTTCGGATGAGCGCTTTTTAGCACAAATATCTGTTCTGCCAGCGTGGCAAAGCCCAGCAGCAGGCCTACGGCAATAAAGCCCGGGATTAACGGGGTAAAAATGGTGGCGAACTTCGCCAAAAACTTCTGAATTCCGCTGGTTTGTTTCTCTTTCAGCGCTTTTTTCTTTTCGCTGGCGACGTCAGCCAGTGAAGGTTCAACGGCTGGCGAATCCTCCAGCAGCGTGTTCATCATCTCGGCGGCGGTCTGTGCTTTGCCGGGGCCGAGGATAATCTGGAACTGCTCTTCGCTGACTACCACACCCAGCACGCCTTCGACCTGGCGGATGTTGGCGATATCGGCCTGCTCTTCATTGCGCAAGGTTAAGCGCAGCCGGGTCATACAGTTCCCGGCCTGAACGACGTTTCCGGCTCCCCCCACCAGGGAGAGGAGGCGGGCTATCATCTCTTTATTTATTTTCGCCATTCAATCTGTTCTCCAGGACGGTTTAGCCTTGCTGTAACGCCTTGCGGATGTAGCCGTTGTTATCGGCCAGCAGTGTGGTGGCCTCGTCAGCGCTGAGATTTGCCAGCACCATCACGATGGCGGTTTTACAGTGGCGATGACAGGCGTTTAGCGCATTAATGGCGGTTTCGCGGTCACACTCGGTTGCTTCCATCACGATGGACACCTGGCGCTCAATCAGCTTGGCGTTAGTGGCTTCCACATCGACCATCAGGTTGCTGTAAACCTTGCCGCTGCGAATCATCGCGCCGGTGGTAATCATGTTCAGCACCAGTTTCTGCGCGGTGCCAGCCTTCAGGCGGGTTGAGCCGGTCACCACTTCCGGGCCCACAACCGGGGTAATCGCGATATCGGCCAGTTGCGCCATTTCGCCGTGCGGGTTGCAGGTAATGGTTGCGACTCGCGCACCCACGCTTTTGGCGTAGTTCATCGCGCCAATGACGTACGGCGTGCGGCCGCTGGCGGCGATACCGACCAGCACATCATTTGCCGTGAAATTCAGCGCTTTCAGATCTTCCGCGCCCTGAGCAACGTTATCTTCAGAGTTCTCAACGGCGCTAAGAATTGCTTTATGCCCGCCAGCAATCAGGCCAACGACCTGTTCCGGGCGAGTGCCGAACGTCGGTGGGCACTCGCTGGCATCAAGAATACCGAGGCGACCAGAGGTACCTGCGCCACTGTAAATCAGGCGACCGCCTTTCTGGAATGCTGCCGCGACGGCGTCAACCAGTTGGGCAATCTGCGGCAGATAAGGCGTGATTGCGTGGGCAACCAGCTGATCTTCGCGGTTGATCACCGCCAGCATCTCTTCGGTGGAGAGGGTGTCAATATTGGTACTGTTGGCGTTGCGGCGCTCGGTCAGCAGTTTGCTCAGGTCGATACTCATAGTGGCCTCGTCTTCATCAGTGGCAGTCAGTATAAGGAATTTTTTATTCCTTTCGTGTGAAGGGTATCACGATTAAAGCCAGGTGAATAAGAAGGAATGCAGATGGGTAGTGACTTACTGCGGTAATAAGTTTGGAATATTTTATTACCGCAGTGAATTTTAGCGGGCTTTGCAGAGAGAAAATAAAAGGGGTATGTACACTGATTAACTACTCATGCCGCGTTTTCAACGGCGCTTCCTTCAGCAACCACGACAGCACAAACGCCAGCACCATAATGCACGCTGCCATAATAAAGGCCGCGTGGATGGCCGAGCCAAAGGCATCCAGATAATCCGTACGCACCGCATCGGGTAGATGATGGATGGTGGCGGGATTCATATCCCGCGGCACTTCCGCGCCTTCTGGCAGCAGACGCGTCAGGTTTGACTGCAGTACGGAGGTAAACACTGCACCAAACAGCGCCACGCCAATGGAACCGCCAATTGAACGGAACAGCGTTACACCGGAAGTTGCTACACCGTACAGATTCGGCACGACGGTGTTTTGCACCGCCAGCACCAGAACCTGCATCACCAGCCCTAATCCCATTCCCAGCACGCCGGTAAAGAGATAAAGATGCCAGGTTGGCGAAGTGATTGTGATGCGCGTCAGCAACACCATGCCCACCGTGCCCAGCAGCGTGCCGAGAATCGGGAACAGGCGATATTTCCCGGTGCGGCTGATAATGCGCCCGCTGATGATCGAGGTCAGCAGCAGCCCGCCCATTAGCGGAATTAACTGCAAGCCCGCTTGCGTCGGTGTCGCCTCTTTGACGACCTGCAAATAGAGTGGCAGGAACGTTACCGAACCAAATAGCGACATCCCGATGATAAAACCAATCATGCTGCACAGCAGGAAACTGCGGTTGCGGAAAAGCGAAAGGGGAATGATGGGCTCCCAGGCCAGCCGTTCTTCATAGATAAACCCGGCAATGCCCACCAGGCCAAAGGCGAGAATGCACCATAGCTGTGGGTCGTTCCATGGGCGAACGGTGCCGCCTTCGGTGGTGAACAGAATGATACAGACCAGCGCCATGGTCAGATAAATCGCGCCCAGCCAGTCAATCTCATGCTGGTTGCGTTTAGTGTTGCTGTGGAAGACCGTGCCGATCACCAAAAGGGCGAACAGCCCCAGCGGGATGTTGATGTAGAAAATCCAGCGCCACGACGCATGCTGGACGATAAAACCGCCAATCAATGGGCCAATCACCGTTGCCAGGCCGAACACACCGCCAAACAACCCCTGATAGCGGCCACGTTCAGCAGGAGGAATGACATCTGCGATAGCAGCCATGCTGATCACCATCAGCCCGCCGCCGCCAAGCCCCTGAAGGGCGCGCATGAGTACCAGTTGTGTCATATTCTGCGCTAAACCACACAGTGCGGAACCGACCAAAAACAGCACGATAGCAATCTGCAGAACCCGCTTACGGCCAAACAGATCGCCGAATTTACCGTACAATGGCACAACAATGGTGGAGGTCAGAATATATGCCGTGACCACCCAGGAGAGTTTATCCAACCCGCCAAGCTCCCCAACAATGGTGGGAAGTGCGGTCGAGACGATGGTCTGATCGAGTGCGGAGAGCAGCATCACCAGCAGCAATGCGCTGAACAGCAGGCGGATAGAAGGTGCGCCCGCATGTGATGATGACGTTTTTTGCGTCACGGTATCGGACTCCATAGTGTGCTCATTTGAAATTAATTAACTGTATAATTAATATTTATGGAAGATGCTTCACTGGTCAAGAGAACGCTCCTTTATGACGGCACAAAAAGACAACGGAAAAAACCTAAAAGCACGTAAACCGGGTCGCCCGCGCGGTAGCAAGCCGAGCGGCGATAACCGCGAGCATCTGCTCGATATCGCGCTGCGACTCTTTTCGCAGCAGGGTATTGGCCATACTTCACTGAACGCGATTGCCCGTGAGGCTGGCGTGACGCCCGCCATGCTGCACTACTATTTCAACTCGCGCGAACAACTGCTGGACGTGGTGATTGAAGAGCGTTTTTTACCGCTGAGAAGTGAGATCACAGCGATTTTTGCCGCGCATCCCGATGAACCGGTTACCGCGTTGACCGAGATGGTCAAGATGCTGGCGGAACTGGCTGCGCGCTACGAGTGGTTTGCGCCATTGTGGATGCAGGAGGTAATAGGTGAAATGCCGGTGCTGCGCCAGCATCTTAACGCGCGTTTTGGCGAGGATCGCTATCAACAGACGCTGGCATCGGTCAAACGCTGGCAGCAGGAAGGGAAAATAAACCCGCATTTGACGGCGGAATTACTATTTACCTCTTTACTCAGCCTGGTATTAGTACCCTTTTCCCGAATGCGAAACGATGAAAGGCTTGCCTCGCTGACAACAGAAATAATCATTAGCAATGCGTTAGCATTAATGCGTCAGGGAATAAATAATTAAACTATTATTCTTTAAATCTTATTAATGGTGGTGCTTTTTAGAGAACTAATTAATAGCTATAAATCACCACTTCCCGCACCGGGCGAGAACCATGAAGTGCGATGTCTCTGACCGTGGAGACGACAGGAACTTCGCCCTCTGCGGCGCAGCGCTGGGCCTGCATGCGGTAAATCGCATCGTCGATGCATTTGCTGGTCGAGGATGCGGACTCGCCATAAATCGCACCGGAAAAATGTATGCTGCCACTGGCGTGTGCCGGGGTAATTAAAGTCGAAAAAAGGCAGAGAACTGCAATTAGCATGAAGCCAGAGAGCTTATTCATTTGTGTATTACGCGTTATTTAAAAGAGCGCGAATAATATGCCTATTATTTAAAGTTACAATATTGCTGGTTATTTTATTTAATTACATAACCTGGCAATGTGAATAAAATGCATACAAAACCAACCTTTGCGTCGATGAAAGATAATCCCAGAGGTTTATGAACAAAATCGCAATAGTCTATTGCCGGAATGACCGTTTATCCCGCCTGCTCACCGCCGTATTCTTGTCGCCATCGAGTTGCCGAACGCAACGTTATGCCGAATACAGGATACCCATTATGAAAACCCTCACTCAGATTGCAGCTGCTTCTCTTCTCTCCGTTATGGCCTTTGGTGCATCAGCGCAAAGCGTAACGGCAACCGCCTCTACCCTCGATTCTGCAGAAGCGGCGATTGCGCAGAAAGCGAAAGCGATGAATGCCTCTCAGTACAAAATCACCAGCGCCCACATGGGCAACCGCGTCACCATGAGCGCTGAACTCTACAAATAAGCGCGCGGCAAGACGGTTTTCCAAAAACATGAGAACCGCCTGATTATTACCCTCACCAGGAGATGAAAATGTTATTTGAAAACTATGCCCTGAATGCCGTCGCGCTGAAAAACCGAATTGTTATGCCACCGATGACCCGCTCACGTGCCGGAGCGGGCGATGTCGCCACCGATATGATGGCGGAATATTACGCACAGCGCGCCAGCGCCGGGCTGATCATTAGCGAAGGTACGCAGATCAGCCAGCAGGGCCAGGGTTATGCCTGGACGCCGGGAATGTACACCGAATCGCAGATTGCAGGCTGGAAAAAAGTGACCGATGCCGTCCATCAGGCGGGCGGTAAGATCTTCGCACAGCTGTGGCACGTTGGTCGCGTTTCGCATACCACACTTCAGCCGGGCCACGCTGCACCGGTTTCCTCATCAGCTATTCAGGCCGAAGGCGTGAAGGTGTTTGTGGATGTAAAAGGCTGCGGGCCGGAGAGCGGTGTGGGCGAGATGCTACAACATACGATGCCGCGTGCGCTGACTGCTGAAGAGATCCCCGCTATCGTGAATGACTATGCGCAGGCTGCGCGTAACGCGATTGCCGCAGGTTTTGATGGTATCGAACTGCATGGCGCGAACGGTTATCTCATCAATCAGTTTATTGATTCGCAGGCTAACCTGCGCGATGACCAATACGGCGGCGCATTGCAAAATCGCCTGCGCTTTATGAAAGAGGTGGTTACTGCCGTGTCGAACGCGATTGGCAAAGAACGCGTCGGTATTCGCCTGGCACCATTGACCACCCTGATGGGTTCCCGCGACGATACGCCGGAAGCGACCTATCTGGCGGCCGCCAGCGTGCTGAACGATCTCGGTATTGCCTATATTCATATTGCCGAAGCGGACTGGGAAGATGCGCCGGTGATGCCAGCGGCTTTTAAAGAAGCACTGCGTCTGATATTCCGCGGTACGCTGATTTACTCCGGTAAATACACCAGGGCGCGTGCGGAAGAGGCGTTGCAAAATGGCTGGGCGGATTTGATTGGTTTTGGTCGTCCGTTTATCGCCAACCCGGATTTGCCGTATCGTTTACAGCATGATTTACCGCTCAATCAGCCAGTGAAAGAGCAGTTCTTTGGCGGCGGAAAAGCGGGATATATTGATTATCCGCCAGCGAAATAAAACAGGCTGCCGGGTCTCGCATCGTGCGGGCCCGGCACAGTGCGTTACCAGAACTTAACGGCCAGGCTCAGAATAAAGACAAAGCCGACAATGGCAACCGTCCAGCAAAACGCCAACATATGGGCTTCATGTTTTTGTTGTTTTAATACTGCTTCGTTTTCCATTTTTCTTTTCCTTGCTCACATCGTGTAGGGGCAGAGGCGCCCCATATTACCGTGGGACGTTAATCCCTCCCGGTACTCCGTGCGTCAGAACCACCTGCCAGAGCTGAATATTTCTGGCCCTGAAAGCACCGGCGCAGGCTTTCAGGTAGTAGGTGAACATCCGTTTAAAACGTGCTGAATAGACCTCTTCCAGTTGGCCCCATGAATCCTGGAATCGCTGCTCCCAGGCCATCAGGGTTTTATCGTAGTCAGAGCCAAAATTGTGTAGATCTTCAATCACAAAGAAGGGTTCGCAGGCAGAAGAGAGCTGCGAAACCGACGGCAGGCAGCCGTTCGGGAAGATGTATTTATCGATCCACGCGTCGACGTTCAGGTCGCTTTGATTGGAACCGATAGTGTGCAGCAGGAAGATACCGTCTTCCGCCAGATTTTTATTGGCCACGGTAAAGTAGGTTTTGTAGTTTTTCGGCCCGACGTGTTCAAACATTCCCACCGAGACAATGCGGTCAAATTTGCTGTCGAGGTCCCGATAGTCCTGCAACAGAATTTCCACATCCAGCCCGGCGCAACGCTGTTGAGCAAGCTTTTGCTGTTCGGCGGAGATGGTGACACCGGTGACTTTCACACCGTAGTTTTCTGCCGCATACGCAGCCAGCCCACCCCAACCACAACCGATATCCAGTAGCGTCATGCCTTTTTGCAGATTGAGTTTGCGGCAGATAAGCTCCAGCTTGTTTTGCTGCGCTTCAATCAGGTTGCTTGCTTCCCGCCAGTAGCCACAGGAGTATTGCATGTACGGGTCAAGCATCAGCGTGAAGAGGTCGTTGCCGAGGTCGTAGTGCTCTTTACCCACAATCCATGCACGTTTTTTCGATTGCAGGTTGATTATCCTCGCGCTTACGACGTGCATTAAATCTTTCAGGTTGTGCTTAATCTGCGACTCGATATCGATTTTCAGCAGACGGGAGATAAACTCGTCGAGCTGCTCGCACTCCCACCAGCCATCCATATAGCTCTCGCCCAGGCCAAGAGAGCCCTGCTGAAGAACGCGTTTGTAGAAATGTTTGTTTTTGACCTGAATGTCGAAAGGACGTTTGCCGTTAATTTCGATGTCTGCGCGTTGCAGTAAGTCACGGCAGATGCGATACCACTGATTGCCGCCATCGGGCATGATTAATTTTTTGTTCATCGTTTGTCCGCCTGAGCGAGAATCTATTTGTCATACAAATGTGCTAAGGGCAGGTTATACCTATGATGAATATTCGTAAAGTGAATCTCATCAATGGGAGGGATGCGGAAATGGAATGGGAGGGAGATGCACACTGATGCCCTCACCCCGGCCCTCTCCCACAGGGAGAGGGGGAAAACCGCGGACACTTAACCTTTGGCACCATCGGTCCCCTCTTCCACAGGGAGAGGGGGGAAAACCGCGGACACTTAACCTTTGGCACCATCGGTCCCCTCTCCCTTGAGGGAGAGGGTTAGGGTGAGGGGGGGATGTGCGCACTGATGCCTTCACCCCGGCCCTCTCCCACAGGGAGAGGGGGGAAACCGCGGACACTTAACCTTTGGCACCATCGGTCCCCTCTCCCACAGGGAGAGGGTTAGGGTGAGGGGGGGGAGGTGCGCACTGATGCCTTCACCCCGGCCCTCTCCCTGAGGGAGAGGGGGGAAAACCGCGGACACTTAACCTTTGGCACCATCGGTCCCCTCTCCCTTGAGGGAGAGGGTTAGGGTGAGGGGGGGAGGTGCGCACTGATGCCTTCACCCCGGCCCTCTCCCACAGGGAGAGGGGGAAAAGTCGGTAGGCCGGATAAGCGAAGCGCATCCGGCGTAACCTCAGAAGTCGTACTGCAACGTCAAACGGTTCTGCCAGAAGTCTTTCTCATACAGCGGTGAAGTCTGCACGCCGACAAAATCGCTCAGGCTCAGGCCTTTCAGCGCACCCTGGAAGTTCCAGATAAAGTAAACCAGATACTCGGACTGGCGCAGGCTACCGGTATTCACCGTCGGCGTCAGGTCCATCCACGAATAGCGTGCACCCAGCGTCAGGTTCTCGTTAGCGTTCCAGTTCACGTTAGTGGCATATGCGTCACCGCTGCCCAGATCCTGGGTACTGGTGAAGTACGGCTGCGCGAAATACGGGCCCGATGAACTGTTATGCGCATACGGCGTTACCAGTGAACCATAGCCGTAGCTGTTGCCGCTGGAGGCGATATGGTCATAACCCGCCGCCCAGGAGAGCGCTGGCGTGAAGTTCAGCGACAGTTGCGCGCCGTAAGAGCGGTTATCCACTTCGCCCGCCAGCGCTTTTCCTTCACTGGTGCCGCGAATGTATTGCAGTGCTACATCCGGCGTGAACAGCGCCTGCTGCCACTGGAGGTGACCTTCGGTGTAGAAGATGTTGGAGAAATCGGCGTAACTTTCGTACCACATCTGGCCGGTCAGCTTTTTGTCATCCCACATCATGTGGCGACCCGCGCCAATGGCCCACATGCCATCGGTCTCTTCGGTGACTTCGGTATAGGCGGTGGTGCGTTTCACCTGATCGCTGCCCCAGCCCTTATAGCGCCATATTTTGGTCGCGCGCAGGAAATCGTCGCCGCTGCCGTACTGCATATCCAGTGCCTGATAAAGAATCGGAGTAATACGCCAGTCATAGTCGCCGACAAACGGCAGATCCAAACGCTGGTTCCCGCCGGTGATGCGGAAATCGCCATAGCGCCAGTTGAGATACGCTTCACCAATATTGGTCTGGTTTTCGCCGATGTCGCTGATTACGCGCTCTTCCGGTGGATGGTTAATGCCGCGCAGGAACAGGCCACTCACACCCACGTTGAAGCCGTACATCGGCGCCGTTTCATACTTAAGGAAACCGCCGTAGCTGATGGTGTCCTGGTTAAAACCTTTGGCGAAATAGGCGTTGTGAGTGGTGTAGTAAAGTGAGCGAACGCTGCCGCTGACTTTACCGCAGCTAAATACATCGCTCAGGTTGCTGACGTTGCCGTTGGCGTCGAAACACTCGCTGTCGGACTTAAAGGAGAGAGCCGCTTCTGCGCTGGCGGGAAGCGCCAGAGCTGCAAGCGTGACCAGGGCGGTGAGACCACCGGTTAATCGTGATGGTTTAACTGCACCTGCTGCCCGACACATCTTCATGCTAATACCTTGTAAACAGAGATAAAAAAAGAAAAAGTGTGCGATTGTCGCCCCCGCTATGTCGCCACTCTCGCGGGGGGAGAGACCCCTGATAGACGCACTAAACGTATGGGCGGTTTCGCACAGGGCTGCGATTATCTTCATCGGAAGGGGAGTGATCCAGATCTAAACGCAAACGTTTGCTTTCTTTTACCAGGCATTGATGCTGAATAAGTGATTCAAATTGAATTATTTATAATGCTAATTATCAATGGGCAGATATTTGAACTGCATATTGATTGGATGAATGGAAGATAGTGCTTATTTTGTTGTTTGGCTTAAACCGCACCGATTGGATAGTTTTCAGGCGCTTCCCGCGCGTAAACGCGCGGGAAATCGGTCATCAAAAATAGTAGCCGATATTGACGTTAGTGCGGAAATACCATTTTCCGCTGCCTTCCGACTGCGTGCTGGTCCAGCCCGTGGCGTTAAGCGCGCCGCCCCACGGGTTAACGTTTTTCGCCCAGCTTAAATCGACCCAGAACATCACCGGTAGTGCGAAGACCTGCACTCCGACGGTGTTCATCTGGGAATCGCTCCAGTCGCTTTTATCTTTCCATAACACGCTGTAATCATTATAGAACCGCAGTTTTGATACCGCGCCCCATTTGACGTCCACGTCACGGGCCACGTTGAGCGACGCGGTGGTGGCTTTTGCCGGGATTAAATACGAGGGCGTCAGGCCGTTGCCGCCCATCAGAATCGTATCATCGCTTACGCCCGCCGGATTTTTCGGATCGTACTGGTAACGGATCACCTGTGAGGAGAGCTGCCACGGCCCGTTTTGCACGGTTCCGTGCAGGCCCGCCGCCCAGAAAGTGCCGTCATCATCGGTCTCGCGATTGTGCAATCGCGCCAGCGCCAGCGATCCGCCCAGCTCATTATTCCAGCCCCCGCCGTGGAATTTTCGCGCCAGCCGCACGTTCACCTGATCGCGTTTCTCATTACGCTGCTGATGCTGGCTGGGATAATTGGTATTTTTTAAGCGGTCATAATCCCCGACATCGGGCGCATAGCGCAGGTTTTCAGGCTCCATCCACGGGAAATAAGCCACATCCAGCGACCAGTTATTATCGTGATATTGGTAATTTACCCCGCTACCGGCATTGACGCCGAACCCTAAATAAAAGGGAATGCCATATGACCAGCCAAATTGTGGATACGGCTCCAGGCCAAAAGGCTTGCCGGGAATGCCAAGCTGTACACTATTATTCTGATCAAACCGATATCCCACATAGGCGCGGTCAATCGCATATTTATGGTGATCCTGGAACCAGAATCCGGCATCAAAGAAATAGTTATTATAAAAACCGCTGCTGTCGATACGGAATGTATCAAAACGCAGATGCGGCGGATCGCGATAATTACTGCCTTTCCAGTCTTCATAGCGATAATTTGCCCGCAACGCTCCGCCAATATCTAACCCGGCGCTGCTGTCCACGCTGCGCCAGCCAATATGTGGGAAGGGCTTGCCGCCCTCAGCCAGCACGGGTGCGGCGATGCATGTACACAGCAGCAGCGCGAAAAATTGTTTACGCATAGCTCACCTCTCATTTCATATTCAATAAGCAATAGCTCGCCGCCGCGGATAAAAATCAGCGAGAATGAATTGATGGCGTTTCGCCAGTGAAACTCAGAAATAAATTTATTGGTTTTTTATATTTGTCTCAAATATGAAACTAAGTTTATTATTTGATATATGGAAAATCGCACGCTATTCGCGTGTCGTCAAGGTGTAAAGTTTGAGCTATCGCGCAATGTTATTAAAGACAGGCGTGAGTATTGCTATTTGTGAGGTAAAGAAGGAATTAATCTCATATATGGAACAAAAAATAATATTGTGTAATTTGATATATGGGGGAAGGGAAGCTTATGTTTAACGGTTTATATCATCGAGGCCGTTTCACGCGTGAGAAGGGAGCAAATTGGCGGAGATCACAGGAGTCGCATTTGGTGGTTAATCATGTTGAATTTATTGATTATTTTCATATGCGCTTTACTGACATGCCCCCGATTATGCCCCCACATGTTTTTCCTTAATGATCAGCTGGCTGATTTATGAGCGTTTCAAGCCAAGGTTGAACTGTGCCCGATGAACATCCAAAGATGTTATCCAGTGTTCTTGATCCTGCCAGGAGAAACCCTTCTGGTCAATGCGCACAAGATCGAATCGTTCCACAAGGAAATTAACAGCATCAGTAAGATTCACTCCCGCCTCTATATGTTCCTGAATCGTCGTATCGTTACTGAACGGTGTATCGTTGATCGTGAGGCCGTAATGATGCTCTAAAATATACGTTAATAGTTTTTGCCAAACTTGGACAGGAGACAGGCGTGACGAAACCGTCACCGTTGCCGGTACAGTTGAAATATGCATGTGTTGAGTCCCTGATAAAAGAAGAGGAAGGTGTTATCTGGTTAGAGCTGACTGGGGATATATGGCAATGTAAACGTAGCCATGAGAGCCGAGAGTGTCAGCTTCACAAGTAAGTCCGTTGTGATGCCTTGTGACGCAGTGCTGGCTGCGAGGATCAAGCTCGCCAGTCGTGAGCATCCGCTCAAGCTGTTTCATCATCAGTGGAAATGCCTGGTCCAGACGCAAAGCTTCATCGTCACTGAATGAGCCATCAAACCCAGCCCGATCAGTCAGAAAGTAGAGACGGTTGCCTTCCTGTACCAGGCGAGCGCCGAAGCACGGCTTGATATTACGTTTTAATCCCCACTGAAGGCAGGATGCGTTCTCCGTTGATGAGCCGGATAAGGTGGTCGATTGCATTAACATATTCCTTAATGACTGAGAGAAGTGATTAATTCATCGTCACGCTGCGAAGGATGGCATATGGGCCTGCCCGGTCCTGACGACGCTCAACAAAAACAGCGAGTACACCGCCGATGTCCTGAACTTCACGTCCGTAGTAATGGCAGACACTGCCATGCCACTGGTAATGACCTGTACAGAAGGCAGATAACCGGGATTCGGGATGCTGACGATAAATATGCATCGCCTGGCGCTTACTGATGATTTTCATTCTGCACCTCACAACCAACCACATTCAGCAAAAGACACCACTTCGTTCCCAACAACCAAATGATCCAGCACTCGCACTTCTACCAGTGCTAACGCTTTCATTATTCGCTGGGTGATGTGTTTATCCTGCTGACTGATTTCTGTCGTACCGGACGGATGGTTATGCGCCAGAATTACTGCAGCGGCGTTGTGCTTCAGGGCCGACTTCACAACTTCGCGTGGATGTACTTCGGTATGGCTGAGCGTGCCGGTAAACAGCGTTTCTCGCCCCAAAAGGCAGTGCTGGTTATCGAGATACATCACGATAAATACTTCCCGCTCCTGATGAGCCATCTGTAGCTGAAGCCAGGTCTTGGTGAAGCTGGTGGAGGTAAAAGACTCACTCGGTTGACGCTGATATTTTTCCAGCAGTCGTAACGCCCGACGAATAACGCGCTGCTCATTTGGCAGGAATATTGGGGATAAATTGAGTGCCGACATAATTGCTCCTTAAAACAAAATGCCCCGCTTGCTTAGTGGCAGGGCATGAAGAGATGGATGGTAAAAAGGTTCATGAAGCAAGCTGCAGCATATTCTCGGCCATCACCCAAAGTGCGCGGTTCAGCTTCACATCCCCGTCGATGCCTTTAACGGCACGTGTATGGGAGCGTTGACCTTTGGTCGTTCGCCCCGACAGACCGCCTTTAATCAGGTTTTCCTGAATACGCTGGTAAGTGGTCCAGAGATCATTGCTTTCGTCCTGCCAGCGGCGTGGGGAAAGTATCTGCGATTCTGTCACCGGCTGATGCTCTTCACCAAAGCGATAGGTTAATGCCGCTTTAGCCATTGCCTGCTGAGCGGGAGGCGGCAACAAAAGCGACTGCATGGCATCGCGCTTCTCTTCTACGCGGTCAAATATCCCCAGTACTTCGTATGCTCCTTCGATTACTTTCTCTACTACGTTGCCTTTATGTGGCACACGAACTTCACCAAAACTCTCACCGCAAATCAGCCCATTCTGGCAAACCGATCTGAATAACCCCGGTAACATCTGATATGAGCTAGAGCCGTCGTGGCTGTTTAGTAGAATAATTTCTGGAACCTGTTTGCCAGTAATCTGACCTTCACGACGCAGGCGCAGCATGTGCTTCGTATGCTCTCGTTTGCTCTGGTCTCGAACTCGGGTCTGGCAGGCAAAGAATGGCTGGAAGCCTTCACGTTGTAGGTTATCGAGCAGGGAAATAGTTGGGATATAGGTGTACCTGTCACTTCGGGATTCATGTTTGTCTTCGCTGAAGACACTCGGCACATAGTGCGCCAGTTCGTCACGGGTTAGCGGGCGGTCGCGGCGAACAAGATTGACTGAGCCGAAGCGGCTGGCTAAACGGGTCATAGAAACTCCTGTAGAAAATGGACATAAAAAAGGCCACCCCGAAGGATGGCCCTGTCTGTTATTGATTAGTCTGATTAGGTCGCTGGTGGTAACGTGGGCTCCAGGGCAGGCGGCACCATTTCTGCTGAGCCGTGCCTTTCGGCCCGGTAGAGCTGGAGCTGCGCCAGTAACGGGGCTTTCCGTGACTGGAGATAATCCAGACACCATTCCCTTCTAACAACCAGTCTGACCGGCACAGGCAGAAGCTCATAAGCCTTACTGAACATCGACTCGATAAACACATCGTCACTGAGTTTATCCTCGGCAATGGTCAGCAAACCGCTGATAACGATATTGTCGAGCAATCGCTTATATCGGGTAGTACGGGATTCTGGCCCTTCTGTAATTTGCTCACTGACATTTTCTTCTACCTGCTCATCCTTGTTATCAGTGGGGGAGATATTTCCCCGCAGATTTAATTTCTCTTTCAGTCCCTTGAGTTTTCCTTGGGTATTTTCAGACATATTGCTTTTTTCCTCTGAGCTTGCAGCAAGGGAGATCAGGCAAGTGTGGCGAGTTTTTTGATGATGCGTATCAGACTCATTGTGGTGAGGCTGGCACCCAGTGCTTTAACCGCAACAGAATTGCTGCGCATCAATGTCACACCGGCAACACTCAAAACAAGTTGCCAGGTACAGTCCACGGTTGGTAGCGTTTCCTGATGTAATGTTTTTCCCACTGAACCTCCGTTAGCTGAATAACGGTTAAAAATTTATCTCACTGATAATGTTATTTATAACCATTGGGAATCCACTGGCCTTGCTTACGGATATCAGTAATGATGTCTCCCTGGTCGACCGAAATTGTGCGCCAGCCCGGCTCTTTACTGGAGGCATTACCGTAGGTGTACCCTACTGTCATAGTGAGAGCTTCACCCGTTGTGGTGGTTAAGTCAGCTTCATATGCCGCTTCGGTATTTTGTTTGCGGATGAAACGCACGGTATTAATGGCACGACAACGCAGACTACTTTTGGCATGTTCAAATGAGTTATCCGCCATCTGGCAACCTTCAGATTTAATTTCATCCGTCAGGCTTGTCGAAGCATTAAAGTTTTTAGGAGCAGGTACGAAATTCGCCATATCGCTGCGCATGGTTGGCGGATCTGTCTGAAGCACAAGATAAACAGGACAATCTGATTTTCCGACTTCACAGGCTTTTGCCACATAATCACGTACCAGCCAGCCTTTATTGCCGAAATACTCAGCACCACTCTCGTCTTTACATTGTGACCACGTGGCTTTTTGTCCCATCATCACGCCGTCTACCAGGACGCAGGTGACAGCTTTTACAGGCTTCCCGTCCCAGCGAACAGCGTCAAAGGGTTGAATGCCGGTGTGATTCACATCAAGCGTATAAGCCTGCGGGTTCTTCGCTATCCGGTCATTTGCCTGTTTCAGTTGATTACTGCCTTCCTGAGTCAGAAAGAAGGTATAGCGTCCGGGATGTATGTCGCCGTGAATTGTCATTGCAGACGAGACCAATGGAATAAACAGTGCTGCAGAGCTGAGAGATAAAACAACGAGTTTACGCATAAGGTTTCCTTTCAGTTTATTAGTGATTAATACAGTCCTGCCATGTGGTATCAGCCAGTGCTTCATTCAGCCCTTTGGCGCTGAATTTTTTAGAGATAGCGACATTCATTGAGGTCATTTTTATTACGTCTTTTTCACTTGTCGCTTTTAGCGCAGTAAAGGTCGTTTCATCCAGAGGATGGTTTGTACCATTGATACTGACTCCAGGATCAGAAAGCCCTGTTTGTGACGAGACGCGGTAATCCTCCGCAGGTACGCTGTAAGCAGCAGCCAGCTTTCCGCTTGTGCAGGTCAGTGTGAGCACTTCGCCTGAAGCATTTTGAGTATTGAGTTCAAACTCCATGGCACTGATGTTCCCGTACCAGTCACCCCATTGCTGGTCAGCCTGTACGGCGCTGGCACTGTGGCTAAGCAGCAGTAATCCAGCCAGAGTTGCATAATAGTTTCTGAGCATTTTGGTTTCCTTTCCTGATGATTTAGATACAAAAAAGCCCGCTTCCGTGTTAAGGGGAGCAGGCTGATCGTATTGATAAAATGAGCTAGCAGATAATCGTTAATACAGATCAGTTTCAGAAAATTGATCGTTTGAATCTATCATTAAAACGATCGATACACAATTATCAATAGTCATTGGCTATCATGATTTAAGTATCGATCGGTACAACAGATCAATGTACAGAAGCCACACCAGTAATACATACCGGCGCGGCTTCATGGGGGTAATATAGGTGTGAAAATATGTGGAGTACTTTCAAGGCACTTTTATGGGGTAATTTATCCTGAGTAATAAGATCGCCAATTCCCCACTAGTTAATTTATTAGCTGTAGTTTGTTACTGATTCTTTTTATTTTTTCTTTTACGGGTAAGGTATGTATCCCTGGCACGCTTAAACTGCTGATACAGTTCTGGTTCGATGTAAGTTCCTCCAACATAGAAAATCCAGACTGCATGGATAGCTAAATATGTTTCTTTTGGTGTCGATGGCTGAATGATCTCAAATGCATCATGCCAGCCAATTTTGTTAAAACTGGAAAGTAGACCGCCATCTTCCGGGGAAAGGTCTATGGTTCTGTAACTAACCTTTTTTGTGCCACTTTCATGCCCTGAATTCTTATCACTAGCGGCGTCATTGCCGGTTGATTTATCGTAATCTTCCTGTGAAGTACTTTCTGACATATTCTGATTGCAGATATCATCTTTGTTGTCAGCAGTGCATACTGAGTGGATATTATATTCACCAGATAATGCAACACTCTTCTCCGGGGTGTCTGTGCTTTGGTCGTAAATACGCATTCTCCTGGACGGTTTGTTTTTCATATATTCCCAGGCCCACTGGCATAACTCTGTATTGTCCATGGGAATGCTTAACTTACGTTTTGCTTTAAATTTATTATCCCATTGGGATCTTATGTTTTTTATAAATGATAATTTATCAATGAAGTATGCTGGGACTAAATCCATAAAATACAGAATGGAGTTATAACGTTCTTTATGGGATGTGGGATGTGTATGCAGCGATTTTATTTCTGAAAGAAATGATTCTAACGCAATCGCATACTGAGTATTTGGGTTGAAATTATCAGAAACGGATAGATCAGTCAGGGAATGGACATGACTAAATTTTTGTGGTGCAACCTCCTTTTGGATATTTATCATTTCAGAAGATAGTAGAGGATAATATTTTTTAATGCTTAACCACACAAAATAGCAGGCATGCTCATTTTTCCTGAACCATTCAAACTCTGACTCCGGAAGAAGTGAGTCAAGAAACAACTCTATTTTTCTTTCATAATAAAGTATGGCATCAAGGACACCTGAATAATAATCGCTGACAATTTCAGATAATAGTAAAGGGGCATCCCGTATATTCATTCGATAAATTGAATTTATTCTTTTCATGTTTTTTAGAGGTGAGGAACGGTAATGATCGACCATAGGTTTATTTTCCATTACAAACCAATAAAAAACGGATAGTTCTCTTTTTGTTTTTATTTTTAGCCGGTAATCCTCATTCTTACCTTTGCTTAAACTCATCTTTTACCTCTTCGAATGGCGGACTCAATTTACAGCATATCCATTATTTTTATACTGATAATAGATGTAGTGTATTACGTAGTCAACAAGTGGATTTTTCATAGTTTTTTTGTAGTGTTTTTTTTGATAGAAAGTCCAGTATTACTGACAAATTACACAGAAAGTAGCTTTTTTTAGACAGGTATGTAAGGAGAGTTTCCTTATCGCCATAGTGAAAGGCCATAACCTGTCCCAGCATGCCTTCAGTAATGACTCTTCAACCACGATGGAGACTCTCCTTAGAAATGTAAAACCATACATACATGACCTATCCATTTGAAAGGATGCCGCCCGGCGTCCTCATGATAAATTCTTTTGGAGAAGTCATGAAAGAGATTGATCTTTATAAAGACCGATTCGTTGATATGGTTTTCATTACCGAGCTGACCAGTCTGTCTGATAAGTGGTTTTATAAAATGGCACAGCAAGGAAAGTTTCCAAAACCTGTAAAATTTGGCCGCAGTTCCCGCTGGATAGAGCGTGAAGTAAAAGAGTGGTTGGAAGCTCGTGTTAATGAGCCGAGAACATAAAAGACTGCTAAAGATGGTGATGGTGAGGGTTACTAACTTTACACCATGTTTATATACTCTCACGCCTTATGCCGTGTGAGTTTAATGTGGTTTATAAAGTCGGTTTATTTATTATTGTATTCAATGCATTATCAATTATTCTTTAATGCACTCAATCACAAGTCAATATCACTTCATATAAACACGTTTTATCACACTCATTATAGCGTCATACACTTACACTCTGTTATCACACATACTCTACCTCTGATGTCACTATTCATACTGAATATCAGACAAAGACACTCATCCAATAACCACACAAATACATTGCCAGTCAGTCATTCCTGACTGGCTTCAGAGAAACACATCATGGACTTACCTGAATCATTCCTTTTATCTCATACTGAATATCACATTGAAAATAACACTCCACACCTAATCATATCTGATGACAATGTATTCAGATTCAGATTAGAACAACTGGACAGTTGTCTTAAAACTATCAGTAGAGGACGTAAGTTACCTTTCACTATTCTGTATAACCGTTCAGGATACAAAGAGAGTGCTGAGTCAGCCACCATTCTTGATGCCATCCGTTATCTCAATATGTTGCCACAAGATGCAATGAAAGTACGAATAGCTAATCCACGTATAGCTACCTTCCAGCGTTTATTTACTAGCGCCGATTTATATTCGCGTGTCCATAACGGGAAAATAGCAGGGGCAGACACTGTTACCACAGCAGAAATGCTGAATAAGCTGATACTGGATTACCGGTTTACTGTGAGCCAGGCAGGATTTAAAAAAGCATGCAGAAAGTACCAGAGGGCTTCGGTTAAAAATCTGAAGGGAGTGATGAATTACATCAGACATCTGCAGGAGCGTCATTCGCGGCTGCTGGTCTTGCGGGTTGATTTATCATGGGCAAATGAGCACAAAGCTGATATCACTGCTGATGATGCCCGTAAGCACCGTCAGCAGCTGTTTCGCAATATGCAAAAGAATCCAATGTTTCGCCATGTCCTCGGGACGGTATGGAAACTGGAATATGGCCCACAACGTAAATTTCATTACCACATGCTATTTATCTTAAATGGTAATAAGGCACAACAGGATGGCGTGATTGCTCATGCTTTCGGGAGATACTGGAATGAAACTATTACTAAAGGTAAAGGCATGTTCTACAACTGCAACGCTTACAAAGAGCGTTATGAGGACTGCTGCCTCGGCAAACTGAAACGCGGTGACAGTAGTAAGGACAAGGGGTTACTTAAGGCGCTAAGTTACATCACCAAAATCGATGCCTGCGCACGTCTGGTTCTTCCGGGTAATGCCAGAACCTTTGGTCGCGGAGAAGTACGTTCATTGAAAAAAAGGAAGAGAGCATAAATAGGCCGGTAAACCTAAGCTGTTGTAACAGTCGGTAATGCTTCCTTCCCCCCCTCTATCTACAAAGCCAGCTAACCATGCTGGCTTTTTTCATTTGTTACGGAGTTCATGATGAATTACTTCGTCTTAGCCACTCACGCCGTCACCGTAGATGGTGAATGGGTTACATCAGAATCTGTTCAACAGGTTGATTTTGATTCATTGCTTTGTATTTACTGCAAACTGCAGATCGGTGTTCAGTTTGATCCTCTGACATCTACAAGAACGTTTGTGCACATACCAAGGCATATCAACAATATTGCTCGGCTTAAAACATGTCGATTTAACAAGCTCCAAACAGTACCAGAACAAACCTCGCCAAAAACTATCCCGCCTTCAGAAATGCGCCTTCGACCTACTAACACGACGATACGGCAATGGCGATGCTGCTGGTGCGATACTCACTGGCATGGGGACAAGGTTTGTCCGAAATGTAGCGACTTGATTTATGTGTTAGACGTTTAAGAGACAGTTTCGGTCGGTAGAGTTCGTAGATTAAATCTGAGCGTGCCGACATCGACCATTGTCCCTCTTTTACCAGGAAAGGAAATTAGATATATTTCTACAATTCCGGAAATATAGAAATGAGATGCAAATGGAGCTTTCAAAAGCAGCAGATACCCTGAAAGAGCTGGGTCATCCCACGCGCCTTAGCGTTTACAGAGAGCTGGTTAAAGCCGGGCATGAGGGGTTACCGGTTGGCGAACTGCAGAAGCGGCTCGAAATCCCTGCGTCTACGTTGAGCCATCATCTCTCATCGCTGATATCAGTATCTCTGGTACGCCAGGAGCGCCAGGGTAGAACGCTCTATTGCCATGCTCGATATGAGAACCTTGAGGCTCTGATTGCCTTCCTGACAGAAGAATGCTGCTCAGGAACTGACGATTGCCTCACCATGCCCCAGAAGACGGAGAAGTAAAATGACAGGTGATCTTAAGAATGTTGATTCGGGTTTGTTCGACACCTCAATCACAGAGGCAAGATTCGGTATTCCTGCCGTTCCCCATCCACCACGTATCCTCATGTTGTACGGCTCTGTGCGCGAACGTTCCTACAGCCGACTGGCAACGGAAGAAGCGGCAAGGTTACTGACCGCCATGGGCGCAGAAGTGCGGATCTTCAATCCTTCTGGCTTGCCTCTTCCTGATGATGCGCCTGACTCGCATCCTAAAGTCATGGAATTGCGCGAGCTGGTTCGTTGGTCCGAAGGGATGGTGTGGTGTTCCCCTGAACGCCATGGTGCGATGTGCGGCATCATGAAGGCCCAGATTGATTGGATACCGTTATCAGAGGGTGCAGTTCGCCCTTCACAGGGTAAGACATTGGCCGTTATGCAGGTCTGCGGTGGCTCTCAGTCTTTCAATGCCGTAAACCAGATGCGCATTCTTGGCCGATGGATGCGGATGATCACCATCCCGAATCAGTCCTCTGTGGCAAAAGCCTGGCAGGAGTTTGATGAAGATGGACGTATGAAACCGTCGTCTTATTACGACCGCATCGTGGATGTAATGGAAGAACTGGTGAAATTTACTCTGCTGACCCGAGGTAACTCAGCCTATCTCGTTGATCGCTACAGCGAACGAAAAGAGTCTGCAGAAGAACTTTCCCGGCGGGTTAATCAGAGCAAAATTTGAGGGCTGGTATGAGTGATGTAACAGCATTCAACAACTGCATGAGCGTGTTCTGGCGGCTACATGAAGCCGAACTATCTCGCTTTCTGACATCGAAGACAGGTGATAGCGAAAAAGCAGCAGACCTTCTGCAAGAGCTATTCCTGCGTGCCCGCGCTCATTCAGACAGTTTCTGCGAAATGGAGAATCCGCGAGCCTGGCTGTATCGGGCGGCGAGGAATCTGCTGATTGATGAGTACCGCACCACCAGGGAATTCGTTGAGCTGGAAGATGATGCCCCATTAACTGATGCATCCCCTGATGCAATCTCAACGCTGGATATTTGCCTGCCTGAAACATTGCAGGTATTACCTGAAGATGAGCGGTGGTTGATTGAAGAATCCGACCTTAACCGGCGTCCCCAGCAGTCCCTGGCCGATGAACTGGGAATCACGCTTACGGCGTTTAAATCCCGACTACTTCGGGCCAGAAAACACCTGAAAGAGACGATGACAGAACTTTGTCAGATTGAGGCGGATGACACGTCTTCCGTCTGCTGCCACAAAAAAATGAATTAATCGCGCATCTTTTCCCCACCACCTTCGTTTACCTCAGTGTAAAGCCAAATGACTAAACACTGAGGTAAACAGTCCATGTCAAAAATTGAGATCTTTGAAGCAGCAGGCTGCTGTGCAACCAGCAGCGTTGTAGTCAGTGACGAAGCCGTCAAATGGAACGCCAGCGCCGAATGGGCGAAAAAGAATGGCGTTGATATACAGCGCTACAGCCTTGCGAATAACCCGCAGCAGTTCCTGAATTCGCCGGTCATTAAAGAGTTTCTGAACACATCAGGGATGGAGTCTCTCCCTGTCACCTTGCTCGACGGCAAACTCGTGATGGCAGGCAAACTCCCGACTCGTGAAGATATCGCCCGTTGGGCAGGTATTCCGCTTAGTCAGGACTGGAGTGAAGACAGCACGCAACCACGCTGCTGCAGCATTCCACGTATGCCTTAATTCCAGAGGAGCAATCACTGATGAATATGCCATTTTTAAAAGACATTCCCCCGTTCATCTTTTTCACTGGCAAAGGTGGCGTGGGTAAAACATCCCTGGCCTGTGCTACTGCGGTATGGCTGGCCGATCAGGGTAAGAGAACGCTTCTGGTGAGTACCGATCCGGCTTCCAATGTCGGCCAAGTCTTTAGCCAGACTATCGGCCACCGAATCACAGATATCAGTACCGTAGAAAATCTTGCCGCGATGGAAGTTGATCCGATGGCTGCAGCACAGGCATATCGTGACCGAGTACTCGACCCGGTTCGCGGGCTGATGCCAGCTGATGTGGTCAGCAGCATTGAAGAACAGCTCTCCGGTTCATGCACTACGGAAATCGCGGCATTTGATGAGTTTACTGGTCTTCTTACCAACCATGAGTTGCGGGAAAAGTATGACCATATCGTATTTGATACTGCGCCAACCGGTCATACCATCCGTATGCTTGAGTTGCCGGGGGCCTGGAGCGGTTATCTCGAAGCGAACCCTGATGCCGCCGCTAACCTCGGGCCGCTGGTGGGGCTGGAGAAACAACAGCACCAGTACTCAGACGCGGTTAAGGCGCTGTCTGATGCAGCTCTCACGCGCTTGGTTCTGGTTGCCCGAGCCCAAGCTTCAACACTGAAAGAAGTCTCTCATACGCACGATGAGCTTTCTGCTATCGGTTTGCAGCATCAACACCTTGCCATTAATGGCGTGCTGCCGCCGTTTGCGGGTGAAAATGATCCACTGGCGCAAAGTATTCTGGCTCGAGAAGAAAAAGCATTACAGGCAATGCCAGAGAACCTGGCGAA
The DNA here is from genome assembly GCF_008369545.1 of Pseudocitrobacter sp. 73. Lineage (NCBI taxonomy): Bacteria > Pseudomonadati > Pseudomonadota > Gammaproteobacteria > Enterobacterales > Enterobacteriaceae > Pseudocitrobacter > Pseudocitrobacter sp. 73. The sequence goes on along the minus strand of NZ_VTZO01000013.1, from coordinate 177,835 downwards.
CCTTCCCCGCTCGCAGCTGTATCTGAAGCCATTTAATCTGGTCGGTCTGGAAGCCCTGCGTCTGTTATTTACGGAGAACAAAGCCTCGCTGCCGCTCCCTGCTACCACGCTGAATACTTTGGATTTACCGAAACTTGCCTCTCTGGTAGATGAACTCAGCCAGACAGGCAAAGGGCTGGTCATGACGATGGGTAAAGGCGGTGTGGGCAAAACGACTGTTGCGGCATCGGTGGCGGTATCTCTGGCAAAACGCGGCCATAAAGTCCATCTGACCACGTCCGATCCGGCAGCACATCTGTCTTATACGCTGGATGGCTCGCTGCCAAATCTTCAGGTCAGCCGTATCGACCCGAAAGTTGAGACAGAACGTTATCGCCGTTTTGTACTGGAAAATCAGGGGAAAGGGTTAGATGCGGAAGGGCTGGCGGTGCTGGAGGAAGATCTCCGCTCGCCATGTACTGAAGAGATCGCCGTCTTCCAGGCATTCTCGCGGATCATCAAAGAGGCTGACGACCATTTTGTCATTATGGACACAGCGCCAACGGGCCACACGCTTCTGCTACTTGATGCAACAGGAGCCTATCACCGGGAAATGGTGCGTCAGATGGGGCAAACACATGACCATGTGATGACTCCAATGATGCAATTGCAGGACCCGGAGAAGACAAAGGTGATTATCGTGACGCTTGCCGAAACGACACCAGTACTGGAAGCGGCGAACCTACAGCAGGATTTACGTCGCGCTGGCATCGAGCCATGGGCATGGGTTGTGAATAACAGCCTGGCGGCAGCTGAACCATCTTCACCTTTCCTGAAGACCAGGGCTAGCCGCGAGCTGCCTCTCATCTCTGATGTGGGTGAGCAGTATGCAAAGCGTATTGCATTAACAGCGCTACAGAGCCAAGAGCCGGTTGGTATTAACCTTCTGGAAGAAATGGCGAAGTAACAATGAAGGGGGCAACTGCCCCCTTCATCTTTATTTAAGTCTTTTACCTGCTTCATTAACGACTTTTTCACCATCTTCTTTGGCGAAAGCCCCTTTCTGAGATTCTGGCAGGATATCCAGAACGACTTCAGAAGGACGGCAAAGTTTAGTTCCCAGTGGCGTCACTACAATCGGACGGTTAATCAGGATCGGATGTTGCAACATAAAGTCGATTAGCTGGTCGTCAGTAAATTTATCATCTGCAAGACCCAGTTCCTCATACGGTTCGACGTTCTTACGCAGCAAAGCCCGGACGGAAATGCCCATATCTGCAATTAGTTTGACCAGCTCATCGCGTGAAGGTGGAGTCTCAAGGTAAAGAATAACGGTCGGTTCAGTACCACTATTGCGGATCATCTCCAGCGTATTACGCGACGTGCCGCAGGCTGGGTTGTGATAAATGGTGATGTTGCTCATATCAGTATCTCATTACAAAGTGAAAGAGAGACGTAACGCCAGCGCTGCCAGCGTTACAAACAGCACAGGCAGAGTCATGACGATCCCGGTGCGGAAATAGTATCCCCAGGTGATGGTCATATTCTTCTGTGAAAGGACATGCAGCCAGAGCAGCGTTGCCAGGCTACCAATCGGTGTGATTTTCGGCCCCAGATCGCAGCCAATCACGTTGGCATAGATCATCGCCTCTTTGATAACGCCTGTTGCGGTGCTGCCATCAATAGAGAGAGCGCCAACCAGCACGGTAGGCATGTTGTTCATGATGGAAGACAGGAAAGCCGTCAGGAAGCCGGTACCAAACGTCGCAGCCCAAAGTCCTTTATCTGCCAGCACGTTCAGTACGCCAGAGAGATATTCTGTTAGACCGGCGTTACGCAGGCCATAGACCACCAGATACATCCCCAGAGAGAAGATGACGATCTGCCATGGCGCACCGTGAAGCACTTTGCCAGTGTTAATGGCATGGCCTTGTTTCGCCACCGCAAACAGAATGGAAGCCCCTACAGCCGCAATCGCGCTGACCGGGATACCCAACGGCTCAAGGACGAAAAAGCCAACCAAAAGAAGGATCAACACGATCCAACCGGTTCTGAAGGTTGCCAGATCTTTAATCGCTTTTGCCGGTGCTTTCAGAAGAGCCAGGTCGTAAGTCGGCGGAATATCTTTGCGGAAGAACAGATGCAGCATCACCAGCGTGGCGATAATGGCGGCGATATCCACTGGCACCATAACAGATGCATATTCCGTGAACCCCAGACCGAAGAAATCAGCCGATACGATATTCACCAGGTTCGACACGATAAGCGGCAAGCTGGCCGTATCGGCAATAAACCCGGCGGCCATGACAAATGCCAGTGTCGCGCCTTTGCTGAACCCTAATGCCAGTAGCATGGCGATGACTATCGGCGTCAAAATAAGTGCCGCACCATCGTTGGCAAACAGTGCCGCCACAGCTGCGCCGAGCAGGACGATATAGGTAAAGAGCAAACGGCCACGACCGTTACCCCAGCGTGAAACATGCAATGCAGCCCATTCGAAAAAGCCGGATTCATCAAGCAGCAGGCTGATGATAATCACCGCAATAAAGGTCGCTGTCGCGTTCCAGACAATATTCCACACTACCGGAATATCGCTTACATGCACAACGCCAGAAATCAAAGCCAGTCCTGCGCCTAGCATTGCACTCCAGCCGATCCCTAATCCCTTCGGTTGCCAGATAACCAAAACAATGGTCAGGACAAAAATAGCGCCTGCCAGTAACATACATCCTCCTGACAGGGCGGTTCTACCGCCCTGTATAAACAAAAATTAACTCGCCAACTCTCTGAGTTTTTCAATACCGGCTGGCTCAGAAGCCAGTACCGGAACGAGCGCTATACGGTCAGCGTGCTGATTCTTAACAGCCTCAATCTGAGGTAGTTCCTGCCGGGCGCGCTGGCAAAGCAACGGAGAACGCGTATCCGCAATGGAAAGGCTGTTATTGATAATCCAGCCCCACGGATGAATCCCAGCACGCTCAAGATCGGACTGCAGGTTTGCCGCTTCCAGTACCGGTGTGGTTTCAGGCAGAGTGACCAGCAGGACTTTGGTGCGTTCCGGGTCCTGAAGCTGCATCATCGGAGTGGAAAAATGACCTTTATCCCCCATCTTCCTGGCAATCTCACGGTGATAAGCCCCGGTAGCATCAAGCAGTAATAGCGTATGCCCGGTAGGTGCCGTATCCATGACCACAAACCGTTTGCCTGCTTCACGGATTACGCGTGAGAACGCCTGGAACACCGCAATCTCTTCCGTGCAAGGAGAACGTAAATCCTCTTCGAGCAGCCGTTTCCCTATCTCATCCAGATTCCTGCCTTTCGTCTCAAGAACATGCTGCCGATAGCGTTCAGTTTCATCGTGAGGGTTGATTCGGCTGACCTGCAGATTTTTGAGACTTCCATTGAGCGTTGCACTGAGATGTGCAGCGGGATCTGAGGTGGTGAGATGGACATCAAATCCCATATCCGCCAGCCTGACGGCGATGGCAGCAGCCATCGTGGTTTTACCTACGCCACCTTTGCCCATCAGCATAATCAAACCGTGTTCACTACGGGCGATATCATCAACCATGGCAGACAGCGACACATTCTCTGGCTTGATCTGCATGCTCTCGCTCTGTACAGGAAGCGATGCTGATTCAGCATATTCGTTTAGCAGGCCTTCCAGCGCGGAGACACCAACCATGTTCAGCGGCTGAAGGTATAAGCTGTCTGTCGGCAACTCAGATAACCCGGAAGGAAGATTTGCCAGCGCTTCTTGTTCCCGTTGCCATATCGCAGCGGCCAGGGCGTCATGTTCAGCTTCAGTTGTAGGCAGCACACCATTAATCACTAGGTACTGGTTTTTCAGCCCAATCGCAGCCAGTTCTTCATGGGTGCGGGCGACTTCCTGCAGCGTAGATTTTTGCAGTCGTGCAACCAGAACCAGTCGGGTACGATCAGGATCGGATAACGCCTCTACTGCGTGAGCATACTGCTCACGCTGCTTTTCCAGCCCGGCCATTGGGCCAAGACAGGAAGCACCATCTGGATTGCTTTCAATGAAGCTACTCCAGGCACCGGGAAGCTGGAGAAGGCGAATCGTGTGGCCCGTCGGCGCTGTATCAAAAATGATGTGATCAAAGCGGGTCAGCAGAGAAGCGTCGGTCAGTAAGCCAGTAAACTCATCGAACGCCGCAATCTCAGTCGTACAGGCTCCTGAAAGCTGTTCGCTGATACTGTTAACAACGTCATCAGGCAGAAGACCTTTGATAGGATCAACGATTCTGGCGCGGTATTGCTGGGCGGCTTCCTGCGGGTCAATCTCCAGAGCAGAAAGCCCAGGAACTGCCGTCACAGGGCGAATGGTATTACCGATAGCCTGATCGAATACCTGTCCGACATTCGAGGCAGGATCGGTACTGACCAGCAAAACCCGCTTACCCTGTTCGGCAAGACGGATAGCCGTCGCGCAGGAAATGGAAGTTTTTCCTACACCTCCCTTACCGGTAAAAAACAGGTAAGGCGGGATATTCTGTAAGAATTTCATATGTCCTCCTGACATATTCAGCAACAGGAAGTATTACCACCACAGCAGCTGGTGGGAGCTAGCCCTACCTTCTCCAGCGGAATACCGAACCAGCGAGCCAGCTCAGCACGTTTTGGGTATCGCCCTGCCATCACCGTTTCACCGTCTAACAGCAGTAACGGAAGCCCTTCTGCCCCAGATGCTTCGAGGAATGCTTTCGCTTTCTCATTCTGAACAAAGCTCATGGGCTGCTGCGCCAGGTTGTAACGTTCAACCTGTACGCCACGTCCTTTCAGCCACTGCACATCAGCAGAAAAATCAACCAGAACCTGATCGACATCTGAGCCACATACGCCGGTAGTGCAGCACATTGCCGGGTCAAACACCGTTAACGTTTTCATTCTGAATACCTCACATTCGAAAAATCATATATGTTCAGGCAAATTTTTTAGATACAAACAGCCTTACCGCTACCAGAGCAGTTTGCCGATGCCAGCTTACGGGCGATGACCTGTACGTCGTCCTGTTGGCTTAACCAGGCCTGCTCAATCACCTGAGCGGCCCAGGAAGGAATATGCGGGGATAAGCGGTAGTGAACCCACTTGCCCTGTTTGCGATCCAGCAATAGACCACTTTCCCGGAGCATTGCCAGGTGGCGGGAGATCTTGGGCTGTGACTGTTCTAGTGCAGTGCAAAGGTCGCACACGCACAGCTCTCCCATCTCTCTAAGCAGCAGCACGATGCCCAGACGAGTTTCATCAGAGAGATTTTTGAAGAGTTGTAGGGAAGTGACTAGCATCTGTCCTCCGATAGGTTTAATAACAGGATACTCTGTAGGTCTAAAATCGCAATAATACATTCGAAAAAACATATATAATCATTGTCGTGAAAATTTTTTAACTGATATAAGTGATTTGATTAACTTATTGATATTAATATTTTTTATACAACTTCCTAAAGGGTTTAACCTCCGTTCTGATATGCAAATAAAATCTTTAGGGATTCACGAAATGTTGATAGAACGAACTTCTTATGGCGTAACGCCGATGCTAAACTGAACTCAAGGTTTGATTTGTATGTGTATGTTCAGGGGAAAATAGATGGCTAACGGTAAGGTTCTCAGACAGCTTATAAAAGCTGGAGCGACAGGTGATGTCGCGGCCTTCCGTCGTGTTTCGGAAGTGATCATTGAAGAAGAACGACAAAAACAACATCATCTTCTTGCCAATGACCTTGAACATATTCTTTATGGTGATCACGCGATACAAACCTCTCGAGTGCCCGCTGCACCTCCAGTGCCAGTGGACAAAGAACGAGGCTTGCCCTTGCTAGATATTAGACAGCCAAGTCGTTCTTTAGATGAAATCGTACTACCTGAATCAAGTTCAGATGCTGTCGAAGAGATACTTGAAGAAAATCGTAGGGCTGATGTGTTACGCACTTACGGAATGAAAGCTATCAGCAAAGTTATTTTTTTTGGTCCTCCTGGGTGCGGTAAAACTCTTGCTGCAGAAGTAGTGGCTTGTGAATTGGATATGCCGTTGGCTATCGTCAGGCTTGATACTTTGGTTTCTTCATATCTTGGTGAAACTGCTGCTAACCTACGCCAAATATTTGATTTTATCTCTCAATACCCAATGGTTGTACTCTTCGATGAGTTTGATGCTATAGGTAAAGAACGTGGGGATAGTGGGGATCATGGTGAGTTAAGACGAGTTGTGAATGCTGTTTTACAAATGATGGATGCATACCAAGGAAAAAGCTTAATTCTTGCAGCAACAAACCATGAACATATCCTGGATAGTGCTATTTGGAGGCGTTTTGACGATGCTATCGAGTTTCCACTACCCGATAAACATCAGTTGTCAGAATTGATGAAACTCAAACTTCGTGGTATTCGCCGCCAGTTTGAGCTTGAAGACGATGAGGTTCTCTCACTATTCATTGGAAAAAGTGGTGCTGATTTAGAACGGATTGTAAGACGTGCAATCAAGAGAATGATTTTACGTAGCCAAGAGTTTTTGACTCTCAAAGATCTTAAGAATGCACTTTTACGGGAAAATATAAACAAAACTCGTCAGGGATAATAAATGACGGAACAATATCAACATCTTAGTATTGCTAAAGAATCTCTTCAGAACCCTAGACGCACACGCCAGTTCAAAATTCCGAGAACACAGCGTGCTGACTTGCGCTTACATGGACGCATTTTGTCTGAGCAATTACGAAGCATTACACAATTAGCTAATCCACAAATTCCAGGAAAGGATAATGATGGTCGGTATATGCTGAAGTTACAGTATACCGGGATGTTAGATATTGCTCATATGGATAGGCATGGAATAGAGTTCGTCAGTCAAGAAGATAAAACAATATGTATTGCCTTTGCTGATGAACGAGGAATCGCTCTTTTTGAGGAACACCTTTCACAGCTTGGTCACGCTCATATAACCTACCAGCAAATTTTAACCGCATTGGATAGCGTTGATGTTTGGACTAATGAGGATCGCAAAAGCTGGTCAGTGAAACAGTATGGGTTTCCTGATTCAGATTCCTTTGGTCTAGATGTTGAGCTGTGGCCGGTAGAAACGACACAACATCCTTCTCGAGCTCGGATCTGCGGAGAATTTGAAAACTGGCTCCGTGAAAATATGATTCATCGCTTGGATAGAATTAATCTTGATAGTTTGCTGATGTACCGGGTAAGAGTAAATTTAGAGCAAGCTGAAAAACTGCTTGAGCACCGTGATGTTCGAATGGTGGACCGTCTTCCTGTCAGTGGAATCTCGTATGAGAAACTGAACAAAGATATCAATTTTATCCCCGAATATATCCCATCTCCATTACCTAATGCCGTAAAAGTTTGCATCCTTGATAGTGGAATTAATACCGCACATCCATTATTGCGTAGTGCAATAGCTGAGAGTGCCTGCTTCGTGGATAATGAAGATGAATCTGACCATTTTGGACATGGTACTGCTGTTGCAGGTATTGCCCTATATGGTGATGTTGAGGCTTGCGATGCTAGTAATTTCTGGCAACCGTCAATGTGGTTATATAATGGCAAAATTCTTAATGCCCAAGGGGAATTTGATACTGCTACGATTGAAACAACTTTGACCGAAGCAGTAGAATATTTCGTTGGTCTAGGATGTCGTATTTTTAACTTATCACTTGGCAATGCAAATGCGCCTTACGATGGAAAGCACATCCGAGGTATTGCTTATGTGCTTGATGTGCTGGCGAGGCGTCACAATATTCTTTTCGTAGTTTCCGCAGGTAATTTTAATGGTAGCATTGACCCTGATGTTCCAGTAGAAAGTTGGCGGGCAGAGTATCCCAGCTATTTAATCCACGATAGCTCAGTTATTATTGATCCAGCGCCCGCACTCAATGCTCTAACGGCAGGAAGCTATGCAAGGCATAATGCAACATTTGACGCTCAACGTCGTGCTGATGAAATTAGCCATTTAAGCCCTGCAGGTGAATGTCAACCTTCGCCATTCACGCGGCATGGACCTTCTGTGAAAGGTGCATTTAAACCAGAAATAGTTGCGCACGGTGGAAACTTTGCGGCACCTATGCGTAATGCTGGAGGTCAATGGCGACAACATGCCAGAGGACTTGGTGTGCTAAGCTGCCACCATCAATTCCAAGGAAGTACACTTTTCTCTGAACAAAGTGGAACTAGTTTTTCTGCTCCTTATATCACGCACCTCGCTGCACGTTTACTCAATGAATATCCAGATATGTCTGCTAATATGTTGCGAGCTATGCTTGTCAATCACGCAGCGCTGACACCGCAGATGGAGAATACGTTCTCAGAAGAGGTTACAGAACATTATAAATCTGAACCTTCAACCCGAAATCGTAGTGTTATTCGAGATGTCGTTGGATATGGAATTGTTGAGGAAGATGGTTTATATCGCTCGTCCGAGGAAGTAGTTGTTATGATGTGTGAAGAGCAAATCTCTGATGACACTCATCAATTCTTTGAGCTTCCATTACCTACATCTTTTTTAAGAACTCAGCGAGCAGTAAGAGAACTGCACATTACTTTAGCGTATTCACCAGCAGTCAGGACAACGCGATTAGATTATACAGCAACACAAATATCTTACAGGCTTGTTAAAGGTTCTTCGTTGCAAGATGTTCAGCAATACTTTAATCATGATATACAAGATGGTACTGATTCTAGGAATGACGATGCGGTAAGCAATCGTTCTATTACTGCACAACAACGTGATCATGGTACAGTACAATCCTCTAGTTGGACTTTTAAGCAAAGGTCTCCAGATGAAAAGTGGTTTGTGGTTGTAACTAGAAATGATCGTGAGTGGGGCACCCCACTTAATAGCCAACATGAACCTTATGCATTAGTTGTTACTGCAACGGACAGAGAAAACGCTGAAGCTAATCTTTATGCCGAAATTGAGGCACGAATTCGTGAGCAGGAGCGTTCCAGGGCTCGGGTAAGTTAAATATAAAGTATTTAGCTTTTAAGATAGGTGGAAAAAAAGATTCTCAATCTCTATTATAAGAATGCTAATAGGGGTTGAGAATCTTTATACTGCTGAATTTTCACACACCTCGAGAGGCTAATCTTTCTACATAATCTGCATACTTCTGCATCATTTCTCTCCGCCCCTCCAAATACTGTGCATGGTTGTAAGTCCCACGTATCGCGTTCTTATCCACATGTGCTAGCTGCGTTTCTATCCACGCTGAGTTAAAACCTTCTTCATGGAGGATGGTACTCATCGTGTGGCGGAAACCATGTCCTGTCAGCCTTCCTTTATATCCCAATAACTCAATAACCTGATTAACGCTTTCCTTTGAGATCGGCTTCGTTCGATCGTTGCGTCCGACGAATACCAGTGGGTATAGCCCGGTAATAGGTTTAAGTGACTCAAAGAGCTCGACAACCTGACCCGACATCGGAACGATGTGTGGTCGTTTCATCTTCATCACTTCAGCAGGGATCTCCCAAAGCCGCTTTTCAAAATTGATATCCTCCCAGCGGGCAAAACGTAATTCCTGAGTTCGTACCCCTGTAAGCATGATGATTTGAGTCGCAGTCTTGGTAATAACGCTACCGGTGTAACCGGCAAGATCCCTAAGAAAGTGAGGGAGTTCTTCGGCTGTCAGGAATGGAAAATGTGTTTTCTTTGGTGTTGCGAGGGCTGTGGCGAGATCGGGTGCTGGATTGTATTCAGCGCGTCCGGTCACAATCGCATGACGGAATACTTCACCGCAGCGCTGTCTGACTTTGCGCATCTTTTCTAATGCACCACGCTTTTCCATACGACGAAGGGTTTCCAGCAATTCCATGGGCTTAATTTCAGCTATAGGGCGCTTACCGATGTAGGGGAAAATATCCTTTTCAAAGGTATCAATAATTTCATCTCGATAGCGTAATGACCAACGATCCGCTCTCAACTGATGCCATTCACGGGCAATAGCTTCGAAGGTATTTTCATAGTTAAGCTTTTGGGCAATTTTCTCTGCTTTCTTTACTTCACCGGGATCGCTTCCAGCAGACAGCAGCTTTTTCGCAGCATCACGCTTTTCGCGTGCTTGAGCGAGAGAAACCTCGGGATAAACGCCGAAAGCAAGACGCTTTTCTTTACCTGCGTAGCGATACTTTAAACGCCAGTAACGTGAGCCGTTGGTAGTTACTTCAAGGTAGAGGCCTCCACCATCAGATAGCTTATACGGCTTCTCTTTAGGCTTGGCTGTGTCGATTTGTCTGACTGTTAGCTTCATTGGGGGCATCTCAAAATGGGGCTATAAATCATGCCCCCCATTATGCCCCCAGAATGCACTTGATTCTGGTAGAGACAGTAGACCTCGGGAGAACATAATCAGCTTTAATTGCGGGTATTATAGGGGATTTACTTGAGACAGTGGAGTTCAGTAGAGGCTAATTGGCGGAAGATCACAGGAGTCGAACCTGCCCGGGACCGCTGGCGGCCCCAACTGGATTTGAAGTCCAGCCACCTCACCGGAGATGACGATCTTCCGCGCCTCGATTGCTACATGGAGGCGGGGCGCATTATAGCTACTTTCAGGCATTTACCACATCTTTTAATGCACCTTTTTTGGATTCATTTGGTACATATCACGCGTGTGAATGTCCCTCTCAGAACAAAACCCCATAAAATCCGCAAGTTACACTTCGACACACTCTCCAGTCCTACCGCGATCACAGAAATTAAGAAACGTAATTTGATAACGAGATATCGGAATTCATCTTAGCGGTCGGATGGTTTACAAAAACCGTAACCGGTACCAGCGTGGCGTCGGCTCAAGAAGGGATTTCGACATGAAGAGCGAAGTTTTATCCGTCAAAGAGAAGATTGGCTATGGTATGGGCGACGCCGCCAGCCATATCATTTTTGATAACGTCATGTTGTACATGATGTTTTTTTACACCGATATTTTCGGTATTCCTGCCGGTTTTGTCGGCACCATGTTCCTGCTGGCGCGCGCGCTGGATGCCATTTCTGACCCCTGCATGGGCCTGCTGGCTGACCGTACCCGCAGTCGCTGGGGGAAGTTCCGCCCTTGGGTGCTGTTTGGCGCGCTGCCGTTTGGTGTGGTGTGTGTGCTGGCTTACAGCACGCCAGATCTCAGCCTTAACGGCAAAATGATTTACGCCGCAGTAACTTACACGCTGCTGACCCTGCTCTATACCGTGGTGAATATTCCTTACTGTGCGCTGGGCGGCGTAATCACTAACGACCCAACGCAGCGTATCTCGCTGCAATCCTGGCGCTTCGTGCTGGCGACGGCGGGCGGCATGCTCTCTACCGTACTGATGATGCCGCTGGTGAATTTAATCGGCGGCGAGGATAAAGCGTTCGGCTTCCAGGGCGGGATTGCTGTGCTGTCGGTAGTTGCGTTCCTGATGCTGGCGTTCTGTTTCTTCACCACCAAAGAACGTATTCAGGTGCCGCCAAGCACCACCGGTATGCGTGAAGATCTGCGCGATATCTGGCAGAACGATCAGTGGCGAATTGTCGGCTTGCTCACCATTCTGAATATTCTTGCCGTCTGCGTGCGCGGTGGCGCGATGATGTATTACGTCACCTGGATTATGGGCTCCCCGGCGCTGTTTACCGTATTCCTGACCACCTATTGCGTCGGCAACCTGATTGGCTCCGCGATGGCCAAACCGCTCACCGACTGGAAATGCAAAGTAAGTGTCTTCTGGTGGACCAATGCCATTCTGGCGGTGTTGAGCCTGGCGATGTTCTTTGTACCGATGAATGCCAACGTGCTGATGTTCGGCTTTATTTTCGTGATTGGTGTGCTGCACCAACTGGTGACGCCGATTCAGTGGGTAATGATGTCCGACACCGTCGATTACGGCGAGTGGTGTAACGGTAAACGTCTTACCGGCATCAGTTTCGCAGGCACGCTGTTCGTGCTGAAGCTGGGCCTGGCGCTGGGCGGGGCGATGATTGGCTGGATGCTGGCGGGCGGGGGCTACGATGCGGCCGCGAAAGCGCAGAACAGCACGACCATCAGCATCATTATCGCTCTTTTCACTATCGTACCCGCCGTTTGTTATCTGCTGAGCGCCATCATTGCGAAGCGCTACTACACCCTGAAAACGCCGTTCTTGCTGAAAATTATGGGCGAACTGGCGCAGGGCGCACGTCGCAATCAACAAGAATTTGAACACGTATCCGAATCCAAATCATTACAGAGTTAAGAGGACGAACTATGAAAATCAGTGATGGAAACTGGCTGATCCAACCGGGTCTCAATCTTATCCACCCCATCCAGGTGTTCGATGTCGAGCAACAGGGTAATGAGATGGTGGTTTATGCCGCGCCGCGCGATGTGCGTGAGCGTACCTGGCAGTTGGATACGCCAATGTTTACGCTGCGTTTTTTCGCCCCGCAGGAAGGGGTGGTCGGCGTACGTATCGAACACTTCCAGGGCGCGTTAAATAAAGGCCCGCACTATCCGCTGAATGTCCTGAAAGACGTAAAAGTTGAAATGCAGAGCACCGCTGAATTTGCCGAGCTGAAAAGCGGCAACCTGAGCGTGCGGGTTACTAAAGGTGAATTCTGGTCGCTCGATTTCCTGCGCAACGGCGTGCGTATTACCGGTTCTCAGGTGAAAAACAACGGCTACGTGCAGGACGGCAACACCGGTAAAAACTACCTGTTTGAGCGCCTGGATCTCGGCGTGGGTGAAACGGTTTACGGCCTGGGCGAGCGCTTTACCGCGCTGGTGCGTAACGGCCAGACGGTTGAAACCTGGAACCGTGACGGCGGCACCAGCACTGAACAGTCCTACAAAAACATTCCGTTCTACATTACCAACCGCGGTTACGGTGTGCTGGTAAATCACCCGGAAAACGTCTCGTTTGAGATTGGTTCTGAGAAAGTCTCGAAAGTGCAGTTCAGCGTGGAAGGTGAATATCTGGAATATTTCGTCATCGACGGCCCGACACCAAAAGAGGTGCTCAACCGCTACACGCAATTTACCGGCCGCCCGGCACTGCCGCCAGCGTGGTCCTTCGGCCTGTGGCTTACCACCTCGTTCACTACCAACTACGATGAAGCGACCGTAAATAGCTTTATCGACGGTATGGCAGAGCGCAACCTGCCGCTGCACGTTTTCCACTTCGACTGCTTCTGGATGAAAGCCTTCCAGTGGTGTGATTTCGAGTGGGACCCGGTGACCTTCCCTGACCCGAAAGGCATGATTCAGCGCCTGAAAGAGAAAGGGCTAAAAGTATGCGTATGGATCAACCCGTACATCGGCCAAAAATCACCGATCTTCCAGGAACTGAAAGAGAAGGGCTATCTGCTTAAACGCCCGGACGGTTCTCTCTGGCAGTGGGATAAATGGCAGCCAGGACTAGCGATTTACGACTTCACCAACCCGGATGCATGCCAGTGGTACGCCGACAAGCTGAAAGGCCTGGTGGATATCGGCGTCGATTGCTTCAAAACCGACTTCGGCGAACGTATTCCGACGGACGTTCAGTGGTTCGACGGTTCCGATCCGCAGAAAATGCACAACCACTATGCCTTTATCTACAACGAGCTGGTGTGGAATGTGCTGAAAGAAACGGTGGGTGAGGAAGAGGCGGTGCTGTTTGCCCGTTCCGCGTCTGTCGGTGCGCAACAGTTCCCGGTTCACTGGGGCGGTGACTGCTATGCCAACTACGAATCAATGGCGGAAAGCCTGCGCGGCGGCCTGTCGATTGGACTCTCCGGCTTCGGCTTCTGGAGTCACGATATTGGCGGCTTCGAAAACACGGCCCCGGCGGATGTCTACAAACGCTGGTGCGCATTCGGCCTCTTCTCCAGCCATAGCCGCCTGCACGGCAGCAAATCCTACCGTGTGCCATGGGCGTACGACGAAGAGTCCTGCGACGTGGTGCGCTTCTTCACGGAAATGAAGTGCCGCATGATGCCGTACCTCTATCGCCAGGCTGCGCTGGCGCATGAGGAGGGCACACCGATGCTGCGCGCGATGATGCTGGAGTTCCCGAACGACCCGGCATGCGACTACCTCGATCGCCAGTATATGTTGGGCGATTCCGTGATGGTGGCGCCGGTGTTCTCGGAAGTGGGCGATGTGCAGTTCTACCTGCCGGAAGGCCGCTGGACACACCTCTGGCACAACGATGAAGTACAGGGCAGCCGCTGGCATAAACAGCAGCACGACTCCCTGAGCCTGCCGGTGTATGTCCGCGACAACACCCTGCTGGCACTGGGCAACAACAATCAGAAGCCGAACTATGCGTGGCATGAAGGCACCGAATTCCAGCTTTTCTGTCTGGATGATGGCCGCGAAGCTCTCTGCACCGTTCCGGCGACGGATGGTTCAGCTGCGTTTACGTTGAAAGCGGTACGCGCGGGCAACACGATTACGGTGACCGGCGAAGGCAACGCGCGCGACTGGACACTGTGCCTGCGTAATGTGCAGCAGATTAGCGGCATTAAGGGCGGCGCACATGCGGGAAGTGAGCTGGGCGTGGTGGTGAAAGCGCAGAGTAATACGCTGACGATCACACTTTAATTCACGCCTTATGCGTTAATCTGGCCCTCTTTGCTTTGCAAAGGGGGCTTTTTTTTATGTGTTCTCAACTCAGGGAGGAGTCATGGATCCGCAAATCATTTTCCGTGATGCAAAGCTAAGCAAAATCGATATCACCGTATTGCGCTGTATTCAGGACGATCCCGAACGTTGTTTGCGAGAGGGAATTCGTTCCGTGGCAACGCGCTGCTATAGCAACCCTTCGTCGCTGGTGCGTCTGGCAAAAAAGCTTAACTTTAGCGGCTGGCTGGAGCTGGTCTATTTTATAAAATTCAATATCACGATGCCGAAGCTGGATGTGACGAATGATATTGATTTTATGAACATTCAGCCTGCGGAAGGCCTGTCATCTCTGCTAGAGCGGCTGAGGCATGAGCGCGTGTTAATCCACGGCAGCGGGTTTTCGCAGCTTATTGCGCAATATATTTATAATAAATTTCTGGTGACCGGCGTGAATGCCAGCCTCGCGCTTTGGCCGGACTACGAAATCCTTGAACAGAAATCGGCGTTGAAATTTGACTCTATCTGGATTGTGTCAAAATCCGGGCGCAGCAGTTCTGCACTGAATTGGGTCAATGCCATTAAGGGAAAGGGAATGAATCTGGTTTGCTTTACCGGCGATTATCAGAGCCCGCTTGCTCAGGCTGCGGATACGGCGTTTATCATTCATGACCCGCAAAAATTTGATGATGATATTTACTGGAGCAACCCGTTTTTTGGCTACTGTATTCTCGGCTTTGAACATGTGCTCAAGCTGTGGTTTATGCAAAATAACGGGGCGCGATGAGCGCCCCCTGGGAATGTTATTTCCAGTCAGAAAAATGCGCGTCGCTGAGATACTCGCTCGCCAGTTTCGTGGCCAGAGAAAAAGAACCCACTAACGGATGCGCCATCATGGCGCGGATAGCGAGCGCGCGATCTTTCTTGATAATGGCTTCTACCGCCAGCCTTTCATACTCTTTCACGCAGGAAATCATATTCTTTTGCGCGTCCGGAACATGTATCGGCGTAATCGGTTTTAAGCCGTCCTTGCTGAGATCGCAGCTGATCTCAATTACATCATCCGGGCGCAGAAAATCGAGTGTTTGGTTGTTCTGCAAGGAAACCACAATGCGCTTGGTTGTGGTGCTGTTTACCGCTTCGAGAATATCCAGCGCAACGCCTGCGTAACCACCGGTATCGGGTTCTTCAATAAACTGACGTAGCGTGATTGCCGTACGAGGATTGAATTTCTCCTGCTGGGATTCACTCTGCATATAGCTGTTTTCGCGACGCAGATAATGTTTCATCCAGACATCGAATGCGACTTCAGGGTGCGCTTTTACATCAATGTGCTGGAGCTCATCACGCATCTCCTTGTTGATTCGCGCAATTTGCTCCCCGCGGGTCTCCGGAGCCTCGAGAATCGCATTTAACGCTTCGTCACGATAGTAGTAGTAATAGAGATATTCGTTCAGCAGTTGTTTATCGCAAAGCTGCACCAGCTCTGGCGAGAAGTATTGCATCGCGGTTTTGCTGTACAGGTCCGGATGGGTGACTAATTTGTCGGTAACATCTTCACCGCGCACGGTGAAATGGGTAAACCACGAGAAATGGTTGAGCCCATAACATTCGACGCTCAGATCGTCGCTGGTGCATTTCAGGATTGCGGGTAATTCGCGAATGAGCTCCGACGGCGCGTCGCAAATACCGTAAACCCGGCGTTTAAAGCCTGACTTGATAATGGCCTCGGTAACGAGCCCCGATGGGTTCGTAAAGTTGAACAGAATGGCGTCTTCTGCGGCATGTTTTTCAATTAACTGGCAATACTCCAGAATAGCCGGAATCGAGCGCATGGCCATGGCAAAGCCGCCAACCCCGGTAGTTTCCTGCCCAAGCGTATGGTGGTTAAGCGCAATGCGTTCGTCACGTACGCGGCTTTCGTCACCGCCCACACGTAGCGTGGTAATGACGTAATTGGTTTTTTCCAGTGCCGCAACCGGGTCGGTTGTCAGTGTAAATGTAATATCCGGGCGAATGGTATTGAAAATATAGCGCGCGATTTCGCCAAATAGAGACAGATTTTTCTCTGAGCTGTCCTGGAAGACAACTTCCTGTAAATTAATGCGGTGGGCATTATAGGCCAGTGATTTTGCCAGGAATGCAGAGCGAACGCCGCCCCCGCCTAATACGGTTAATTTCATGTTTGTTACTCCCGTTAATGAGTGGTCAGCCAGCTATCCACTTTTGAGCGAATTTGCCCGACTTTGACACCATAAATGACCTGAACTTCATGTTGATTCCTGACGATACCGTTAGCCCCCGTACTTTTTAAAAGGGCATCGTTCACTTTTTCCATATCGTGAACCGCTACGCGTAAACGGGTGAAACAGTTGTCGACGGAAATAATGTTTTCTCGTCCACCGAGCCCGGTAATAATGTCGTCAGTGATATCCTGTTTTTTATCGGTTTTCTGCCGATAGTCTTCTTTGCTATACAAACGAACGCCTTCGTCATCTTCCCGACCTGGCGTTTTAAGATTAAGTTTCACAACCAGCGTGCGGAATATTAAGTAATACGCGGCAAACTGACCGATACCAATAAGCACATAGCCCGGCCAGCGCGTCAGTGAAGCGGGAAGGGGCAGGTTGTAAATCAGAAATTCAATCAAGCCTGACGCTCCCCACGGACGGACGGTGAAGATATCGCAAAGCGCCTGTGAAGCAGCCGTCAGGGTCGCATGAATGAACCACAGCAGCGGTGAAATAAATAAAAAGGTAAATTCAATAGGCTCGGTGATCCCGGTCAGAATAGAGGTGATAATCGCGGGAAGCAGAATCGCTTTTGCCAGCGTTTTCTTTTCGGGCGTAGCCGTGTGATAGAACGCCAGCGCCGCGCCTGACAAGCCGAACATGGTTGTCATCCCTTGCTGCGCGAATCTTAGCGCCTCGTTCATCACGGGGGTGAGATCAGGGTGACGCATATAAGCCAGGAAAATAGCCTGTGTACCAGACACGACCTGACCATCGACGCTGATGGTGCCGCCAATTTGTGTCAACTGGAACGGAGACCAGACGAAATGATGCAAACCGGTTGGGATCAGGAATTTTTCAAAGAAACCATAAACAAAGACGCCTGCGATACCGGCATTTTTCATAAACCCGGTTAACGCTGAGATGCCATGGGTCATGAACGGCCAAATCCAGGTGAAAGCGATAGCGTATAAAATGATAACCGGCGTCATGGCGATAAGCGTAAGCTTCGCGCCGCCATACATAGATAACGCACCCGGTAATTCGATTTCTGAAACTTTATTATGCCCCCAGGCAATGGTACAGCCCAGAATAATACCCAGGAATACACCCATATCGACGACGACAAAACCTAATATCTGCGTCTGACCGGTACCATAGTATTCACCGTTAATTTTCTCGGCGATGGTGTTGGTATATTCAAGCCAGGAATGGTTGGCACCCAGGAACATAATAAAACACATTACGGAAACCAGCGCGACTTCCGTTTTTTTATCGCGGGCTAAACCGTAGCTTATCCCCACGCAAAATAACAGGCCGAGATTACCAAATAGCGGCCAAAAGGTATCGCCGAGAAGTTGCCCCAGTTGATGTAAGAAACCTGTTTCAGAAACAATATTCGGATTGGTAAGGACAGAGCTTAGAGCAAGGATTAAGCCGATGACAGGCAAGAACAATACTGCGCCAATCATCGCTCTGGAGAACTTTTGCATATTCTCCAGCATACGTTGACGTATTGCAGACATAAATATTCCTTGAAGTTCTATTCACTAATTAGAAGGTGAGTTTTTATTATAAAAATAACTTCCAGCGAAATAGTTATATCAGTCTTATTAATTGTGTGAAACCTGTTGCAGGAAATAGGTACAAAGCATCACAAAATGCACACAGGTTTCAGAATGGAAACGCCCCGAACAATAGCGTTCGGGGCGGAATTTTATTGGGCTATCTCACCATTGCGCAGGGTCTGTGTCACCTGCTCCTTCGCCATATTCACCGCGCTCAGTTGCCCATTTACCGTTGGCTTGAGCGGCGTGTCAGCCTGCACCGAGCCAGTGGCGGTGAGCTGAAGGTTACCGTCGCCACTGATGGGGAGCGCAGGCCATCCCCAGGCCTGCAACGTGTTCAGCGGCACGCCGCGTGCGTCGAGGCTGACGTTCACCTGCCGTTGCGGCAACTGAGATACCGTGGCGGTGGCTTTGAGCATGCCTTTCTCTGTGTACGCCGCAAGTTCGCTGATATTGACCGTCGAGGCGTTTGCTGACAGCGCGAGGCTCGGTCGATTAACGTCTACGCGATTAAACGTCGCCGCCGCCGCATTGAGTTGCGCATTTCCGCCCCATACGCCCCACAGGCGATTCTTCACCAGTTGCAGATTGGTGGCGCTGCCTTCCAGCGCAGTGATCTGCCACGGGAAAGCCGGGTCGATATCGATAACCAGATTGCGGCTGGCGGTAAATTTCTTCAGGGTGACGCTGTTGAGCCACTCCGGCAACGCGTCCATCCACAACTGTTTCCAGTTATTGGGTAACGTGTATTCAAGGCCCACAATCGACGCATCATCCAGCGTCAGCGCCTGTCCGTTGCGCAACCAGAAACCGGACGTTCTAACCGTGCTGCCTTCCCAACGGGTAGTAAACTGGCGCAGGGCGATGCCCTGGTCTGAGAGCTCGCCGTTGAAAATGGGGTCCAGCAGATGTAACGAGCCGTAGATAAACTCACTGGCGTTCAGAGTGATTTTGCCGTCCGTACTTTGCCATCCGCCCTGTGTTAGGGTCAGGTTGCGCACATTCATATCGAGATCGGTTACCGCCCAGTCCGGGCCCTGTAAACGGGCATCCACGACCTCAAGGCGGCCAATTTGCAGCGACGGAACGGTGCTGAGTGGGGCGAAGAAATCGATCAACGTTTTGTCGCTTTGCAGACGTATATCGTTCAGGCGCAGATTATCCACCACCCAACTTCCGTCGGCGTTGCGGCGGGCATTTCCGGCCAGCGAGCCGCGCGCGACCTCCGCGCCAAGTCTGGTGAGCGTCACAATACCGTTATCAATATCCCCTTCAATCACCGCGTTGCTGGTGGGTACGCCATTGAGCGTCAGGGAACCGGCATTCACCTGCAAATGCGTTTTCTTCCCCAGCACGTTACCTGCTTGCGGGGTCCATGGCGCAATGCTGCCGTTAACCCGTTGCGCACTCAATTCCCAGCCGGTTTCCGGGCTGTTGAAAGCCATATTGCTGAGCTGCAGCCGATCGGCGGCAAAGGGAAGCGGCGCGTTAGACGGCGAGAGATTTAACGTACCGTCTTGCAGCAGGATAGTGTCAACGTGCAGCGGGTCGGTCACCTGGCGGGTGCTCAGGCCGATGTCGACAGCTTTAGCGACCAGCGTCGCGGGTTTACCATCGCGCCCGAAGGTCACATTCCTGAACAAGATATGGGAAGGTGATGAGAAACGGTGATCCATCGCATCGAACGTCACCTGATAATCGGTGTTTTCCGTTAGCCACTGACTGACTTCGCGCGCCCCCCAGCGGGTTTGCAGCAGGAAGTAGAAGGCGAGAATAACCAGCAGCAGTGCGACGAGGAGCCAGAGAATCAGCTTTCCAATAAATTTCATGATCTTCCATCCTGAGAAGGGCACATAAGGCAGTTATGCACGAATTATGCGCAATGCTCAAGGCGAGAAGGGTGAAATTCGGTGTCAGCGTGCGGGGATGATGCCGGATGACGTCGCCGCCATCCGGCAAGGCGGATTACTCTTTCTCTGGCGGGAAGACCAGATTCAGAACAATCGCGGTGATACCGCCAGCAGCGATACCGGATGAGAGCAGGTTTTTCAGCCAGTCCGGCGCGAACTGGAGGATCTGCGGCTGCTGGGAAACACCGAGGCCGATAGCCAGTGAAAGGGCGATAATCAGGATTGCGCGGCGGTTCAGCGGTTCCCGGGAGACAATACGCACGCCGGACGCGGCGATGGTGCCGAACATCACCAGCGTTGCGCCACCCAGAACCGGCTCAGGGATGTGTTGTACAAAACCACTTACCGCCGGGAACAGACCAAGGACGATCAGCATCAATGCCACCACAAAACCAACGTAACGGCTGGCAACGCCGGTGAGCTGAATTACACCGTTGTTCTGGCCGAAGCAGGAGTTCGGGAAGGTGTTGAATACCGCAGAGACAAACGAGTTCAGGCCGTTGGCCAGCACGCCGCCTTTCAAACGTTTCATGTAAACCGGGCCGGAAACCGGTTGTTCAGAGACGTCAGATGTTGCCGTAATATCACCAATCGTTTCCAGTGAGGTGATCATAAACACCAGCATCAGCGGCAGCAGCAGGTTCCAGTCGATGCCCAGACCATAGTACAGCGGGGTTGGGATCATCAGCAGGTCGGTGTTGGTTGGCGCGGTGTTTTCCGGCAGCATACCGAGGAACCAGGCCATCAGATATCCCGCCGCCATGGCGATCACCAACGATGCAATGCGCAGGTACGGGTTGCGCTGGCGGTTAAGCAGGATAATCAGGACCAGCACGATCCCCGCCAGCAGCAGATTTTTCGGCGCGCCGAAGGTGTTGTTGCTCATTGCCGCATAACCACCGCCAATAGATGTCAGGCCAACCTGAATCAACGACAACCCGATTATCATCACCACCACACCGGAAACCAGCGGGGTGATAATGCGCCGCGCCAGGTGCAACACGCGCGACAGGACCATCTCTGTACAACTCGCCAGCATCAGCGTGCCAAACAGCGCCGCCATCATCGTCGGCACATCGGCACCACCGGTTTTCAGCGCGGTGCCGCCCATAATCAGCGGTGCCACAAAGTTGAAGCTGGTGCCCTGAATCGACAGCAATCCGGAACCCACCGGGCCCCAGGCTTTAATCTGGATAATGGACGCCACACCGGATGCGAACAGCGACATGCTGATAATGTGCTGAGTATCGGCCGCCGGCAGACCCAGTGCCTGACAAATCAGCAGGGCTGGGGTGATCACGGCGACAAACATAGCCAGCAGGTGTTGCAGGGCGGCAAAAAGCGTTTGTGGCAGCGGCGGACGGTCTTCTAAGCGGTAAATCAATTCGCTGTTTTGAGTATGCGCAACCGGTTGCGCATTGTCTGACTCAAGGGTGTTGGCGGACATCAGAGGCAATCTCATGGTGGAAAAGTGGCGATTTTATCGGACTGGCGAGCAAAAGCAAACGGTTGCTTTGTGATGGCGTTAAAAATTTCCCGGACTTTAATTTTTATCAATTATTAAGCATATAAATGGTTTGTCACAGTGATTACGCTTTTACTGTTATTTTTGCGCATTTATTGATTACAATCTGTTCCCTGATCTTACGATGAGATCTCAACGACACAGGAAATACGTCGCGTATGAATGAATCATGCGTCTGGTAAGGAGCTTTAAATATGTTTCATCTCGATACGTTATCTACGCTGGTCGCGGCGACAATGGTGCTGCTGTTGGGGCGCAAACTGGTTCACTCTGTTCCCTTCTTTAAAAAATATACCATTCCCGAACCGGTCGCCGGTGGGCTGCTGGTGGCGCTGGCATTGTTGGTGCTGAAAAAAAGCATGGGTTGGGAAATTGACTTCGATATGAGTCTGAAAGACCCGCTGATGCTGGCCTTCTTCGCCACGATTGGTTTGAACGCCAACCTCGCCAGTCTGCGCGCGGGCGGCAAAGTATTAGGTACCTTTCTGATTGTCGTCGTGGGGTTGTTGCTGGTGCAGAACGCCATTGGCATTGGCATGGCAAAAATGCTGGGGCTGGACCCATTAATGGGCCTGCTGGCAGGTTCGATTACCCTCTCTGGCGGCCACGGCACCGGGGCGGCGTGGGGCAAACTCTTTACCGAACGCTACGGTTTTACCAGCGCAACGGAAGTTGCAATGGCCTGCGCAACGTTTGGCCTGGTGCTGGGCGGCCTGATTGGCGGACCAGTAGCGCGTTATCTGGTCAAACACTCCTCCTCACCGGACGGTACGCCGGACGATCAGGAAGTGCCGACGGCGTTTGAAAAACCGGATGTTGGGCGTGTCATCACTTCTTTGGTGTTAATCGAATCGATTGCTCTTATTGCTATCTGCTTAACGGTAGGGAAGGCGGTTGCGCAACTTCTGTTGGGCACAATGTTTGAATTGCCGACCTTTGTCTGCGTACTGTTTATTGGCGTACTTCTTAGCAATGGCCTGGCGTTAATCGGTTTTTATCGCGTATTTGACAGGGCAGTATCCATTCTCGGCAACGTATGTCTGTCGTTATTCCTGGCAATGGCGTTAATGAGTCTTAAGCTTTGGGAACTGGCGTCTTTAGCCTTACCGATGCTGGCAATTCTGGGTGTGCAGGCTATCTCTATGGCGTTGTACGCCATTTTCGTCACGTACCGAATGATGGGCAAAAACTACGATGCGGCGGTGCTGGCGGCGGGCCACTGCGGGTTTGGCCTTGGTGCGACCCCTACGGCGATTGCGAATATGCAGGCGATTACCGAGCGTTTCGGTCCATCGCATACGGCGTTTCTGGTGGTGCCGATGGTGGGCGCGTTCTTCCTCGATATCGTTAATGCGCTGGTGATTAAGCTCTATTTGATGTTACCGATGTTTGGCTAATCAGTGTGAGGAATGTGGCGGGGGCGCTTCGCTTGCCCGCCCTACAAAGAATTGCGATCGATGTAGGGCGGGCAAGCGAAGCGCCCCCGCCAACGTTTTTTACTCTCCGTGATCTTCCCACGCCAGCGCGCGTTTCACCGCTTTTTTCCAGCCGCTGTAACGATAATTACGTTCGGTTGTTTCGATCCCCGGACGAAATTCACGTTCAATCACCGCTTTCTCCTGCAATTCATCCAGATTCTGCCAGAAGCCTACCGCCAGGCCTGCAAGATACGCAGCACCTAACGCGGTCACTTCACGGACTTCCGGGCGCTCTACGCGGGTACCCAGAATGTCTGACTGGAACTGCATCAGGAAGTTATTGGCAACGGCGCCGCCATCCACGCGCAGGGCGTGCAGACGAATGCCGGAGTCAGCCTGCATCGCTTCCAGCACGTCGCGAGTTTGATAAGCGATGGATTCCAGCGTGGCGCGAATAATGTGGTTCGAGTTGACGCCGCGCGTCAGGCCGAAAATCGCGCCGCGCGCATACGGGTCCCAGTAGGGCGCGCCGAGGCCGGTAAACGCCGGAACCACATACACCCCGTTGGTATCTTTCACTTTGGTAGCAAAATACTCAGAGTCGAATGCATCGCTGATGAGTTTCATCTCATCGCGCAGCCACTGAATAGAGGCGCCAGCCATAAACACCGCGCCTTCCAGCGCATAGTTCACTTCGCCGCGTGGGCCGCAGGCAATGGTGGTCAGCAGGCCATGCTCAGATTTCACCGCTTTTTCGCCGGTGTTCATTAGCATAAAGCAGCCGGTCCCGTAGGTATTTTTCGCCATCCCTTCCTTCACACACAGCTGGCCAAACAGCGCAGCCTGCTGATCGCCTGCGATCCCGGCGATCGGAATACGCGTGCCGCCTTTCCCGCCGATGTTGGTCTGGCCATACACCTCAGAAGATTTGCGCACTTCGGGCAGCATGGCGCGCGGGATGTCGAGCGCATCGAGCATTTTGTCATCCCAGTCCAGCTCGTTGATGTTGAACAGCATGGTACGTGAGGCGTTAGTGTAGTCGGTGACGTGCACGCGTCCCTGGGTCATTTTCCAGATAAGCCAGGTATCGACGGTACCGAACAGCAGTTCGCCGCGCTTCGCGCGTTCGCGGGAGCCTTCAACGTGGTCCAGGATCCATTTCACTTTGGTGCCGGAGAAGTACGGGTCTACCACCAGACCCGTCGCGCTGCGCACGTACTCTTCCATGCCGTCGCGTTTCAGCTGCTCACAAATATCAGCGGTACGGCGGCACTGCCAGACAATCGCGTTATAAATCGGTTTCCCGGTTTCGCGCTCCCACACGACGGTCGTTTCGCGCTGGTTGGTAATACCAATCGCGGCAATCTGATCGGAATTGATATCGGCTTTTGCCAGCACTTCAACCAGCGTGGAGCTCTGGGTCGCCCAGATTTCCATCGGATCGTGCTCAACCCAGCCTGGCTTAGGATAAATTTGTTCAAACTCGCGCTGTGAAACACTGATGATATTGGCATCGTGATCCATCACCACGGCGCGGGAACTGGTGGTGCCCTGGTCGAGCGCAACGATATATTTTTTGTCAGTCATAATGCGTGTTCCATAGTCAGATTACAGCGAAGCATTGTGTTGAGCGCTACCGGAGGTGGTTTCTTTCTCTTCAACCACACAGGTATCACACGGCAAATGGCGGCCAATCAGTTTGCGATAGCTGAATGCACCCAGCGCCGCGCCCACCACGGGTGCGAACATCGGCACCACGAAATAAGGAATGTCTTTGCCACCGGTGAAGGCGACGTCGCCCCAGCCTGCCAGCCAGGCGAAGGTTTTTGGTCCAATATCACGCGCTGGGTTCATCGCAAAGCCAGTCAGCGGCCCCATCGATGCGCCGATAACCGCGATTAGCAGGCCAATCAGCAGCGGTGCCAGTGGCCCGCGTGGAATGCCGTTGCCATCGTCGCCCAGCGCCATGATCACGCCCATCAGAATAGCGGTTATCACCATTTCTACCGCGAAGGCCTGCACAAAATTGATATGTGGGTTCGGGTAAGTGGAGAATATTCCAGCAAGATCAAGACTTTCTACGCTACCACGCACCATATGATGGGTTAATTCGTAGTCGTAGAAAAGATTGTAGTAAAGCCCGTAAACCAACGCCGCTGCGCAAAACGCGCCGGCAAACTGAGAAAGAATGAAAGGGACCACTTTACGGCGATCGAAACAGGCGAACAGCCACAGCGCAACGGTGACAGCCGGGTTAAGATGTGCGCCGGAAACCCCTGCGGTCAGGTAGATGGCCATCGCCACGCCCAGACCCCAGATGATGCTGATTTCCCACTGGCCAAAGCTGGCCCCTGCGACTTTTAATGCCGCAACACATCCCACGCCGAAAAAGATCAACAGCCCGGTACCAAGAAACTCTGCAATGCACTGGCCTTTTAGGGTTGAAGTTTGGCTCATAATCGGTTCCTGAAGACAGTTTGCTAGTTATAGTGTCGTGGTGGTCGAAGACACCCACGCTGCCATGTAGGCATAGTGTTAATTTATCGTTAACGAACATAAACGAGAAATATCGAAATCGAAATGTGTGTACTGCGTCATAAAATGAGCGATTTCGCGCCACATTGTGTGTCTTTACGGAACTAAAAAAAGAGAGCTGAATCATTTCATGAACCTTCCGTGTTAACAAATAAGGGGTAAATGCGCCGAAAGCTCCAGGTCTAGACTGAAAATTGTTGCAAACCGCAATCTACGTGCCCTGGCGCTGGACAGGGGGAGCGGGGCTCCATACAATCGAAGGTCAGAAGTGCGCTTATTTTCGTTAAGGCGTCGCCGGGTTCCCGGGACGATATCAACGCCTTGCAAGATCAGGAGAGGTATGACGATGTCATTAGAAGTATTTGAGAAACTGGAAGCAAAAGTTCAGCAGGCGATTGATACCATCACCCTGTTGCAGATGGAAATCGAAGAACTGAAAGAGAAGAACAACGCGCTGGCGCAGGACGTTCAGTCTGCACAGCACAGCCGTGAAGAGCTGGAACGCGAAAACAACCAGCTGAAAGAACAGCAGAACGGCTGGCAGGATCGTCTGCAAGCGCTGCTGGGCCGTATGGAAGAAGTCTAATCTTCCAGTAAGTTTGCTGCCTTCATCGGGCGTTATGCCAGGAAGGCAGCGACTTCTCTCCGCATTATTTCCCCGCTGTATATTTCAAAATCACATAATCAATCTGTTTTTATTCTTTAATGTTCGATTTGCTTTCTGGCACGCTAGCCTCATCAACGACACAACATAAGAGAGCGGGCGATGAACAAGTGGGGCGTGGGTTTAACGCTTTTGCTGGCTTCCACCAGCGTACTGGCTAAGGATATTCAATTACTTAACGTTTCTTACGATCCGACGCGCGAGCTGTACGATCAGTACAATAAAGCTTTCAGCGCGCACTGGAAAAAAGAGACGGGTGATAACGTGGTGATTCGTCAGTCGCATGGCGGCTCCGGTAAACAAGCGACGTCGGTGATAAACGGTATTGAGGCCGATGTGGTGACGCTGGCGCTGGCCTATGACGTTGATGCGATTGCCGAGCGCGGGCGCATTGATAAAAACTGGATTAAACGTCTGCCGGATAACTCCGCGCCGTACACGTCGACCATCGTTTTCCTGGTGCGTAAAGGCAACCCAAAACAGATTCATGACTGGAACGACCTGGTAAAACCGGGTGTGTCTGTTATCACGCCTAACCCGAAAAGCTCCGGCGGCGCTCGCTGGAACTACCTTGCCGCATGGGGATACGCACTACACCATAACAATGGTGACCAGGCTAAAGCGCAGGAATTCGTTAAATCACTGTTTAATAACGTTGAAGTGCTCGATTCCGGCGCGCGTGGCGCAACCAATACTTTCGTTGAACGCGGCATTGGCGATGTGCTGATTGCCTGGGAGAACGAAGCGCTGCTGGCGACGCATGAACTGGATAAAGACAAATTCGAAATCGTTACCCCAAGCGAGTCGATTCTAGCGGAGCCGACCGTTTCAGTGGTCGACAAAGTGGTTGATAAGAAAGGCACTCAGGCCGTTGCGGAAGCTTATCTGAAATATCTCTACTCGCCAGAAGGCCAGGAGATTGCGGCGAAGAACTTCTATCGCCCACGTGACCCGGAAGTGGCGAAGAAGTACGAAAGCGCGTTCCCGAAACTGAAACTGTTCACTATCGATGAAGAGTTTGGCGGTTGGGCGAAAGCGCAGCAGACGCACTTCTCTAACGGCGGTACGTTCGATCAAATCAGCAAACGTTAATCACGCATGAACCACGTAGCCCGGTAATGTTACCGGGCTTTTTTATTTGTCATGATTATGCGGTACCCTTGCCAGTCATCGAATTACAGGGAACGCACAATGAAAAAAGCTGGCTATCTTATTCTGGCGATTATCGTCATGGCTCTCGCGGCGGGCGTAGGCTACTGGAAGTGGGCCGGAAACCCGAACGCGCTGCGCACCATCGTCTTCGAACAGTGCCTTCCAAATCAACTGCAACACCAGAATCCCGCGCCATGCGCCGATGTGAAACCGGATGCCGGATACGTGGTTTTCAAGGACCGTAACGGCCCGCTGCAATATCTTCTGATGCCCACTTTTCGTATCAACGGTACTGAAAGCCCGATGCTGCTGGAGCCTTATACGCCGAATTTCTTCTGGCTGGCCTGGCAGGCGCGCAGCTTTATGAGCCAGAAATATGGCAAAGAGATCCCGGATAGCGCCGTGTCGCTGGCGATCAATTCACGCACTGGGCGTACGCAAAATCACTTCCACATTCACATCTCCTGCCTGCGCACAGACGTGCGCCATCAACTGGATACGAATATGGCAAAAATCAGCACCCGCTGGTTGCCGCTGCCGGGTGGTTTGAGGGGGAATGAGTATCTGGCGCGCCGTGTCACTGAAAGTGAAATGGTGAAAAGCAGCCCGTTTATGATGCTGGCGGAAGAGGTACCTGACGCGCGCGACCATATGGGAAGCTACGCGCTGGCGATGGTTCGCTTAAGCGATGAAAGCTTTGTCCTGCTGGCAACGCAGCGTAATTTACTGGCGCTGAACCGCGCGTCGGCTGAGGAAATTCAGGATCATCAATGTGATATTCTGAAGTAACCCTACCCGTTCTGGCGTTTACCTGACTTGTCTGCCGTCGTATTCTTGCTGAAAAAAACGACAGGAGTCAGGTATGTCGCTCTGGTTTTCCCATCCTCTGTTCCTTCCATCACTGGTTGTTGGCATCACCATCATCCTCTGGGCGACTTCGCTGTTGCCTGAATTTATCACCGCGCTTTTATTCTTCACCGTTGCGATGGCGGCGAAAATCGCTCCGCCGGAGGTCATTTTCGGCGGCTTTGCTTCATCGGCCTTCTGGCTGGTGTTTAGCGGGTTTGTGCTCGGCGTAGCGATTCGCAAAACGGGGCTTGCCGACCGGGCGGCGAGGGCGCTGTCGGCAAGGCTGACTGATTCGTGGCTGCGCATGGTGGCGAGCGTGGTCTTGCTGAGTTATGCGCTGGCGTTTGTGATGCCCTCAAACATGGGGCGAATCGCGCTACTGATGCCGATTGTCGCGGCGATGGCGTCTCGTGCGGGCATTAAAGAGGGCACGCGACCATGGTACGGGCTGGCGCTGGCGGTGGGATTCGGCACGTTCCAGCTTTCCGCTACCATCCTGCCCGCCAACGTACCCAACCTGGTGATGAGCGGTGCGGCGGAGGGGGCGTGGGGTATTCATCTGAACTATCTGCCCTATCTGTTGCTGCATACACCGGTGCTCGGCTGGTTGAAAGGCGCGCTGCTTATCGGGCTGATTTGCTGGCTCTTCCCCGGCAAACCGCAGCCGCCGAAATCGGTACAGGCGGCGCCGCCTATGAGCGCGGCAGAGAAGCGCCTGGCCTGGTTGCTGGCAATAGTGTTAACCCTGTGGGTGACGGAAAGCTGGCACGGCATCGGCCCGGCGTGGACGGGGCTGGCGGCGGCATGTGTCACGCTGCTACCGCGTGTTGGGTTTATCAGCGGCGAGGAGTTCTCGGCGGGTGTGAACATTCGCACCTGTATTTACGTCGCCGGGATTCTGGGGCTGGCTATTACCGTTACCCAGACGGGGATTGGCGATGCGGTAGGCGAAGCGCTGCTGCGCGTGATGCCGCTCGACCCGGAACGCCCGTTCACCAGCTTTGTTGCGCTGACCGGGATCACGACCGCGCTCAACTTCATTATGACCGCCAACGGCGTGCCTGCGCTCTACACCACCTTTGCGCAAAGTTTTGCTGAGGCGACAAACTTCCCGCTGTTGAGCGTGATTATGATTCAGGTATTAGGCTATTCCACGCCGCTTCTGCCGTATCAGGCGTCGCCGATTGTGGTGGCGATGGCGTTAGGGAAAGTGCCTGCAAGGGCGGGGATGATGCTGTGCCTTGCGCTGGCGGCGGCAAGTTATCTGCTGCTGTTGCCGCTGGATTATCTTTGGTATCAGGTGTTGGGAAAGTTGTGAGTTTTTGCCCCCTCACCCTGCCCTCTCCCCAGGGGAGA
Source organism: Pseudocitrobacter sp. 73 (assembly GCF_008369545.1). Classification (NCBI taxonomy): domain Bacteria; kingdom Pseudomonadati; phylum Pseudomonadota; class Gammaproteobacteria; order Enterobacterales; family Enterobacteriaceae; genus Pseudocitrobacter; species Pseudocitrobacter sp. 73. The sequence goes on along the minus strand of NZ_VTZO01000013.1, from coordinate 148,073 downwards.
GGGTGAAAACCGCACCGTGCGGTTCCCTCTCCCTGCGGGAGAGGGTTAGGGTGAGGGGATTACAACATTAAGCCTGTTTAGCCGCTTCTGCTGCTTTAACGATCACCGCGAAAGCGTCTGCTTTCAGGGATGCGCCGCCAACCAGCGCGCCGTCGATGTCCGGCTGAGTGAACAGCTCTGCTGCGTTGCCCGCGTTTACGGAACCGCCGTACTGGATGATAACCTGTTCAGCGATTTTCGCGTCAGCTTTAGCAATGTGGTCACGGATGAATTTGTGAACCGCCTGAGCCTGAGCCGGGGTCGCAGATTTGCCAGTACCGATTGCCCACACTGGTTCGTAAGCGATAACCACGCCTTCGAATGCCGCCGCGCCCTGGGTTTTCAGGACAGCGTCGATCTGACGTGCGCAAACTTCTTCAGTTTTGCCAGCTTCGTTTTCCGCTTCGGTTTCACCGATGCACAGAACCGGAGTCAGACCCTGCTCTTTCAGCACAGCGAATTTTTTCGCGATCAGTTCGTCAGACTCTTTGTGGTAAGTACGACGCTCAGAGTGACCGATAATGATGTACTGCGCACCGACATCTTTCAGCATTTCTGCGGAGGTTTCACCGGTGAATGCGCCAGACAGGTTCAGATCAACGTTCTGCGCGCCCAGAGCAATGTGGCTACCGGCTGCGGCGTGTTTCGCCATGTCGATGTACATTTCCGGCGGCGCGATCGCGACGTCACAGCCTGCAACGCCAGCCAGCTCTTTACGCAGGTTAGCAACCAGCTCGTTCACCATGTGGCGGCTGCCGTTCAGTTTCCAGTTACCCATCACTAAAGGATGTCGCATTTTAATTCTCCACGCTTGTTAGCGAATTAAGGAATATGGCCGCCCGTAAGGGCAGCATGGTCTGTGAATCAGTATAGAGAGTGTTCATGCTGAAGGCTTTGCTTTTTATCATTTATTCGCCTCCTTCAAGATTTTCAGATAGCGCCAGCTTAATCGGTTCAACAGCGAAGGTCAGCCCTTTTTCGCCATTATCGGCGACAACATAACGAATTGCGCCCTCGCTGGTGGTGAAGTAGTGCTTTCCTTTGCCCTGTGCCAGCAGTTTTTGCAGTTTCTGCTGGCTCTGCGCTTTGGTGAGCGTGGGGGTGAACAGACGCAGCACTGCGGTCATGTACTCCAGTGCTTTGGCTTTCGCCGCTTTTTGCTCAGGGCCGGGGATCGGCAGCCAGGTTATCTGCATCGACTTGATTTTCAGTGTTCCGCGTTCGAGCGCGGTGGACGCATACAGATTCTCGTTAATTTTGCTCGCTGCGCGCGTCAGATTCAGCTTGTCGCGGCTGGATGAAATTGAGCGAAACTCGCTGAGGGGCAGTGACGGATTATCAATATTAAACCGCTCGCGAAACTGACTGATGGAGAGATCGAACGTGGGCGCGCCGGAAAGCAAATAGGGCGCGGTGGTATCCGGAGACTCAACGGCAAACGCGAAGCGGCCAGCGCTCAGGGCGATGACGCCTGCAAGACACACAGCGATCCACTTCTTCATGTTTGTCGTCCTCATATTCTCCAGCAGACGATTAAAACGGGAACGGCCTCGCTTGTCAAAAAGAGAGCGTTTCAGGGTACACTACGCCGCATGATGAGAATAAGGAATCAGACATGACCTTACAGCAATGGTTGTTTTCAATTAAGGGCCGCATTGGTCGCCGCGACTTCTGGATCTGGATGGGTATCTGGCTGCTGGCGATGGTAATACTGTTTACGCTGGCCGGCGGTGAGATGCTCAGCATTCAGACCGCAGCGTTTATCCTGGTTTGCCTGCTGTGGCCTACGGCGGCGGTCACGGTGAAACGTCTGCACGATCGCGGTAAATCAGGCATCTGGGCCTTGCTGATGGTGCTGGCGTGGATGCTGCTGGCCGGTAACTGGGTGATGCTGCCGGGTGTCTGGCAGTGGGGCGTGGGGCGATTCATTCCGACGCTGATTATCGTGATGATGCTGATTGACCTGGGCGCGTTTGTCGGCACCCAGGGGGAAAACAAGTACGGTAAAGACACGCAGGACGTGAAATACCGCTGATTACCAGTAATGCTCCGCCGTCATATGGCCTGGGCGGCGGCGCAGATGTTTGGTCATCTGGCGGGTATCTTTCAGTAATTGCTGGGTATCTCGCACCATCTGCGGGTTACCACACAGCATCACGTGGCTGGTTTCGGCGTTCATAGGCAGGCCAACGGCCTCTTCCAGTGCACCGCTTTCGATCAGTGCGGGTACGCGTCCGGTCAGGGAATCCGCTACCGTTTCGCGGCTGACGACGGTTTTAATGCGCAACTTCCCTTCGTAGCGTTTCTCCAGTTCCTGCATCAACGGCAGGTAGCTTAAGTCGGCAGCAAAGCGCGCGGCGTGAACCAGTACGATATTCTTAAAGCGCGCTAAATCTTTCCCTTCCTGCAGAATCGACAGATACGGGCCAATTGCCGTGCCGGTCGCCAGCATCCACAGGGTTTCGCAGTCAGGCACTTCATCCAGCACAAAGAAGCCCGCGGCTTCGCTGACAATTTGTACATCATCACCCGGCTTCAGCGCGGCAAGGCGCGGGCTCAGTTTTCCCTCTGGTACGGTGACCAGATAGAACTCAAGATCGGGATTGCTGGGTGCGTTAACGTAGGAGTACGCGCGCTGCACGCGCTCGCCGTCAACATCCAGACCCAGCTTGGCAAACTGCCCGGCGGTGAAAGGATTAACGGGGGCGTGAACGGTGAGGCTAAACAGTGCATCGGTCCAGAAATGCACCTTTGTGACTTTACCTGTTACCCAATCGGCCATGATCGTCTCCTCTGCGCGTTGTTATCCTATCTTCGCTGTGTCAGGAGAAGATTTCCAGCCCTGTGGGGCTGGAAAGCTCAATTGAACAAATGATTTACAGGATGTGATTCTGGATCTCAGGGTCTTTGCGATCGAGATAATGAATCGACTGAATGCGGCGAATAGTGCGCGATTTACCGCGAATCAGCAGCGTCTCGGTGGTGGCGATATTGCCTTTGCGGCTGATGCCGTCCAGCAGGTCGCCTTTGGTGATCCCGGTTGCGGAGAAGATAACGTTGTCGCTACGCGCCATATCATCCAGCGTCAGCACTTTCCCGGCTTCGATACCCATCTCATGACAACGGCGCAGTTCGTCTTCGCCAATGCGGCGGTTCTCTTCGCTGTCGCCTTTCACGTGATGACGCGCCAGCAGACGGCCATGCATATCGCCATCCAGCGCGCGGATCACTGCCGCCGAGACCACGCCTTCCGGCGCGCCGCCGATACCGTAAAGCACATCAACTTCGCTGTCCGGCATGCAGGTCAGAATGGACGCCGCGACATCACCATCAGGAATGGCGAACACGCGCACGCCCAGTTTCTGCAACCCGGCTATCACCGCATCGTGGCGCGGTTTCGCCAGAATAGTGACCGTCAGCTCTTCAAACGGTTTATTCAGTGCGCTTGCGATATTACGCAGGTTTTCTTCCAGCGGCTTGTTGAGGTCGATAACACCTTTCGCGCCCGGCCCGACAATCAGCTTCTCCATGTACATATCCGGCGCGTTCAGGAAGCAGCCTTTATCGCCCACCGCCAGCACCGCCAGCGCATTCGCCTGGCCCATCGCAGTCATGCGGGTACCTTCAATCGGATCGACGGCAATATCTACCGCATCGCCTTTTCCGGTCCCGACGCTTTCGCCAATGTAGAGCATTGGCGCTTCATCAATTTCGCCTTCGCCAATCACGATGGTGCCATCAATGTTGACCTTGTTGAGCATGATGCGCATCGCATTTACCGCCGCGCCGTCAGCGACATTTTTATCGCCCCGGCCCAACCATTTGTAACCTGCCAGCGCCGCCGCTTCCGTGACGCGCGAAAATTCGATAGCCAGTTCTCGTCTCATAGCAAACTCGTTTCAGAAGAAAAATTGCGCGAAGTTTAGCACAGCACCGAGAGGGCTGAAGGCTGCACTACGCGTTGGAATAACGTTCGGTTTCCGGCATCCAGCGCTCAATCAGCGCGGTGGCCTGCTGCGGATATCGTTCATGAACGTGGCGGGCGATGCGCTGAACTTCGGGGATCATCGCCTGATCGCGCAGTAAGTCCGCGACTTTGAACTCAGCGTTGCCCGTCTGACGTGTACCAAGCAGCTCGCCAGGGCCGCGAATTTCGAGATCTTTTTGCGCAATCACAAAGCCGTCGTTACTGTCGCGCAGCACCTGCAGGCGCATTTGCGCGGTTTTCGACAGCGGCGATTTGTAGAGCAGCACACAGTGCGAGGCCACCGCGCCACGACCCACGCGGCCACGCAGCTGGTGGAGTTGCGCAAGGCCCAGACGCTCCGGGTTTTCGATAATCATCAGGCTGGCGTTGGGCACATCGACACCTACTTCAATCACCGTGGTGGCAATCAGCAGATGCAGCTCACCCTGCTTGAAGGATTGCATTACCGCCTGCTTTTCGGCAGGTTTCATACGCCCGTGAACGAGGCCGACGTTGAGTTCCGGCAGCGCCAGCTTTAACTCTTCCCACGTAGCTTCTGCCGCCTGCGCTTCCAGCAGCTCTGACTCTTCAATCAGCGTACAAACCCAATACGCCTGACGCCCCTCTTCGGTACAAGCGTGACGCACGCGATTGATGATGTCGCTGCGACGCGTGTCCGGGATCGCGACGGTGGTGACCGGCGTTCGGCCCGGCGGCAGTTCGTCAATCACCGAGGTATCGAGATCGGCATAGGCAGTCATTGCCAGGGTTCGCGGAATGGGTGTCGCGGTCATAATCAGCTGATGCGGATGGAAGCCCTGCTGCTGGCCCTTCTCCCACAGCGCCAGACGCTGGTGGACGCCAAAGCGGTGTTGTTCATCGATAATCACCAGCGCGAGGCCGTTAAACTGCACCTGTTCCTGGAAAATGGCGTGGGTGCCGACAATCATCTGCACCTGGCCGCTGGCGATGGCTTCCTGCTGCGCCTGACGCGCTTTCCCTTTTTGCTTCCCGGCGAGCCAGCCCACTTCGATACCAAGCGGCTCAAACCAGTTGCGGAAGTTATTGGCGTGCTGCTCGGCAAGCAGTTCGGTTGGCGCCATCAGCGCTACCTGCTTGCCGTGGGCAATCGCTCTTAGTGCTGCCAGTGCGGCGACAAGCGTTTTACCGGAGCCCACATCGCCCTGTACCAGACGCATCATCGGCACGTCGAGCGCCATATCGCGTTCAATTTCAGCCACCACGCGGGTTTGCGCCCCGGTAGGTTTAAACGGCAGTGAATTGAGGAACTGATTTTTCAGTTCGCCCAGTTCATTGAGCGGCAGGGCATGATAGCGCTGAGCCCCGGCGCGGAGCGCCAGCATGCTCAGGTTATGGGCGAGTAACTCTTCCAGAATTAAGCGCCGCTGGGCCGGATGCTTGCCGGTTTCCAGGTCGCTGAGCTGCAATGATGGCGGCGGGCGGTGCAGGGTGCGCAGCGCTTCCGGCAGGCTCATCATGCCGGAAGCCAGCTCTGGCGGCAGTAGCTCAGCAATGGCGCAAGTATCGAGGAGATCCAGCGCCTGATCGGTCAGCTTGCGAAGCGTCGCCTGCTTGATGCCTTCGGTGGTCGGATAAACAGGCGTGAGCGTTTCCTGCAATTCCGGCGTGCTCAAATCGCCCTGCACGCGATATTCCGGATGGATCATCTCCGCGCCAAATTTGCCGCGCTTCGCTTCGCCGTAGGCCAGCACGCGACGTCCGGCCGCAAGGCTGTTTTTCATCGCCGCGTTGAAGTTGAAAAAGCGCATGGTGAGGATGCCCGTGCCGTCGCTAATCTGACAGGTCATCATTCGCCGTCCGCCGAACGTAATGTTTGAATTGAGAACTTCGCCTTCTACCGTGGCATAGATACCGGGCAGTAGTTCGCCAATGGGATAGAGGTGAGTACGGTCTTCGTAGCGCAACGGCAGGTGAAGCAGTAAGTCCTGCACCGTGTGCAGGCCAATTTTGGCGAGCTTCTGACTTTGCGCTGCGCCAACACCCGTTAGCGAACTGAGCGGAACAGCATCTAACAGGCGACTTTGCATGGATTACCTCGTGGCCTGCATGGTGGCCCACCAGGTCGCGTCGGCTTCAATCTCGCCGCGATCGTTGACGTGCGGATAGGGAAGGCCTTTGCGTTTCGCGACGTTTGCCAGCACCGGATAACCGCCTTCAAACAGCAGGCGCTGTTGTTCGTCGTCCGGCAGCATACTGTTTTCACGCTGATACATACCGGCGTTCTGCCGCTGGCGCTGTGCTTCATAGAGGATCAGCGCGGAGGCTACGGAGACGTTGAGTGACTGCACCATGCCGATCATCGGAATAATGATGTCCTGGTCTGCGAGTGCTAACGCTTCCTGAGTGATACCGGTTTTCTCCTGCCCCATTAAAATACAGGTCGGGCGGGTATAATCGATTTCGCGAAAATCTACGGCTTTATCAGAGAGATTGGTCGCCAGCACTTGCATACCGCGCCCTTTCAGGTGCGAAACTGCCTCGCCAATCGTCGGATGCGTTTTAACCGAAACCCAGCTGTTGCTGCCTGCTGCCGTTGAAGCCATGGTACGCATGCGGCTGCCCGGCCAGACGGCGTGAACCTCGTGTACGCCCACGGCGTCAGCGGTGCGCACAATCGCCGAAACGTTATGAGGTTTGTGGACCTGCTCCATGCAGACGGTCAGGTCAGGCTGTCGCCTGGCGAGCATCTCGCGGATACGCGCATAACGTTTAGGATTCATAAAACTAGTTTCGGTTACGTGTGACTTTAATGACGTCCGGCATTACGCGGATTTTGCGCATGATATTCGCCAGATGCACGCGGTCGCGCGCCGTCAGGCGAATAAAGGCGCTGTAAACACGGCCATCTTTCTCTTCAGTATTCAGGCTCTGAATGTTGGACGTCGCTGTATTGATTGCCGCCGTGAGGTTGGCCAGCGCCCCCTGATGATTGAACATATCAACCTTAATCTCGGTGATAAATTCCTGCTCAGTCTCTTTATCCCACTCAACCGCCATAAACTTCTCAGGCTCTTTCTGATAGCCACGGATGTTACGGCAGGATTCATGGTGGATAACCAGGCCTTTGCCTGGGCTGACGTGAGCAATAATCGGGTCGCCGGGGATCGGGCGGCAGCATTTTGCGAAGGTGATCAGCACGCCATCTGCGCCTTTGATAGGCAGATGCGCATGGCCGGAGGCACCCGGTGCGGAAGGTGTGGCTTCGCCCTGTTGCAGGTTTTTCGCCACCACCACGCTCATCGCGTTGCCGAGGCCGATTTCAGCCAGCAGATCGTCAAGCGAGGTGAGTTTCATACGCTCAAGTTCACGCTGGATATGCTCTGGCGGGATTTCCGCGAGCTTACGGCTACCACCCAACGCATGGTTGAGCAGACGACGGCCCAGGCTTACTGAATCATCACGCTTGAGATTTTTCAGCAACTGACGAATTTTGGCGCGCGCTTTCGAGCTGACGACAAAGTTCAGCCACGCGGCGTTCGGGCGAGCACCCGGTGCGGTAATGATTTCAACGGTTTGACCGCTGGTAAGCGGCTGCGACAGCGGGTAAGGCTGGCGGTCGACGCGTGCGCCCACGCAGGCATGACCGATATCGGTATGCACCGCATAAGCGAAGTCGACGGGCGTTGCACCGGCAGGCAGCTCGACAATGCGCCCTTCCGGTGTGAAAACGTAAATCTCATCCGGGAAGAGATCGGATTTAACGCTCTCGATAAATTCAAACGAACTACCGGCACTCTGTTGTAGCTCCAGCAGGCTTTGCATCCAGCGCTGGGCGCGGATTTGTGCAGTCGTGCTGGTTTCGCCGTGCTCTTTATAAGCCCAGTGCGCGGCAACACCCATCTCCGCCATTTGATCCATATCTTCGGTACGGATCTGGACTTCAACCGGCACGCCGTGCGGGCCGATCATCGAGGTGTGCAAAGATTGATAGCCGTTCGCTTTTGGAATGGCGATGTAGTCTTTCACGCGACCCGGACGCGGCTTATACAGGCTGTGCATCTGGCCGAGCACGCGATAACAGGTGTCGGAATCATTGACGATCACGCGGAAGGCGTAGATGTCCATGATTGAGTGAAAACGCTGCTCTTTGAGCACCATTTTGCAGTAGATCGAATAAAGATGCTTCTCGCGACCACTGACGCGGCACGGTATTCCCGCTTCCTGCAAACGCCCTTCGATTTCTGAGAGGATTTTTTGGATCATCTCTTTACGGTTGCCACGCGCGGCTTTCACCACTTCTTTAATGACGCGGTAACGGTTGGGATACAGCGCTTCAAAACCCAGCTCTTCGAGTTCGGTTTTAATGTGGTGGATACCTAAACGGTGTGCCAGCGGGCTGTAAATTTCGAGTGTTTCACGGGCGATGCGGCGACGTTTGTCCGGGCGAAGTGAGCCCAGCGTGCGCATATTGTGGGTACGGTCAGCAAGTTTGATGAGAATGACGCGGATATCCTGCACCATCGCCATAATCATCTTGCGAAAGTTTTCGGCCTGCGCCTCTTTCTTATCGCGGAACTTGAGTTTATCAAGCTTTGATACCCCCTCTACCAGTTCGGCGACGCTTTTACCAAAAAGCTGTTCCATATCCTGGTAGGTGGCAGGGGTATCTTCAATCACGTCATGCAGCAGCGCCGCCATTAGCGTTTCATAGTCGAGTTTCATCTCGGCCAGAATGCAGGCAACCGCTACCGGGTGCGTGATATAGGGTTCACCGCTTGAACGTGTCTGGCCCTCGTGAGCGTCACGTGCAACGAGGTACGCCTGCCGCAGACGTTTGATTTGATCTTCCGGCAGGTAGTTTTGAATCAGCTGATTCAGGCTTTCAAACAGATACAAGGGCGACCCGCTCTGTAATTAACGACGACCTTCAGCAATAGCGGTAACGGCCTGTAATTCAGCGGCTTCCTGCTCTTGCTGTTCCTGGCGCTCGCGCACGTCGAGGATCTGGTTGTTGATCAGACCTTCTTCGATTTCACGCAGTGCGATGACTGTGGTTTTATCGTTTTCTTCCGGTACCAGCGGATCCTTTCCGCCTACCTGCATCTGACGAGCGCGACGCGCGGCGACCAGTACCAGGTCAAAACGGTTACCAATTTTCTCTACAGCGTCCTGAACAGTTACGCGTGCCATACTTTAATGCTCCACAGGTGAAGAAATGACTGGGCATGATACTGAAAGTGGGTTCAGTCTGCCAATAGTTTGCTGATTAAAGCGTCATGTCGCTGCTTTTGGCGGCTCATGCGCAGACGTTCAGCACGGATAATCGTTTTCAGATCGCCCAAAGCGGTATCGAAATCGTCGTTCACGATCAGGTAATCATATTCCGCGTAATGGCTCATTTCTGCAACTGCCTGCGCCATTCGTTTGGTGATCACCTCTTCGCTGTCCTGACCGCGGCCACGCAGGCGGCGATCCAGTTCAATTTTGGACGGCGGCAGGATAAAAATACTGCGCGCATGCGGCATTTTGGTGCGAATTTGCTGCGCGCCCTGCCAGTCGATATCAAGGAAAACATCGACGCCCGTTGCCAGCACTTGCTCAATGGTTTCACGCGAGGTGCCGTAGTAATTACCGAACACTTCCGCATGTTCAAGAAACGCGTCTCTGCCAATCATGGTTTTGAATTCGTCATGATTCACAAAGTAATAATGTTCACCGTGCACTTCACCCGGACGCGGCGCGCGCGTGGTATGCGAAACAGAAACCTGAGTGTCGTATAACGGTTGGGTTTTCAATAAAGCCTGAATCAGGCTGGATTTACCTGCGCCACTGGGGGCAGAAACAATATAAAGCGTGCCTTGAGCCATGAGTATTTGTGTATGTTGCCAGCAATGAAGTTCTACATACGGGCTTATTATACACGTCGGCGCATCGTGACGTAGTCTTTGTCACACTTTTTGCGCTGGTTTCTTTCATTTTGCGTGCCAGTTTCCTGATTTCCTTACCTGTTGCTGCAACAAATCAATTTCCCTGGAAGCCTCCTCGGGGATTTCGCAACAGGCGTTCGCAATCTTTTTCGCCGGGCGGTAAAACACCGCTACAGCGCAAATGGAGGGGCGAAAGTGAAAAGGATACTACTGCTGTTCATCGCGAGCGTAACGGGGGCTCAGGCAACTTGCCCTGCCTGGGCTCCCGCACGAGCGGAACGGGAAATTACGCAGCTTACGACGCAAATCGCACGCTGGAATGACGAATACTGGCGGCAGGGCGTGAGCGAAGTCAACGATGGTGTTTACGATCAGCTCTCGGCGCGGCTGGCACAGTGGCAGCGTTGCTTTGGTTATGCCGAGGGCGGCGAGGGTGTGCCGCCGCGCCAGGAGTCCGGCGTCATGCATCCGGTTGCCCATACGGGCGTACAGAAGCTGGCAGATGTGCGTGCGGTGAGTCAGTGGATGGCGGGCAAACGTCATCTCTGGGTGCAGCCTAAGGTGGATGGCGTCGCGGTGACGCTGGTTTATCACCAGGGGCGCTTGCAACAGGCCATCAGTCGTGGCGATGGCCTGAAAGGGGAAGACTGGACCGAGAAAGCGCGGCACATTCCGGCAATTCCTAAAACGGTAACGGGCAGGCTGGCGGAAAGCGTGTTGCAGGGGGAAATATTCCTGCAGCGCAGCGACCATATTCAAAAGCAGATGGGTGGCATGAACGCCCGCGCTAAAGTTGCCGGCGCTCTGATGCAGCAGGGTGAAAGCAAAACGCTGGCAAACCTTGGTGTGTTTATCTGGGCGTGGCCGGATGGGCCGCAACTTATGGAAGAGCGGCTAACCTTGCTGAGCCAGGCCGGTTTTTCGCTGGCGCAGCGTTACTCGCAACCGGTGACACGGGTTGATGATATCGCGGGCTGGCGCGACCGCTGGTTTACCTTGCCGCTGCCGTTTGTGACCGATGGCATAGTGATTCGCTCAGCCGATGAGCCCGAAGGAAAACACTGGCTGCCTACGCAGGGGAGCTGGGTTGCCGCCTGGAAATATGTTCCGGCTGCACAGGTGGCTGAGGTAAAAACCGTAAGCTTCACGGTGGGGCGCACAGGAAAGATTGCCGTCGTCGCGCAGCTTTTTCCGGTGAAGCTGGATGATAAACAGGTTCAGCGGGTCAATATCGGTTCAGTCGCCCGCTGGCAAACGCTGGATATTGCCGAGGGTGACCAGGTGTTGGTCAGCCTGGCCGGGCAGGGGATCCCACGCATTGATAGCGTGGTCTGGCGCAGTACGCAGCGCATCAAGCCCACGCCGCCTGCGCAGAAATACAATGCACTCACCTGCTTTTATGCCACACCCGGCTGCGAAGAACAGTTTATGGCGCGGCTGGAATGGCTGAGTTCAAAGGCGGTTTTTGACATTGATGGCCTGGGCCGCGCGGGTTGGCAGACGCTGCATCAGGCACAGCCTTTTGAGCATCTCTTCTCGTGGCTTGCGTTGACACCGGAGCAGCTACGTGGCACGCCAGGGTTCACGCCATCTCGCGCGACGCAGTTGTGGCATCAGTTTAACCTGGTGCGCCAGCAGCCGTTTAAGCGTTGGGTGACGGCGTTCGGTTTACCGCTGAGCAGAGCGGCGCTGGATGCGCTGGCGGATAACCACTGGGAGACCTTGGTGTCGAGAAGTGCTCAGGACTGGCAACGCCTGCCGGGGATGGGAAACCAGCGTGCGCAACGGATGGTGGAGGCGGTGCATCATCCGGACATTTCCCGGCTGGCGCAGTGGCTCGCCAGCCAGAAAATCCCCGGGTTTTAATCTCAGTGCGCGTTGTGCTTGTAATAAAACACTGGCAGACCCAGCTTCAGACGCAGTGCCAGCAGGCGGGCCGTGAAGCCAAACAGCAGGGTGGCGATCACCACGATATCCTGGTTGCTGACATAGTGCTGTAGCGCAACATAGAGCACGGCGGCGGAAAACGACACGCCTGCATAAAGCTCTTTCTGGAATACCAGTGGAATGCGTTTACAGAACATATCGCGCAGCACGCCGCCAAATACGCCGGTGACGACAGCAGCAATGGTCGCGATAACCGGGCCTTCGCCCATATCCAGCGCGATTTGTGCACCGATAATAGAAAACACCACCAGGCCGAGCGCATCCAGCACCAGAAACAGTTTACGCAAATAGGGCATTACCGGGGCCACAATGGTAGTCAAAACTGCCGCTGTCGCCACGATAATCACGTATTCCGGGTGCTTTACCCAGCCCAGTGGATAATGACCTAACAGGATATCGCGCACTGAACCGCCGCCCAGCGCGGTGGCTGTCGCGATAATAATGACGCCAAAGGTATCCATGCGTCGACGCCCGGCGGCCAGCGCGCCGGTCATGGCTTCGGCGGTAATGCCGATAAGGTAAAGAACGTGCAGTAACATATGAGCCCCCGAAATCGATGGCGGAAGGGTAGCGATTTGTGCGCGACGTCACGATTGAGATTTTCTAAGGTGAAGGGTTTTGGCTTAGAAAAAATAATGACAGAGCTTGATAAGGCTGAGGTTTGATAGGGGTAAATTGTTTCGATGAAGAAATAATGGCTTAGAAAAACTAAAGTGGCCCACCTCTCAGTGGGCCGACTGAAAGACTGTTACTCGATATTGAATCTGTTTGTTGAGTAGGCGACTTAAAGCTGCTTGGTTACTGGCTTTTTGGTAATTATTTTTTTCATTAGGTACACCCTTGTGTACACATGAAATCAATGTGTTTGTTTTTTAACCATGCCTTTGAGCGTTAAACTCCATTACAGCTATGGCGATATTCAGCTTGGTTGTTTCAAGTAGTTCTTCGCACAAGATCAGATCATGGACGATGTTTTTGAGCAATTCCTTTTCTATCGCCCCATCAGCCACCCAAACAGCGATGTTTTCCATTTCGCGCACAAAAAGCTGCACACAATGGCCGAAACCATTTATCTCAAGAAAGTATGTTGAAAGGGCGATGCCTGACCTTTTGTTTCCGTCAGTAAAAGCGTGAAATTTATTTATTGCAAAGAATAAGTGACTTAGCTTATCCACGAACTCGGGGTAATACCAATCGTTTTGGATATGCTCAAGGGCACTTTCAAGTACCCCTTGGTCTCTGATTCCGTGTAAGCCGCCTGTTTTATCAATGATCCAATCATGAACTCGAATAGCGTGATGAATGTCAAAATAATTGAATGTTATATCGTCCATTGATACCCCTAGCGATCTTTCAGTCTTTTAAACACTTCTAGGGTTTCAGGGTCATTCAGCCTTTCCTCTAATGACTTGCTTTTTTCTCCAAGAAAACGCTCAAAATCGCCTTCAGGTACAGCTCTTACGTATGCCTCAAGCTTTTCATGCAGCGCGTCTCTAAAACAGAGATCCCTACTTGCCATTTTGGTTCTAGCATCCAGCATCATAGGTTTAAACAATGGATGGGATTCGAATTGTTTAAAAAGAGCTTCGGCTTCCGGTTGTGTAAGCTTTCGGCCTAAACGAGAGAATTCTTGTTTTAATTCATGTGCAATACCAGATTCGAAACCAGCAATAAGAGTTAGGACTTCGGAATACATGGTATCCCGTATCTTTTCTTTTTGCGCAAGATTCAATACTTTACGGTACTCTGCTGCGTCTTCGTGAAAGATGCTTTGATATACAAGGTTGGTAAACTTTGCATACTTCCAATTGTTCCCCTCAACGCATTCATCTAGAGCATCAGTGAATTGCTTGCGATAGCTTTCTTCTTGAAAAGAAGCCAATAAGTAATTCTCATCGCGTTGGTTGATGTACTTGGTATGCCCACCAGCCCTTTCAGCTAAAGTATCAATGACAATATCAAGCAGGCGTGTACGTATAATCTTGGCTTGCTCACTTTCGACCAGCAGCATGGCAAAGTTCAGAACAGCTCGGTAATTAAACACCCCAATAGTAGGTGCCTTGTTACCCTCATTGATGAAGGAGACATGGTCTAACCCCTTGAATTCTTTAAGCTCTCTTCCTTTTATGAGTCGATAGCCATTGTTTTTGAGTTCATTGCTATGATTTGCGATATATCGTTCTACTGTGGCATCACTGATACCAAAAATCTCCATTAGCTGACTTTTTGTAAAAAGCCGTTCGCCATTGAACTCAATCCCACCTAAGGCCATATGTTTTTCAGCATGAGTTAGTGCATAGGCGTTATTAAGTATGTTCTGTCGGTCGTGTGCGGAGGTAGTAAGATCTTTAGCCATATCCATCGCCTTAAGAGGGAGCGTGAAGCATCACAAGGTAACATTATACTGCAAATATTTTTACCCCTCCTCCTGATAGTCTACGTGATCACCGCCCTAAAATGTGGCGTCATGGTGATTGCCCCTGTCTGGTTGTATCCGCTCTTTGTATTAGCAGTTCGGCGAATTACTACCGCACACGCCCGGTGATCTTGTCCACAACCGGACTGAACGCCCGCCAGTATGCAGCCTCATACATTATAAGCCTGCCTAACTTCCGCTCGAACGTCTCCCATCGCATACCCTTTGGCTTAGGAAAAGTGTTCGGGTGGTTAAACAGATTACGAAACTGCTCGCCGTCTCCCCAAATGGCGTACCGCTGGCGGCGTATGCTCATACGCATCCGATCTAATTTATCTCCGCTTTGGCTTTTGTAGTGGAGTTTCCAGCATTCCCGGCAGCCTACATCCTTCGAGCCGATATACAGCTTCGCTACCCGTTTCACGCAATGGGGGCAAACGTACCATTGCCGAACGCCGTAGCCAGCCTGTGTGGTCGTGATTCTGATTGCCCGTGTAACGCCGTTGATTGTCATGGCGTAGCCGTCTGCCTGTCGGAAGATATACAGGGTTCCGCACTCTGTCTGGCAGGAAAGCTGTGTACCGGGTACTGCGTCCACCAAGTTGCTGCGGATGTGCGCGAGGAATTTCAGACCAATGCGGGGTAAGTCCGTGGTATAGCTGCGCGTTCTGTCTCTCACTGGCTGGCCTCCTGCGAATTACTGCGCATTAACTGCGAACGGTGCGCAAATTGAATACGAAATAATATGCGTATTTTACTGTAAATTGCGCACCAATTTTGCAATTTCACATCAATAAAGCCAGTAACCGCACGGGGTTGAGGATGGTTTGCGCATTGGTATCCGTTTCGTTTTGCGCAGATTTTTTGTGAACTGCGCAATTCGCAATTTACTGCGCCCAAAACCTTATCAAAACTTAGCATATCCGTGGCGCTACCAACTGCGAATGGACTAACCTGCGCCAGTAATATCAGTCCTCTCAGCTATTTTGCGAATTCGCATTTCGTTGTGCGCAATTTACTACGCATTCGCAATGCCGCCGTTAGAATTCGTCAGATGGTACGCACGCTGAATGCGCAGTTTTGCTGCGTACCTGACTGCGTACTGCGAACCAGTGGCGCGAACCAGAATATTTTGGACAACCTAAATCACGTTCTGGCTTCCAGCCCACGACTGGCGCGGGTTTAGCGCTACGAGTGTTTAAAATCTGTCAAGAACAGTCCAGAATTTACAGCCGTTTTGGTGCGAACCTTACTGCGAACCATCACCCCCGCTGGTGGCCTGTCGTTGCCTCTTACCGCCATTTAACCGGAAGGCGTTACCGTTCGGTTGCGCTATCCCCATGCGGTGTTGCGTTTCGGTGACAGCTTTATGCAGATCTCCATAATCATCGGTTTTCACTGGCGGGCGCTTCACGTTCGTCAGACACATATCACGGCGCTGCTTTACCCATTCCCGATCATCGTCCTCAGCACAAAGCATCATGACTTCCTGCCAGCGCGTCGCAGCCCTACGATACAGCCCCTTTGCTTCCAGAGCCTCTGCTTTACTATCGTTGACCATGCTTATCTCCCTCAGAATGGCGTTTCATCGTCGAATGGTGGGCGCTGGTCGTATTCATCACGGGATGGCTGCTGCGCACGTCTCAGCGCGTCCGTTGCCTGTCCCTGCTGTCCTGCCTTCCCGCCGGGGCGTACCGTTCTGGCGCTGATCACACTGTCTGCAATCACCTGATACCCGGTCTGTATGCCACCGTCCTGCCCTGTCCACTGGTTAACCTGCATATTGCCCGCCACGCTAACAAGGTCGCCTTTCTGGTGCTTCGCCAGCGCATCGGCCTGCTTTCCAAAAGCAATAACGCCCAGCCAGAAGGTTGACTCTCCCGCCTCTGCCGCATTACAGGGGAGCGACACCGCCAGCCGCGCCATAGCCATGTTGTTACCGTTCGTTGTGGTGCGGGTCTGGGGATCTGCCACCAGCCGCCCGTATGCTGAAATTTGTGCTGTCATTTTGCGAACACCTCTGATTATTAGTTTTGCTAATGAACGCCGCCCGGCACTGCCTTATTGTGGGACACCTTCACCAGTTTTTTTTCATATATACAGAAATAACGTTGGTTCAGTTGGTTCAGTTGGTTCACTGCCCGCCAGCCCGCGCCATTACTGGATTTGGCTGAACCAACATTTGCGTTTTTGTGTTGGTTCAGCGGGTTGTTTTGTTGGTTCACTGCCAGCCAGTGAAAAAGTCCCGTTTCCCTGTGTTGGTTCAAAAGTGGTATTTGTTGGTTCACTGTTGGTTCAAAATTAAAAATAAAATCCTTATATAACAACGATCTTTACAAATTGAACCAACTGAACTAACTGAACCAACATCAAAACTACGCACATGAAGAAAATTATTCTTCTGGCTGGCTGTAGTCCTCCGGCTGATAACTCAACACGTAAACATTAAATTGCCGCCCCTGAATGCGTGGAGACTTACGCTGATACCCGCGCCCACTGTTCGGCGGCGTAAGCATCCCCGCCATTTTTAACGCTTCTGCGAATTGCTTTGGGTTAAAACCGTTGGCAATTTCTTTTTCAAACGCTGCCGGAAACGTATAAAAAATGTTCGGGCTATCGTCATGCTCTCCGCGCTGTCGGTATCCGGCAAGGTCTTTTATGGGTAGATCCGCCGGGCTGTAAGGGAAGGGCGCAAATCTGCTCAATCCATATGCGTTAAGAAACGCCTCGCACTGCTCGATGATCTGCTGGTGCTCTTTGTTACCTGTGCCGAACTCCCGCAGCCATGCGTTATAGCTGTGCTGTATCGCATCCCTGCACGTCTGCGCATCCCATCCGGTGACAACCTCGCCCAGCAGCAAAGCAGCCTCCAGAATGGCAAAGCGTGCAGCTACGCGGTGTACCTGCTCGCCATAGTCAGCAGGAATAAGGCTGCGCCAGCGGGCTTCGCACTCCCGGACAGCCTCTGTAGCCTCCTGCTGGTGGTCTGCCAGCCACTTGATCCACTCCCGCCCGGCAGCGCCATGATGGTGCTGGTAAGCGTCTTTCAGTGCGTCGGCGTGCTGCTTGCCGTTCTGGTGGTCATGAAAGCGCACGGCTTTACTCAGCGGGATATTGAGCAAGCGCACCAGTTGCCCCGCCTTTGCCTTGCGTCCGGCGGAAGCAATGAACGTTTCTAAATCCATTTCCCCGGTACTGATTGCCACGGTACGCCAGCGCTTTAAATCCCGGTTCCCGCCTTCTTTCGCTCCCTGCAATTTCCCCACGCCGTTAAACAGTGCATAGGCAGACTGCGACACGCTTACCGGGTCAGCGCCTTGCCCCACTTCATCCAGTGGCATCAGGCCGTCATTGTGGGCGGCGGCCTCGTTAGCCAGCCCCAGCGCCGTTCCGTACCACGTCAGGCGGAGTAAATCAGGGTTGCCGTATAAGCTGCTGGCAACGTTTGCCGTGGTGGTTTTGCCTGCGCTCGACTGCTCGTAGAAATGAATGCCGAAACCGTCAGCGCCCACCAGCCCGATTATCGGGGCAGCCAGTGCCGCGCCGATCCCGGTCATCATGGCGTAATTACCGTAGGCCAGACGTGCAACGCTGCTTTTCCAGCTTTCCGCGCTTCCTGCGGTGGTATACCCGGCGGCGGCTGAACTTCGCCCGCTGAACAGTACAGGATTTTCAGGCGTGCCGATGATTTCCCCGTCTGGCATGATGTACGCCCCGCACTGCCAGCCAGTCGCATGAGCAACGCGCCACAATTCACGCGAACCGCTGCGCTGTAGCCAGTCGGCAAGGATCGCCCGCAGGCTGCTTTTTGTGGTGACGTTAACGCCGCCCGCTTTCAGGGTGCGCCATCCCTCGCGCTCGCCAATGTCAGCCAGTGGAATAGCTGCTGTTGTTGCGGCATCTGCGCCAAAGGCCGCCCACCTGATTATCAAATACTGGTCTTTGTCGTCGCGCCCGGTTCCGATAACGTCCATTGGTGAGGCCAGCCAGCTTTCATGATTGATAATCTCTCCGCTGTCCTTGTCCACTTTTGGCGATACCCAGAAAACGCCGTCTTTTCGGCTTTCTATGCGTGGTTTTAGCGGGTCGCTATCCGTTGCCGTAATTTTGCCGCCCTCAATCGCTTTCAGTTGCACGCTCACGCCTTCCCCCTGTGGCTGGTACGTCGAATCGGTAAATGCCGCTGTAGCGGCTTCCAGCCCGTTCTGCTGGTGGTAGTCGTTCCAGTCGGCTTTATAGTCAGTCGGTGGAAGTGATACCCAGCCAGCCACGGATAAGGCGGCTTTCTCTGCCGCTGTCTTCCCGGTGTTCGGCTGGTCGTCGTGGTGGTCGTTATCGGCGGCAACAATGATCTGCGCGTCCGGGTGCTTCCGGCGCATCACCTCCGCCACGGGCAGCAGGTTGCCCGCGTCGATTGCTGCCACTGTCAGCGCGTCAGGACGAATTAAGTGACACGTTAGGGCGGTAGCCAGCCCCTCAGCAATTAACACGCTCTGAGGCGCTTCTGGCTCATGTACGGCGTGATATGCCCCGCGCTTTGCCGAACCTGTCAGAAGTCGCTTTTCCCCCTGTGGGTTAATAGTCTGCGCGGCGGTGACTGCGCCGGACTCGTCCACCAGCGCCAGTAATAGCGAACCATCGGGCAGAATGGGGTAATTAAACCCGGTCAGCCCTTTTGATTTCAGGTATTCAGATTCGCCATGCGTGACGCTCTGGCGCATTTCACCATACAGACGGGCAAACGTAGCCCGGCGGTGCTCTGCGTCCTCTGCCGCCCGCTGCTGGCGTTCCTGCTCACGCTGCTGGCGGTCAGCTTCCATCTGCTCCCTTCTCTGGCTCGCTGCCGTCGGGTCGGTTTGCGCTGCCCGGTAATCAATACCCAGCACATCAGCGGCAAGCTGTGCCGCCTCTGTAGTGTCGCAGTTGTTCACCTTCTTAATCAGGTCTAAGCCGTCGCCCGCGCCGCATTGGTTACAGATAAAGCTACCGCGACCGTTGTCGTCGAACCGGAAGCGATCCGTACCGCCACATGCAGGGCAGGGGGCATGACGGCGTGATGAATCAGGCACGTCGATAGACAGGCCAGCCAGCACATAAGGCCAGTTACCAGCAGCGGCGGTGGTCACTTCGCGGATAAGGTCGATATTACGCATGGTTGCCTCCTGCCACGGTCGCGCCCATATCATTAATCATGCTTTGCCATATCTCGCGCCCGGTATCAGTCAGGCCACCAGCATTAACGCATTTCTCCAGCATGGTGATCCCGATGCTTTCCCACTGAGGGTATGCCTCTTTGAGTGCTTCGAGCGCGTAACCATCAATAAGCTGGCGTGTGCCACTGATGCCGCCCACCAGTTCCACACGGATTTGCTGGCCTGCCGCGTCAACCATGAAGTAATTGCCACCATTGATAGCCGTGATGTGGTTGTAAAGTGCCGCCGCGTACTGGTTCGCCAGCGCATTCAGTCGGAAGTTTTTGGTAATCATCTCGCCCCCTCAGTGCGCCGCTGGCATTTCAGGCCAGCCGTTTTTATCCAGATCAGCAATAAAGTGATCGTGTAGCTCTGCCAGCGTTTCACGTCCGAACGGGGTCAGCTCGCCGCGCTCCGCATCCAGCATGGCGCGGTAGAACACAATGGCGTTCTCCGTCCCCTGCTCAATGCCGTAGCGCTCAATCATGGCTCCCTCGATGTTGTTTGCCATCGCCAGCCGTTCAGCAAACGGGTAAACCACCATGCCCGCATCACCATTGGAGTAAATCGCTACCTGCGATGATGTGCCGTCAGGTTCAGTAACCGTGATGGTGCCGTTCTCGCGCTTCATCTCAGAAACGAACGTCGCAGCAATCAGCCAGCGCCACATAGTGACGTTATGCTGCGCGGTGAAGTCGAACCAGCCACGCGCCCCGCCGTCAGCCACTGCAAAATGCAGGGCAAATCCTTCACAGGGCTTATTGTCATACTCACCCGCATCCAGACGTACTACAGCTTTTCCGTAGTTGATAAGAGCAACATGCTCATACATCCCGGCATCGTTGCGGGTCATGATATTGACGCCGTGCGGTGTGGCTTCGGCGTGGAATAAGTCGGGATTTCCCGATTTAAAGGTCAGTACGTTGCTCATGCTTTATCCCGCGCTTTTAAGTCCATGCCAGCCAATTCATCCTCTGCTGAATCCATCAATTCGGGGATACCATCCAGAAGGGAAATGATTGCGCCAATTAAGTTAGCTGTGCCGCTATCGTTTTTATTCGTCGCTTCAAGCCAGAGAGACAGGACTTCCTGCGCCTGTTGGATACGGCAGGTTGAATCGGCCAGGGATACTTTGCTCATGCTGCCACCTCCAGACGGATACGGCCTGCAAAGAAACAGACGTGATCCCGCGCCAGAGTGCGGCGGGCTTCGCGCTCAGTTTCAGCAGCAATGTGATGGATTTTGGCGGTAATTGTCGGCATATCGCGGCGAACGGCTGCGATTAACCAGATGAATCGCGGATTTTGGGTAGGGGTAGTAGCCAGCATAGCGGCAGCCTCCTTGATCAGTGGAATATATCCACCACCGAAGAGACCAATCTTGTTGGTGGTGGACTGCGCAGAGTTGGTCTTACCGGTGATCAAGGAACCCGGCGCTTCCGAAGAAGCCCCCGCGCAGCCCACCATAATTTTGTGAGCGACACGGATTATACCCGCATCGTTGAAAAAGAGGTGTACTGAGCTAACGACACAAAAAAAGACGCTAGGCGCGTCGTGTATCGCCTTAATCATTTCCGGGAGACCAATCCCGGCACCAGATTTTGCTGGTGCGCTATAACCATAAACCGGGTTGGCGATAGTCGGCAAGCCCTTTTTTATGGACTCCAGAAACTCACCTTCGCGCACGCGCGTACTGGTCTCGAAACTCTCCTCGTCACCACGACGAGAAAATGAGGAGCTGGCATTAGCTGGCACTGTTATGCCAGCTTTACCCTCATGTGCGTACGCGATCCCGCGCAAGGCATACATCAGGCCAGCCAGGGGAAAGGCTCTTTTCTGGACGGCGGGCATTAGTGAACCTCCGGCAATTGAGGCTGATATTTGCGCCATAGCTCAGCTTCTTCGGCGATTAGGCGGGATTTCTCACCTTTGCAGGCTTGCAGGTCTTTACCGCGCTTGCTGGCCTTCTTGTCGTAAGCTGCTTTGCGTTTGCTGTGGTCGTTCAGGAAGGCGAACGGCACACCATAGGAGCCAGTTTTACGAATAGACGGGATAACCTCGCGGAATACCCAGTTAGTGAAACGATGTGCGAACGTTCCGGCGGTGCTGGCCTTCCGGCTGCGGGCGATCAATTTGTAAAAGCCCGATTCGCAGACGGTACGCATAACCTGCCAACCACCGGGGGTGGGTGTTAAACACTCCCCCTTTTCATCGGCATCTAATCGCCGTAATGCGACTTTGTGATCGGCTATTTCTAGTGCCTCACAAACGTCTTTGGCAATAAACCACGGATCGCCGTCCATATTGACGATGCGAACTTTGATGCCCTCAAACCGAATAACGGAAATATCTCCCTCGACTGCATGAGGAATAATTTTCTGGGTAACGCAGGATTGTGGGGCGGCCTCCGAATTGAATCGGTTTTTTTCGATTTTCATTTGTCAGGCTCCGTTATGCGGCGTTAAACGCGTCCGGGTAGAGGTTCAGAATGTCGGTAATATCCTGCTGAGATAACCCGTGATGTTCATTAATGGCTGCGTTATGGTTCACAAGCTGGATGACCTTGAGAACGTCGCCACGGCAGGAAAAACGGTAGCGCAGGTGTGCGCCGATACCATCCGGGTTTTTCTCATCGATACGCTCCAGTTGAATATCAAGCTGGCGCTCCAGTTCAGACGCATAATTACGCCCGGATGAGAGACGGCAGTAGCGTAGGATGTCATTTTCTGTCCATCCCTCTACTCCAGTACGCAGCATATAGACGCGGGCGCGGTGTTTCTTTGGGGTACGCTTAGGTACTTGTACCGGGCTGGTGGTCGGCGTAATATCAGACGTGCGAATATCTGAGTTAGCCGCCTGCTGTCCGGGGCGGTTTTTCTTTTCCATTACGCCACCTTTCCCCGGCGCTCAGCCAGCCAGTTATTAATCTCTACCGCATCAAAGGCGGTCACGTTATCGGTGAGTTTTACCGGGCGCGGCAGCGTGCCGTTCTTAACCCAGCGGTCAATGGTTGGCATGGATACACCCAGCATTTCTGGAAGGCGGAAACGACGGATGTACCCTGTGGTTGGAATAGCGGAGATTGCCGCTTGATGTGCTGTCATATGTCCTGTAACTCCTGTGATAGCTGTTGAAGTTACGGTAATAATGTGATCTGGGGGATTCGATGTCATCGCAACGAAAAATGGATTTTCGCTGCGAAATTAACTTTATGATTTAAAAGATTTGTTAGCCGATGAGAAATATTCATCCAGTAAGCGGGAGCTTAATTTTAAACCCCTATCCAGCATTTCTGCTTTGAGTGCTTCTTGTGTCCACCTTTTAGAGGTTGGTTCGGCTTTTTTTAAAGCGCTGAGCACCGCGCCAAGCAATAAAAGGCTTTCATCGAGGTTCAGGAGACTGTTGTTATCACTAAGTGTTTTCTTTTCAAATTCTTCAATATTTTCTTTTCTGAATACGAATTCGACATTACCCAGCCCATCAGCAGGATAGAAAAAGGGATGATAACCATCGAGGCTAAAGTCAACAAACCTCTGTGATTCTTTGTCGTACAGTTTAGGTTTTCCATTTTCATCTGACTTGATGGCATATTCATTGAACGCGTTCAGAATATTCACCAGACCAAATTCTGTTAAGAGGAAAGCACCTTCCATGTTGTGAAATTCACGGGGAACCTTGTCGCGTGAAAGGTCAAACTCGTGCATAACATCTAAAGATTCTGCCCCAACCATCGGTAGATCGTATATGCCATGATTTATACGAAAAACATCACTGACTCTTTCTATATCTTCGTATTCATAATCTAGTTGCTCGTTAGAATAGAACTCATCACCAGCAATGGTTCTAATTATTGCGCCGTCGCTATTGGCTTCAATAATCCATTTTTCACAAACCTTTCGTTGTGATGTTTTGATGACCTGTGATGCGATAGCGTAACGGCCTTCATCCAGCATTGCTGAAATTGTAATGTGGCCTTCTACAGCCAATTGTAGACAATCGGCTACAGATACCTTTTCACCGAGTGTTGTGGTTAACCTGTTTGCGGTTTCCTCGATGGTCAACCAACTTTTTAACTGGAACAGTTTGCTCATAGCGTAACCTTTCACGCAATGCCTAAAATAGGATTGAGTCAGGCGGTAAGGCTATCCGCTTTTCGTCCCGTCGAACTAGGCTCAATCTGTTCTTACGATAGCTTATGCGCCTTTATGATAGGCGTCACGTTGTAATCTTCACCGCGTTCCAGTGCCACCAGCAAATCACACCACAACATAAGTGCGGCTTTGCGCTCCTCAAAATATTGGTAGCGGTTATAAATCCCTTCAACACCCTTAATTCTGTGGTTAAGGCAGCGTTCGGCCACCACTGGATCAACGCCCAGCGCAGCAAGATGGGTACGGGCAGTACGCCGGAAATCATGAATGGTGTAGTTGGGTACATCGGGCATTTCAGCGCGAACCTTTGTCAGCGCAACGGGCAGGGTGCTTTCCTGAATATGGGGGATCATGCGGTTTTGCATCTTTCTGGCAGGTAATACCCATTTGCTATTGCACGAAAAGGTGCGCAGTTCTCGCAGCCACTCTACTGCTGGTGACGGCAACGGTATGTCAATGGCATCGCCGTTTTTACTTCGTTCTTCTGGCAGATGCCAGATTGCCCCCTCAAGATCGAATTCTTCCCAGCGGGCGGCACATAGTTCCATTTTACGTACGCATAAGGTTAGCAGGAGCTTGAATGTAAGCTCATTCTGGCGGCTAAACCCTTTAGCCTGTCGCATGGCTTGAAACAGTCTGATTAACTCGTCACGGGTTAGCCATCGTTCACGGGCAACCTCTTTCCCGCCAGCGTCCGAAACCTCAAAGGCTGAGCACGGATTTATCTCCAGCGCGTGCCGTTTAATTCCGTAATCAAATATGCGGCGCGTCCAGCGCAGAACGTCCGTCGCTATGGTTGGCGCTCCTCGGTCAACAATGCCTTTTAGCATGTCGTCAATGTGGCGTGGTTTCACGTCCTCCACCCTCATTTGACCAATACAGGGGTTTATATCTTTGTCGATGCGGCGACGGAGAATGTCAGGGTGCTTCCAGCGCGGCAGGATCTGACGCTCGAAATATTCTGCGGCAAGCTGAGAAACACGCATGGCGTTTTTTTCATCTTCAATTTTTGCCAGTGCTTTGGCTTTACGTTCCTGTTTCTCCCCGGCAACGTCGTAGCCTAAAGATACGCGGGCGGATAGCTCTTTGGCGGTTTCTCTGGCTTTGGCTAGTGACAGTTCAGCATAAGAGCCAATTAGCATCGCTCGTGACTTCCCGGCAAGCTTATATCTGAATCTCCATGTGGGGGTCTTATCAGCTTCACGGTAGCGGAGATATAATCCGTTCCCGTCAGCCCGTCCCTCGAATCGCTCCCCGGCCTTAATCCATGCGCGGATCTGCATATCAGTCAGTTTTGGCATTTTGCGAATATCCAAACTTTGAATGGGGGTGTACCCAAAGCGATGTACACAAACCTCATTGGGTACACCTTTGTGTACACCCTAATCATGCGCTTTGTTGCGTCGTTATGATAGCCCATGACAACAAAAAAGCCCGCTAGATTGCGGGCTTGATGTGATTGATGCGTCTTTGTGAATCTTGCTGATAGCTTACTCGATATTCTGAATCTGCTCGCGCATCTGCTCGATCAGAACTTTAAGCTCAATCGCAGAATTGGTGACATCCGCATTGATGGATTTGGACGCCAGGGTATTCGACTCGCGATTAAATTCCTGCATCATAAAGTCGAGACGACGGCCCACGGCCTCTTTCTTCTTCAGGATGTTATAGGTTTCTTTAACGTGCGCTTCCAGGCGGTCGAGCTCTTCGGCGACGTCGATGCGCTGCGCCATCAGCACCAGTTCTTGCTCGAGGCGGTTATTTTCCAGCTGAACTTCGGCATCTTCCAGTTTGGCGACCAGGCGTTCACGCTGCCATTGCAGAATTTCCGGCATGTGGGCGCGCACTTTGGCGACTTCATTGCTGACGCCTTCCAGGCGCTGCTCGATCAGCGCTTTCAGCGCCTGACCTTCCGTTTCACGGGCAATAATGAAAGCATCCAGGGCTTTATCCAGCGCCGACAGAATTTCAGCGGTAATGGCGTCCAGATCCTGTTCCTGTGCCGCCATCACGCCTGGCCAGCGCAGAATATCGACCGGGTTAATCTCGCCTTCATCGCTCTGCATTTTGACCCAGTTTGCCGCGTTAACCAGTTGTTTAGCCAGCTTCTCATTGAGGATCAGCTCGCCTTGCGCGCTGGCGTCAGGCTCAAAACGCAGAGTGCATTCGACTTTACCGCGCGTCAGACGCGTGCGCAGACGCTCGCGGACCACCGGCTCCAGGCTGCGGAACTGTTCTGGCAGGCGGAAATAAGTTTCAAGATAACGCTGGTTCACTGAGCGCAGTTCCCAGGCGGCGCTGCCCCACTGGCCCTTGATTTCATGGCGGGCGTAGGCGGTCATACTGCGGATCATAGACGTTCCTGTTTTTAAAGGAGTGATGGAGGGATTATAGCTATCCCTCACCTGCCAGGATAGGAATAACCGCCGGAAGTCCGTATAATGCGCAGCCACATTCGTTTCAAGCCGGAGATTTTATCATGCGTCCAGCAGGCCGTAGCGCTAACCAGGTGCGTCCCGTCACCCTGACCCGTAATTACACAAAACACGCTGAAGGCTCCGTGCTCGTCGAATTCGGTGAAACCAAAGTCCTGTGCACCGCGTCTGTTGAAGAGAGCGTGCCACGTTTCCTGAAAGGCCAGGGCCAGGGTTGGATCACCGCAGAATATGGCATGCTGCCGCGCGCCACGCACACCCGTAACGCGCGTGAAGCGGCGAAGGGCAAGCAGGGCGGTCGCACCATGGAAATTCAGCGTCTGATCGCGCGTGCGCTGCGTGCGGCGGTTGATTTGAAAGCGCTGGGCGAGTTCACCATCACTCTTGACTGCGATGTAATCCAGGCCGATGGCGGCACCCGTACTGCGTCTATCACCGGCGCTTGTGTTGCGCTGGCCGATGCGCTGAACAAGCTGGTCGCCGCCGGTAAACTGAAAGCCAACCCAATGAAAGGGATGGTGGCCGCGGTTTCCGTCGGAATTGTGGGCGGTGAAGCAGTATGCGACCTTGAGTATGTTGAAGACTCGGCAGCAGAAACCGACATGAACGTGGTAATGATGGAAGATGGCCGCATGATTGAGGTGCAGGGCACCGCAGAAGGCGAGCCGTTCAGCCACGAAGAGCTACTTACCTTGTTGGCGTTGGCCCGAGGGGGTATCGAATCCATTGTAGCGACGCAGAAGGCGGCGCTGGAAAATTGATTATTAAGGCGACTGAGAAGTCGCCTTTTTTTTGTCCGTAGAAAAGTAAGTAAGGAGCGAATCCATGAAACCGTATCAGCGCCAGTTTATTGAATTTGCGCTTAGCAAGCAGGTACTGAAGTTTGGCGAATTTACGCTGAAATCCGGGCGCAAGAGCCCCTATTTCTTCAACGCCGGGCTGTTTAATACCGGGCGCGATCTGGCGTTGTTAGGCCGCTTCTATGCCGAAGCGCTGGTCGATTCCGCGATTGATTTCGACCTGCTGTTTGGCCCGGCCTACAAAGGTATTCCAATTGCCACCACCACCGCGGTTGCGCTGGCGGAGCATCACGACCGCGATCTGCCCTACTGCTTTAACCGCAAAGAAGCGAAAGATCACGGCGAGGGCGGCAGCCTGGTGGGTAGCCCGCTTCAGGGGCGCGTAATGCTGGTGGATGATGTTATCACCGCTGGTACGGCGATCCGTGAATCAATGGAAATCATTCAGGCCAACGGCGCTACGCTTGCTGGGGTGTTGATCTCTCTCGATCGTCAGGAGCGTGGCCGTGGCGAGATTTCGGCGATTCAGGAAGTGGAGCGCGACTACGGTTGCAAAGTTATCTCCATCATCACCCTGAAAGACCTGATTGCGTATCTGGAAGAAAAACCCGACATGGCGGAGCATTTGGCCGCTGTTCGCGCCTATCGCGAAGCGTACGGCGTCTGATCCATCACGCTGCGGGTATCCGCCCGCAGCGTGATGTGCCGAGTGGTTTTCCCCGCAATGCCCATGCTATGCTTTCTGTGCCAGCAGTGGCGATAGCGTTTCTGGAGTTATCCAGAAGGGTCGGCGAGTCGCCGACTTAACGCCCGCAGTTCACTCATATACCCAAAGTCGTTCCATTGTATCTCGGCACGTTTCACGTGCGCGCGCTGTCGCGCGAAGTACATTTCCACGCCTTCGGGATGGTTTTCGAGTATCGCCGCTGTTGGCACCCACTTTTCTCAGCGATGTGGAGCGTTGAATGGATGCGACCCGGGTTTGCCTTCTGGCGCTGGACTTATTTAGCTCTCCGGGCTGGAGCGCGAACGAAGAGATACGCAGGCTGTATGCACTCAGCAACAGCACGTCGAAGCATTACCGGGCTATCATGTTGTCGAAGCGCGACGGAGGCGAGCGGCAGATCCTGGCACCCGATTATTTGTTGAAAACGGTGCAGCGCAATATCCTAAAGAACGTCCTCTCGCATTTCCCTGTTTCACCCTTTGCAACGGCCTATCGCCCCGGCAGTACTGTGGCGCACAACGCGCGGCCTCATCTTTCTCAACCGCAGATCCTGAAGCTTGATATTGAAGGCTTTTTTGACAATATCAGTGGGCTACAGGTGTGGCGGGTTTTCCGGCAGACCACATTACCCAACGCTGTGGTGACGATGCTGACCCACCTTTGTTGTTATCGCGATGCGTTACCGCAGGGGGCGGTCACCTCGCCGGCGATCTCGAACCTGGTCATGCGGAGTTTTGATGAACGGATGGGCCGCTGGTGTCAGGAGCGCCATATTGCCTACACGCGTTACTGCGACGATATGACCTTTTCCGGCGAGTTTTCCGCCCGGCAGGTGCGCATTAAAGTCGCTGCGCTGCTGGCTGAAAGGGGGTTACGGCTGAATAAACGCAAAACAGCGCAGATACCCGCGCATAAACAACAGACGGTGACGGGTATCGTGGTGAACGAAAAGCTGCAACTTTCCCGCGAACAGCGGCGATTGTTGCGTCAGGAAGTGCATTTCTGCCGGAAATTTGGTGTTGCGTCGCACCTTAGCCACAGCGGACAGCCGACAGAATCGGCTCTGCGTTATCTTCAACGTTTGCAGGGGAAAATAGCCTGGCTGCTACAGGTTAACCCGGACGATCAGGGGTTCAGACAGGCGCTGCATGATGTGCAGCAAATGATAAGGCAGATTGCTCTGCCTGAGACACGTTAGCGAAGCTGCGTGGCCATGAGCGGCCAGCGGGCGTCAAAATCGTCGGTGGGGCGATATTTGAATTCGCTGCGGACAAAGCGAGAGAGCATTCCTTCACAGAAGGCGAGCAGCTGGCTTGCCAGCAGGGTTTCATCCGTCTCGTAGCCTTCACCTTCACGCATTTTTCGCTCGCGCAACACCTGACGCAGCTGGGCTTCAATGCGTTCAAAAAGCTGATTGATACGCCCCTGCAGGCGGTCCTGCTCGAACATCAACGCGTGGCCGGTGAGAATACGCGTCAGGCCAGGATTACGCTCACCAAACCCGAGGATCAGCAGAACAATCAGGCGCAGACGCGCGGTGGTGTCCTTTTCATCTTTTAAAATCAGGTTGATGCGGGTAATCAGGCTATCTTCGATAAACTCGATAAGGC
Source organism: Pseudocitrobacter sp. 73 (assembly GCF_008369545.1). Classification (NCBI taxonomy): domain Bacteria; kingdom Pseudomonadati; phylum Pseudomonadota; class Gammaproteobacteria; order Enterobacterales; family Enterobacteriaceae; genus Pseudocitrobacter; species Pseudocitrobacter sp. 73. The sequence goes on along the minus strand of NZ_VTZO01000013.1, from coordinate 118,881 downwards.
TATCGAACATGCGTGTTTTGCTGGGAAAGTGACGATAGAGCGCCGCTTCGGAAACGCCAACTGAAGCCGCCAGTTTTGCTGTGGTAATGCGTTGGCTACCATCACTGGATTCAAGCATCAGCGCCAGAGATTGAAGTATTTCTTCGCGACGATTCCGTTTCGCAGTTTGCTTTTCTGCCATGTTCTAAAATACCCCTGAAAATAAATGCTCGTCAGGCAGACATCCACACAGTGACCGCAAATCCGAATTTGCAGTGATGTTATTGCATTATGACGCTGTGGGATGCGTTCAAATGTCTCCACCCTGCATGAAGCCGGGCAGAGACAGGACCGGTTACTGACGCCCGGAGTGGCCGAAGCCGCCCTCGCCACGTTCGGTGGCATCGAAATCTTCTACCAGATTAAACTCGGCCTGCACGACCGGGACAATAATCATTTGTGCGACGCGTTCACCAGGTTCGATGGTGAAGGTGGTTTGCCCACGGTTCCAGATTGAGACCATCAGTTGCCCCTGATAATCAGAATCGATAAGGCCCACCAGGTTACCCAGAACGATACCGTGTTTATGGCCCAGACCCGAGCGCGGCAGCATCATCGCCGCCAGAGAAGGATCGGTGATGTGAATCGCCAGACCGGTCGGCAGCAGCGTCGTTTGACCCGGCTCCAGTACGATTGCGCTATCAAGGCAGGCGCGCAGATCAAGCCCTGCAGAGCCAGGCGTTGCATAGGTAGGCAGCGGGAATTCCTGACCAATACGCGGGTCCAGAATCTTAACGTCGATTTTTTTCATCATAACGGGTAACGATCTCGTTCAGTAAAAGTTGGCCCAGCAGCGCTTTGCTGCTTAACGGTAAGCGCTTATCGCCGTCCTGCCAGAAAAGGTGTAATGCATTGTTATCGCTATTAAAGCCTTGATTTGCCTGTGATACATCGTTAGCGCAGATCAGATCGAGGTTTTTGCGGGCGCGTTTTTGCCGCGCATATTCTTCCACATTATTCGTTTCGGCGGCAAATCCGACAACATAAGGACGGTGCGTTTTTAGGGCTGCAACGCCTGCCACGATGTCCGGGTTTTTCACCATTTTAATAATGAATTCATCGCCCTGCGTGTCCTGCTTTTTAATTTTTTCATCGGCAATGACGGCCGCTCGATAATCAGCGACGGCGGCACAGCCAATGAAAATATGCTGCTTTTGCGCGCCAGCCTGCACGGCTGCATCCATTTCCTGCGCGGTTGTCACGTCAATGCGCTGCACAAAGGCAGGCGTCGCGAGCGACACCGGGCCGCTCACCAGAGTGACATTTGCGCCGCGCTGAGCGGCAGCCTCCGCAATAGCAAAGCCCATCTTGCCGGAGCTGTGATTGCTGATATAGCGAACGGGATCTAACGGTTCGCGGGTTGGGCCCGCCGTAATCATGATGTTCAGATGTTGCAGATCTTTGACAGGCGAAAAATGCGCCGCAGCCATATCGACGATGGTTAACGGGTCGAGCATGCGGCCCGGTCCGATATCACCGCAGGCCTGGCTTCCGCTATCCGGGCCCCAGATAAGCAGGTCGCGAGATGCCAGAACGGACAGATTATGCTGCGTGGCTGACGCACGATACATCTGTTGATTCATCGCCGGCACGACGGCAACCGGTGATGGTGTCGCCAGACAGATGGTGGAAACCAGGTCGTTGGCCATACCAGCCGCTACGCGAGCAATAAGGTCAGCCGTGGCGGGGGCGAGAATCACGAGATCCGCCCATTTTCCCAGCTCGATGTGGCCCATTGCCGCTTCTGCCGCCGGGTCTAGCAGGCTGTCGGAAACCGGATAACCGGAGACGGCTTGCAGGCTCAGCGGGGTGATGAAAGCTTTCGCCGCCTCGGTCATGGCAACGCGTACTTCGGCGCCACGGTCGCGCAGACGGCGCACCAGTTCGGGGGCTTTATAGGCCGCGATACCGCCGCTCACGCCGAGAACAATTTTTTTTCCGGCCAGGCTCATCATGATTCTTTCCTGTCGAGTTCATCTGAAAGTGGGATTTTATCACAATATTTTCGGGGTCGTGCGGTTAGGGAGTATCCACTTTGCGAGGGGCTACGCAAGAGTAAAAAGTGACCCGCGCAGGTCGCACGTTGCTGTGGCAGGATGGCGAACATTGTCAGGGAGGAGCCGATATGGATAGCTCAGATGCGCTGATGCCGCGCGAAAAAATGCAGAAAATGGGCATCGAATCACTGTCCGATGTGGAGCTGCTGGCGCTGTTTTTACGCACCGGCACGCGGGACAAAGACGTTATGACCTGGTCGCGTGATTTACTGCATCATTTTGGCTCACTGTATGAGCTGCTTTCGGCGTCGGAACAGGAAATCACCGAACAATACGGCATGGGGCTGGCGAAGTACGCGCAATTAAAAGGCATCGCTGAACTGGCGCGACGCTATTTTAGCCTGCGGGTGTTGGCTCGAAACGCGCTACTGAGCCCGGAGATGACGCGTGAATTTTTGCAAAGTCAGCTCAGCGACGAAATGCGTGAGATCTTTATCGTGATCTTTCTCGACAACCAGAATCGGGTACTAAAACACAGCCGACTTTTTGCCGGCACATTAAGCCACGTGGAGGTGCATCCGCGCGAGATTGTACGAGAAGCCATCAAAGTGAACGCGGCTGCGGTGATCCTTGCGCATAATCATCCTTCAGGGAGTGCTGAACCCAGTAAATCAGACAGACTTATCACCGAAAGGGTGGTAAAATCATGCCAATTCATGGATATACGCGTCCTTGACCACCTCGTTATTGGGCGTGGTGAGTATGTCTCTTTTGCCGAACGCGGCTGGATTTAGCCGATTATTACGCGATCCACCGGGATCTTTGTCTGTTCGGGACTTGAGCATAACGCCGGGTCAGCGTATACTACGCCACCTTTGAGAATCTCGGGTTTGGCATTTGGGCCTGGCAATCGAGAGTTCACTTAGAACTATGCGATGACCGGGCTGTAAAGCCTGACGAGGCGCCGATACCCCATACGAAGCTCGAGCTAATTTGATTTTTGGAGAATAGACATGTCCCGAGTCTGCCAAGTTACTGGCAAGCGTCCGGTGACCGGTAACAACCGTTCCCACGCACTGAACGCGACTAAACGCCGTTTCCTGCCGAACCTGCACTCTCACCGTTTCTGGGTTGAGAGCGAGAAGCGTTTTGTCACCCTGCGCGTATCTGCTAAAGGTATGCGTGTAATCGATAAAAAAGGCATTGATACAGTTCTTTCTGAACTGCGTGCCCGTGGCGAAAAGTACTAAGTACTTAGAGGAAATAAATCATGGCTAAAGGTATTCGTGAGAAAATCAAGCTGGTTTCTTCTGCTGGTACTGGTCACTTCTATACCACCACGAAGAACAAACGTACTAAACCGGAAAAACTGGAACTGAAAAAATTCGATCCAGTTGTCCGTCAGCACGTTCTGTACAAAGAAGCTAAAATCAAATAATTTTAGATTCGATGTCACGAAAAACCTCGCCTCGGCGGGGTTTTTTGTTTTCTGGCCGTCCCCATATTGAAGACATCAGTTAGACAGTCGGAGACGCTATGCCTGAATTACCCGAAGTCGAAACCAGCCGCCGCGGCATTGAACCGCATCTGGTTGGCGCAACCATCCAGTATGCGATTATCCGCAATGGACGTCTGCGCTGGCCCGTCTCCGATGAAATCCACCGCCTGAGTGACAAACCCGTTCTCAGCGTTCAACGTCGCGCCAAATATCTGCTGCTGGAACTGCCGGATGGCTGGATTATCATTCATCTCGGTATGTCGGGTAGCCTGCGCATATTGACGGAAGAACTCCCGGCTGAGAAACACGATCACGTCGACCTGGTGATGAGCAACGGCAAAGTGCTGCGCTATACCGACCCACGCCGCTTTGGCGCCTGGCTTTGGACTAAAGAGCTGGAAGGGCACAACGTGCTGGCACATCTCGGCCCTGAGCCGCTCGGCGACGAATTTAACGCCGAGTACCTGCAACAGAAGTGCGCGAAGAAGAAAACGGCGATTAAGCCCTGGCTGATGGATAACAAGCTGGTGGTCGGGGTAGGGAATATCTATGCCAGCGAATCGCTTTTTGCGGCGGGGATTCATCCTGACCGACTCGCCTCGTCGCTGTCGCCGCAGGAGTGCGCGCTGCTGGTCAGCACCATTAAGGCGGTCTTGTTGCGTTCGATTGAGCAGGGCGGAACCACCCTGAAAGATTTCCTGCAAAGCGACGGTAAGCCGGGCTACTTTGCCCAGGAGTTACAGGTATACGGTCGCAAGGGCGAGCCGTGTCGGGTTTGCGGAACGCCGATCATCGCCACCAAACACGCACAGCGCGCGACATTTTATTGCCGTCAGTGTCAGAAATGAGTGGGTTGCGAGCCGGATGATGTCATCCGGCAAACGGCTATTTGAGCTTTTCCATTAACGCCTGATGGACGTTAGGCGGCAGGAAGTCGGTGACATCACCCTGATGACGCGCCACCTCTTTGACTAAAGAAGAGGAGATAAACGACCACTCTTTTGACGGCATCAAAAACACGCTTTCCAGTTCTGGCATCAGATGACGGTTCATGTGCGCCAGCTGCATTTCATATTCAAAATCCGCCACCGCGCGCAGGCCACGAATCAAAATAGTGGCCTGCCGATCGCGAGCAAAATTGGCCATCAAATCGCTGAAACCGACAACTTCTACGTTATCCAGATCCGCAATCGCCTGTTGTGCCAGCGCGACGCGTTCATTGAGATCAAACATCGGTTTCTTGCTGGGGCTGGCGGCAATTGCCAGAATCACCCGATCGAACATTTTGCTCGCGCGGGTAATGATATCGATATGCCCGTTAGTGATGGGATCGAACGTGCCTGGATAAATCGCCCGTTTTTGCATGACAGCCTCAGTGCGCTCTGGGTGGCAGATAAGGTTCCAGCAGTTGCAGCATGCGCTGTAGCGCGCCCTGATTTTGGTAGAGCACTTCAACTGCGTGTCGACCGTAGAAATTACGATAATCTTCGTCGGTCAGTAAAGAGGAAATCTCTTTCACCAGCGACGCGGCGTCGGTCACCGTGATCAGGCCGCTGGCCTGATCGAGACGCGCGCAGATGTCTTTAAAGTTGAACGTGTGTGGCCCCATGAGAACCGGAATGGCGTGCGCCGCCGCTTCCAGCGGATTATGTCCACCACGCTCAACCAGCGATCCGCCTACAAATGCGAGGTCTGCAATGCCGTATAACAGCATCAGTTCGCCCATCGTGTCGCCCACTACAACCTGGGTGCTCGCCGAGGGAACTTCGCCAGAGGAGCGTGTGATAAAGCTTAAACCGGCCTGGCGGACCAGGTTGATGGTGTCCGGGAAACGTTCCGGATGGCGCGGGACCAGAATCAACAGCAGGTCGGGGAAGGTTTTCAGCAGTTGCTGATGCGCTTCCAGCATGATGCTCTCTTCGCCTTCGTGCGTACTGGTGGCAATCCATACCGGACGATGCGGCGCCCACTGGCGGCGCAGGGTAATGGCTTTCGTCGCCAGCTGTGGCGTCACGGAGATATCAAACTTCAGGCTGCCGGTGACCGATAGCTGATTGCGTTTCGCGCCCAGTGCAATAAACCGTTCGCCGTCTTCTTCGTTTTGCGCGGCAATGAGCGTTATTCGGCGCAGCAGCGTCTGCACAAACTTGCCGAGTTTGGCATAACCCGCAGCGGAACGCGCAGACAGGCGTGCGTTGGCAATTACCAGCGGGATTTTACGTTTATGCAGTGCGGCAATCAGGTTTGGCCACAGCTCGGTCTCCATAATCAGCACCAGCTTTGGATCGACTTTATCGAGGAAACGGTTGATGGCGTCCGGGAGATCGTAAGGAAGATAAACGTGCTGTACGTCGCTGCCGAAGGCGGAAAGGACGCGCTCAGAGCCCGTAGGCGTCATGGTGGTCACGGTAATCGGCAGATCGGGATAGCGATGGCGCAGGGCGCGCACCAGCGGAATGGCGGCCAGCGTTTCGCCAACGGAAACCGAGTGCAGCATAATGCCGCCCGGCATCAGCGGCTTACGATAAAAACCGTAGCGCTCGCCCCAACGTTTGCGATATGCCGGCGCTTTACGTCCACGCACCCAAAGCCGTATCCAGATCAACGGCTGAATAAGGTAGAGGAGTGATGTGTAGAGCAATTGAAGCATAGTACGCAGCTGGCTTAGGAATGTGCTGAGGATTCTAAGTATTTAGCCCAACCTTTACCATCATTTTTGCCGATTTGGGCTGATTTAGCGGGAAAAATGGCTTTGCGCCATTAAACGTTAAACTATATTTGCTTTTTTATATGATTAATTGAGGTTGTTCCGGCGCGACCCAACGGTCTCGCCCTTAAACAAAACCACTTATGCAATCATATTACTCATTGTTTTAACAGAGAATATACTTAAGTAAGGTTAAAAAATATTCAATTCGGTTTGCTCAGGAATAAGTGATACACTAAGCCGCAATTAGAGCACGACGTCAGTAATCAGGTAACTGTAAGCCTGGGGCGGTAGCGTGCCTTTTTTCAATTCCGACTGGTTATTATCATAAAGAGCCGCTTGTGGAAAAAACGTTCACCCGAATTCTGGTTATTAAAATGCGTTTTCATGGGGATATGTTGCTGACTACGCCAGTTATCAGCACGCTGAAACGTAATTACCCTGATGCGAAAATCGATATGCTGCTGTATCAGGATACGATCCCCATTATTTCGGAAAATCCGGAAATCAATGCGTTATATGGCATCAGCAATAAAGGCACAGCGGCAACCGCGAAAATAGCGAATTTTTACGGATTGGTGAAAACCCTGCGAGCGAATCAGTATGACCTGATTGTCAATCTGACGGATCAATGGATGATTGCGGTGCTGGTGCGTTTGTTGAATGCCAACGTCAAAATCTCCCAGGATTTCGCCCATCGCCAGTCGGCATTCTGGAAAAAAAGCTTTACCCACCTTGCGCCGTTTCAGGGCGAACACTGTGTGCTGCGCAACCTTTCTGCGCTGGCGCCGCTGGGGTTAACTCAAACCTGTCTGGAAACATCTATGCCTTACGCGCCGGAACATTGGGAGCGTATGCGAAAGCAACTGGATGCTTTCGGAGTGGGTGAAAACTATGTCGTCATTCAGCCGACCGCGCGCCAGCCGTTCAAGTGCTGGGATAACGATAAATTCGCGCAGGTCATCGATTCGCTCCAGCAGCGTGGCTATCAGGTGGTGTTGACCTCCGGGCCCGGCGCGGAAGACCTCGCCTGTGTAGAAGATATCGCGGCACAGTGTGCATCTCGCCCGGTGACGGGCCTTGCGGGTAAAACGCGCTTTCCCGAACTGGGCGCGTTAATCGACCATGCCGTACTGTTTATTGGCGTCGATTCGGCACCCGGTCACATTGCCGCTGCGGTAAAAACGCCGGTGATTTGTCTGTTTGGCGCGACTGACCATGTTTTCTGGCGTCCGTGGACCGAAGACATTATTCAGTTCTGGGCCGGGAATTATCAGGCGATGCCGCCGCGCTCGCAGCTCGATCGCAATAAAAAGTATATGTCCGTTATTCCTGCTGCCGATGTGATTGCGGCAACGGAGAAAATGTTGCCGTCGGGAGAGGCGCTATGATCATCGCCTTCTGTCTCTATAAATATTTTCCATTCGGTGGCCTGCAGCGCGATTTTTTGCGCATTGCTCAAACCGTTGCGGCGCGCGGTCATCACGTGCGCGTCTATACGCAATCCTGGCAGGGTGACTGTCCGGCTGAGTTTGAGCTGGTAACCGTTCCGGTGAAATCGCGGACCAACCACGGGCGCAACGCCGAGTATTACGCGTGGGTGCAGACGCATCTGAAAGCACATCCGGCGGATCGTATTATTGGTTTTAATAAAATGCCGGGTCTGGATGTGTATTACGCCGCCGACGTCTGTTATGCCGAGAAAGTGGCGCAGGAGAAAGGCTTTTTCTATCGCCTGACCGCCCGCTATCGTCACTATGCGGCGTTTGAACGCGCCACGTTTGAGAAAGGCAAACCAACGCAATTACTGATGCTGACGAATAAGCAAATCGCCGATTTCCAGAAGCATTATCAAACCGAACCTGAGCGCTTCCATATTTTGCCACCAGGAATTTACCCGGATCGTAAATATAGTCAGCAAATTCCCGACGCCCGCGCGGTTTATCGCGCGAAAAACGGTATTGGCGAACACGATTTCCTGTTGCTTCAGGTCGGTTCCGATTTCAGCCGAAAAGGTGTGGACCGCTCGATTGAAGCGCTGGCCGCGTTACCGGATGCCCTTCGCTGCAAAACCACGCTGTATGTTGTGGGTCAGGATAAACCCGGGCGCTTTGAAGCGCTGGCAACAAAGCGCGGCGTGCGTGAGAACGTCCACTTTTTCTCGGGGCGTAACGACGTCTCTGAACTGATGGCTGCCGCCGATGTTTTACTTCATCCGGCCTATCAGGAAGCGGCCGGGATTGTGCTGCTCGAGGCGATTACCGGCGGCCTGCCGGTACTGGTAAGTGAAGTTTGCGGCTACGCGCACTACATCGCGGCGGCAAATTGCGGTGAGGTACTGGGCGAGCCCTGGAAACAGTCGGCGCTAAATGATGCGCTACGCAATGCATTGACGAATCCGCAACTCCGCCAGGCATGGGCTGAAAATGCCCGCCATTACGCGGATACGCAGGATCTCTACAGCCTGCCTGAGAAGGCGGCTGATATCATAATTGGTGATGTTCATGGTTGAGTTGAAAGAACCTCTTGCGACCCTCTGGCGCGGAAAAGATCCGTTTGAAGAGGTAAAAAAATTGCAGGGGGAAGTTTTCAGAGAGCTGGAAACGCGTCGTACGCTGCGTTTTGAACTGGCCGGGAAAAGCTACTTTCTGAAGTGGCACCGTGGCACTGCGATGAAAGAAGTGGTGAAAAACCTGCTTTCTTTGCGTATGCCGGTACTTGGCGCAGACAGAGAGTGGAACGCGATTCATAAATTGCGTGATGTCGGCGTGGATACCATGTGCGGCGTAGGTTATGGCGAAAAAGGCCTGAATCCGGTGCGCAAAGTGTCGTTTATCATCACCGAAGATCTGACCCCGACCATCAGTCTGGAAGATTACTGCGCAGATTGGGTCAACAATCCGCCACAGCCGCGCGTAAAACGGATGATCATCAACCGTGTCGCGACGATGGTGAGAAAGATGCACCTGGCGGGGATTAACCATCGCGACTGCTACATCTGCCACTTTCTGCTGCATCTGCCCTTTGATGGCAATGAAGAGCATCTGAAGATTTCAATTATCGATCTGCACCGTGCGCAAATGCGTAGCCAGGTACCGCTGCGCTGGCGTGATAAGGACCTGATTGGGCTCTATTTTTCTTCAATGAATATCGGCCTGACTCAGCGAGACATCTTCCGCTTTATGAAGGTTTATTTTGCGAAGCCGTTGCGAGAGATTTTGCACGACGAGAAAAATCTGATGGCGCAGGCGGCAGCAAAAGCTGAACGTATCAGAGAACGAACAGAAAGAAAGCATTTGTAGCCTAAACTAATTATTTGTTTCGCAAGACGAAAATCTAACCTACGATTTATTCTGCAAGCCTGTCGGTTAGCCATAACAACAGATAACACAATTGCGAAACGTTGATTCATCGCGCTGATGAGAAAGAGTGATTAATGAACCAGACTTACTTTGATGAGAGAGACGTCATTCTCTCAGTCAATGATTATAATTATCTGCCTGATTCAGAGGGTAGCGCATTCGATATTGCTTACGGGATTGATAAAAACTTCCTGTACGGTTGCGGTATTTCAATGGCATCAATCCTGTTTGCTAATCGCAATAGTCGTCTGGCGTTTCACGTTTTTACTGATTTTCTGACCGACAGCGTGCGGGATAAGTTTGCTGCGCTCGCGAAGCAATATCAGACTCGCATTGTTATCTATCTGGTGAATTGCGATACGCTGAAGTCCTTACCCAGCACCAAAAACTGGAGTTACGCGACGTACTTCCGCTTCATCATCGCCGATTATTTTGCAGGTAAAAGCGATAAAGTGCTTTATCTGGATGCAGATATTGGCTGCAAAGGAAGTATTCAGGAGTTGATCGACCTTCGCTTTGCCGATAATGAGATTGCTGCTGTGGTGATGGAAGGCAATACCGCGTGGTGGACAAAACGCGCGGAAACGCTGTCGACGCCGGGCCTGGCTGAAGGTTACTTTAATGCCGGCTTCCTGCTCATTAACATCGCAGCCTGGAATGCTGAAGAGATATCGAAACAAGCGATTGAAATGCTGCGGGACCCAGAAGTTACCCGCAAGATAACGCACCTTGATCAGGATGTCCTGAACATGCTGCTGGTGGGCAAAGCGCGCTTTATTAATCCGAAGTTTAATACGCAGTACAGTCTCAACTATGAATTGAAAAAATCCGTTGTAAGGCCCGTGAATGATAAAACGGTGTTTATTCATTACATCGGCCCAACGAAACCGTGGCACCTTTGGGGAGACTATCCGGTTTCAGCCTGTTTTCTGAATGCAAAAAATCATTCACCATGGAAGGATGATGCATTGCTGGCACCGAAAACCGCTGCCCAATACCGATACTGTGCCAAGCATCAGCTCCATCAGAAGCAATTTGTTAAAGGTACATTGAGTTACATTCTTTATTTTAAAAAGAAAATCACAAAATAATATATATATAGGTGATGCTGTGAACTCACTTCCTGTAATTGAAATATCTGAGTATAAAGTCTTTGATGATAGAACTCATACTCATGATGATAATGATGTGCTTAACATTGCGTATGGCGTAGACCGAAATTACCTCGATTGGGTCGGTATTTCTATTACGTCTGTCGTTATCAATAACAGTATCGATATCAATTATCATATTGTTGCTGATGAGTATAACTCATCTTTTCTTACTAATATCGAAGCATTAGCTAAAAAGTATAAACTTAAAATAAGTTTATACTTGATCAATGCCGAAAGGCTGGACTGTCTGCCGAGAACCAAAGTCTGGTCTCGCGCCATGTACTTCCGGTTATTTGCGTTCGAACTCTTTAGCAACAAACTGGATAAACTGCTTTATCTGGATGCAGATGTGTTCTGTAAAGGGCGACTTGATGACCTCGCCGCCTGTGATCTGACCGAAACGATTGCGGCAGTTGTAAAAGATGTCGACTCGATGCAGAAAAAAGTGGTCGATCGGTTAAAAGACCCTGAACTTCAGGGAAACTATTTTAACTCTGGTGTGGTTTATGCCAACTTGCAGGAGTGGGTGAAAAATGATTTAACTCACCGAATTCTGGCAATGCTGACACATGAAAACTACGACAATATTGTCTATAAATATCCTGATCAGGACGTATTAAATATTTTACTTAAAGGAAAAATAAAGTTCCTGCCGAGGAAATTTAATACTATTTATACAATAAAAAGTGAGCTAAAAGACAGAACGCATCAAAAGTATAAAGAAACTATCTTTGATGAAACGGTACTTATCCATTATACCGGTGTTACCAAACCGTGGCATAAGTGGGCTGTTTACCCATCTGTACGTTATTACTTGCAGGCACTTGCGGTATCACCCTGGAAAGACCAGCCACCTCGCGATGCACAGACGATTGTTGAATTGAAAAAACGCTACAAACATCTGCTTGTTCAACACAAATATTACTCCGGATTTGTGGCTGGCGTGTCTTATCTACTGAGAAAACATTCCATTCGCTGAATATTTTATTAACTTTTGGTTTATTATGAGTATTAAACATCACATTAATGATTATGTCGTTTTCACAAAATCAGATGGTGAAAAATACATCGATGTGTTTAACGATTTTTTATCCTACAATATAAAAATTATAAAGGTCTTCCGTAATATTGAAGATACTAAGGTTTTGTTGATCGATACCCAGTACGGGAAAATGATCTTAAAAATCTTTGCACCAAAAGTTAAGCAGAATGAACGTTTCCTGAAAGCAATGGTAAAGGGCGATTACTACGAGAAACTGTTCGAACAAACTGAGCGTGTCAGAAAAGAAGGCCTCGACTCTGTTAACGATTTCTATCTCTTAGCGGAGAAGAAAACGTTACGCTTTGCGCATTACTACATCATGCTGATTGAGTATATTGAAGGTGTTGAACTGGTTGATATTCCTGAAATTGACGATGAACTTAAACAGAAAATAAAAGCATCAATTTCCGGATTACATCAGCACGGTATGGTTTCTGGCGATCCGCACAAAGGCAACTTTATCATTGAAGATGGCGTTGTCAGGATTATTGATTTATCGGGTAAGTCCCCTTCGTCTATGCGCATGGCCAAGGACCGTATTGATCTTGAACGTCATTATGGCATTGTTAATGAGGTTAAAGATGCAGGTTACTATCGCCTTATTTTTAAGAAAAAGTTCCGTAATTTTATTAGAAGACTTAAAGGAAAAGAAGTTCGGTAAACTCATTAGTTATTATATGCGTCACCAATAGTTTTAGAAAAATTTATACTTAAAAATTATTGATGATCCAGAAATATAGAGTCAACTGTGGACAAACCCTGGTTTTAATTGTATATGCTTTATACGTTTTTGTGGAGTTCATCGTAGTTTAAGTTTGCTGCATTTGCCGGCGAAAAGTAGCCTATCTCTACAGGTTTTTTATGAAACACATTAAATATATTACACATGCTGATGTTCAGAGCCTGATTGAGCAGAAAACATCGGACGATGCGATCATTTTTCTGTCAGGCCCAACATCAAAGAAGACGCCACTTTCTGTACTAGAAAGTAAAGATGTCATCACAGTAAATGGCTCTGCAGACTATCTACTCAGTCATAATATTGCGCCATTCATCTACATTTTGACGGATGCGCGTTTTTTGCATCAACGGCGTGACGATTTCTACCGTTTCAGCCGCGGTAGTCGCTTTACGATCGTAAACACGGATGTTTATGAAGAGGCCTCAGAAGAGGATAAAAAATATCTTCGCGAAAATTGCCATATCCTCAAAGCATTTTATAAGCGCGAGAAGGGTGGAATAGCGAAGAAAATTAAACTCGCGGTGTTAAGACGCTTGTATCGCAATTTATTGATTAAGGTACCCTTTTCGAAGAGAGGACGCCTTGTTGGTTTTTGTAAGGATATAGCGATTGGTTACTGCTCATGCCATACCGTTGCCTATACGGCGATTCAGATTGCTTACTCGTTATGTTATTCGCGGATTGTATGTTCCGGACTCGATCTTACCGGTACCTGTCAGCGTTTTTACGATGAAAGCAATAATCCGATGCCGTCTGAGCTCAGTAAAGATCTGCATAAAATTTTGCCGTTCTTTGAGTTTATGAGCCACAACGTGCCTGATATGCGTATCTATAATCTGTCTGATGACACCGCAATCAGTTACGACATTATTCCTTTTATCAAAGTCTCAGAGCTGGCTGATGCGGCGCCTCAAAAGAGTGTGAATGCTAAAAAAAAATTCACTTCTGACGATACGCGTGTTCATGCATGATCAACATCAAGAACCTTTTGTTCAATAAAACCATGTGCTGGTAAACAAGATGCGCCTTGGAACATTTCATAAGAAAAAAAGATTATTAATAAATAAAATTAAAATCAACTTTCTCTCTTTTCTTTTTAGATCTAAAGGTGTGAGTCCTGTACCTGCAAACTGTATCAAAAGCTGTTTGCTTATTCATGATAATAGTAAGCTCGGCGATCTTATTGTATTGAGTGCACTTTATCGTGCTCTCGCTGAGAGAAATATATCTTTATCTATTATCTCCTGTGGTGTCGGGCATGCATTTTTGAAAGCCAACCCAGGCATTACCCACTTCTTTATCAAAGATTCAAATAATATTCCGGACGTTCTGAAGCTGCGCGGGGAGCTTGCGCGGCATCAATTCGATGTTGTGTTGGATCCTTTTGAAACGCAGCCCAGCTTCGGCCATGCGCTGCTTCTGTCAGGATTAAGAAAGCATTATATCCTTGGCTTTGATAAGTGGTACAAACGCTACTACTCCAGCTATCATCCGCATGATGAGCAGCTAACGGAGCACATGGCCACGCGTACACGCGTTATCTGTGAGCATCTCTTCGGCGAAGGCGTTCAGTACGATGAGCGTTATGATTTACCGCTTCCTGCTGATGTGGAACAGCAGTTACAAGAGTTTGTCGGGGATTCAAAGGTGGTGATTGTTAATCCCATCGGAGCAAAGAAAATTTGTCGGATGTCGAATCAGCAAATCCAGCTTATCGATAGCTGGTTAAAAGAGAATCATCCGGAACTGCGAATTATTTATACGGGGCATCCAAAAGACCTTCCGCTGATCCCGGTTGAGAATATCGAGACGCTGCCCTTTAAAGATTTCATCCACGCCGTCGCGCTGACTAAATATTGCCAGTACGTTATCTCCGTTGATACTGCGCTGGTTCATATTGCTTCTGCTTATGACAGACCCACGCTAGCCTTTTATCCGAAAGCGAGGCATGAAGATTATCCGTCACCGATCATTTGGGCACCGAATAATCTACGAGCGCAGCAGGTGATATCGCCAACCTGTAGCGCATGCGATATCAAAGAGACAGTCTTGCTGGATGCTTTAAAACGCTTATTCCAGTAAAAAAGTGAGCCATTATGGCTCACTTTTTTTTGGTTTTATTATTCCGGTCTGGCGGGGAGTTCTCGCTGGCTCTGGAAGAAGAGCAGTACCGTTGTACCGCAGATAATAATGATTGGCACACTGCGTGACCAGATCAGTACATCGCTTAACCCCAGGCCAATGACGGCCAGAGTAAACGTAAACAGGCCGAGCGAACGGTAGTAATAGACGGCGTAGAATAATCCGGCATAGAACAGCAGCGTTGATAATACCCCCACCAGTCCTTTCAGCGAGCCCGCTTCAATAAACTCATTATGCAGGTGCACATTGAGGAAGGGCATTATTCCCATCAATGATTTATCCTTTGCAACCAATGCCTTCGCGCTCTGAGCGCGTTCCTCCGCACTGCGCCATGCCAGCGGCGCCTCTTCAAAAATATCAAACCCGACCTGATACATCGCCAGGCGTGCGCCTAATGAAGACTGGCTGTTGTTTTTGGTCTGGTATTTCTCGATATCGTGCATTGCACTTTCATAGCGTTGAGATATCGGCTTACTGAAGATGAAGCTCAGGACAACGAGTAAAGCGAGGAAAGTAATAACGGATAAAAAGAGCTTTTTGGGTGCCTTACTAAAGTAGAGCACCAGCGTGATGGCACAAATTACCGGGAATAGCAGTACCGCAGAGCGAGTTTGCGTGAAGATTAGCGCCGTGAAGATAGCAGCAGTATTCAGCAGAAACAGCAGAGGATGGCTTTTCTCGACGTAGAGAATTGATATCGCGCTGATAATGCCAATCAGCATGATGGAGTAGGCCGCGCCCGTTGCCGTACCGATACCGAAATCAATCCGCGCCATACCGGCATTAAATTTAAGCCAGGCGGCATAGCCAAAAATAATAAATGACACTGCGTAAAAGAGATAAAGCAGCGCATCCTTCTTTACTTTAAATTTTGATGTCGATGCCAGTAGAACAATAAATGTTCCGAACAGAAAGATTTTCGCGGTGTTCAGATAGCTGTGATACGTGGCCCGAAAGGGTGAGTTATCCACTTTGAACAGGGAATACCAGATAACATCTACGATACCGATCAGTAAGATAGCCGCTGGAAGAATGCAGGCTTTGCCTGTTAGCGCGGCTGTTTTTCCCCTTGCGATTAACGTCAATATGGCCAGAATCCCGGTAATATTAAATAACTTCATGCTTAAGTTATTATTAATTAGCGCGGTAATTAATGTCACAGCACAGAGCGCAAATGTGATGATTTCCAGGACAGAAGCGGTTTTTTGGGTATAACCCTTCCAGCCTGGTACGGTTGTAGAGGCTAACATACTGGTCCTTTATTTAAGGGCTGAGATCTCATGCCATACGGCGTTTGCAGTCAGATGTGCTAAATCACCATTGGTAGAACAGCACGCGACCTGGTTCTTCCCATAACCACCAATTAACCCAGGGTCCGTTGGGCCATACAACGTAATATTGGGTCGATCCAGTGCCGCCGTTAAATGGCTAAGCCCCGTGTCCACCGAGACAACATAGTTTGCGCCAGCCAGAACATGTGCGATGGCTTCGAGGCTCAGGCGCGGCAGTACTTCGACATAATCAAATCCTTCCGCTAACCGCTTTGCCCGCGCTTCTTCGTGCGGCGCGCCCCACGGCAACTTCACCTTTAGCCCGCTCTCTTTCAGCAAGCCAATTAACTCTCGCCAGTGTGTTTCCGGCCAGTGTTTGTCATCGCGCGTGGTGGCATGCAGGAATACGACGTAAGGCTCGGTCGCGGTTTGCGTCAGGAAATGACGTGCAATCGCGTAATCACCCTGCGTTTGCGGCTTCGCGTAACCCAGGCTTTTAGCAAACAATTCACGCGTGCGTTCGACGGCGTGTTGCTGCTTCGCAATATGATGACGACGGTTATAGAACAGGCTTGCCAGCGGTTCGCGGGCAGTTTGCCAGTCCATGCCGTGCTTGATGCCGTGGGCCAGGCGTGTGACGAGCGCGGCGCTTTTCACCAGCCCCTGCGCATCAATCACCGCATCGTATTTCACCGCCTGAAGCGTCTCGCGAAACACTTTGCGCTCGGCTTTAATCGGCGCGGAGAACCACGCTTTGCGCCAGCGACGAATCGCCACCGGGATAACGCGCTCGACGGCTTCGTGCCACGAAGGGATCTGCGCGAACCCTTCCTCGACCACCCAGTCGAAGCGAATGCCCGGAATTGCCTGCATGGCGTCAGTCAGTGCGGGCAATGTATGCAATACGTCGCCCATCGAGGAGGTTTTTACGATCAATACCCGCATCCGTCAGGCTTCCTCGTCCAGCAGCAGGGCGTTCAGCTCTTCCAGCACACGGGCTGGTGTGATGTCGATCAGGCTTTGATGGTAGCCTTCTGCGGCATCACCTTTTCGCACTTTGTGGTAGCCGGTAATCAGACGAATGACGCGGGCTTTGTTCGACAGCGGCGGAGTGAAATCCGGGCTGCTGGGGCCGTAAAGGGCAACCAGCGGGCGGTTCAGGGCAGCGGCGACGTGCATGAGACCGGAGTCATTGGTGACAACCGCTTTGCAGGCGGCAATCAGGACCACAGCCTGTTCCAGCTGGGTTTCTCCGGCCAGGTTACGACACCATGCCTGCTGTTCGGTACTCAGCGCGGCGAGGATTTCATTGCCGGCCTCATGATCTTTCGCGGAGCCAAACAGCGCGATTTGATAGCCTTCGTCGATCAGCTGTTTCGCCAGTTCAGCGTAATGGTAGTGCGGCCAGCGCTTCGCCGGGCCGAACTCTGCGCCAGGGCAGAAGCCAATTATCGGGCGTTCAGAGGAGATATTGAAGGTGTTGCACATCTGCGATTTCTCGCCTTCGGCAACGTGCAACTGTGGCCACAGCAGCGGCTGCGGTAAATCTTTCGCGCAGCGCATCACGCCTTTATCAAAGGCCAGCGCCACATAACGCTCGACCATCAGCGGCCAGGCGTCTTTATCCAGTACGCGCGCGTCGTTGAGCAGGCCATAGCGCATTTCGCCACGCCAGCCTGTACGCAGAGGAATACCGGCAAAGAAGGGAACCAGTGCCGATTTAAACGAATTTGGCAGCACGTACGCGCGGTCATAGCGGCGGTTACGCAGGCTGTGACCCAGCCTGCGACGTTCGCCCAACTCCAGCGCCCCGTGGCCGAGCGGCATCGGGATCGCGTCGTTGACTTCCGGCATACGTGCTAAAAGCGGACGGCACCACGCGGGTGCCATCACATCAATGACAGCCTGGGGATAACGCGCCCTGAGCGTGCGATAGAGACTTTGCGACATCATCATGTCGCCCACCCATGATGGGCCAATCACCAGTATCTTCATGTTGGTTTCTTACGCGTCGCGGTTCAACCAGGCCATATATTCCGCCACACCTTCGGCAACGGTTTTGAACGGTTTGTCGTAACCCGCAGCACGCAGGTTAGTCAGGTCTGCCTGCGTAT
Organism: Pseudocitrobacter sp. 73; assembly: GCF_008369545.1. Taxonomy (NCBI): domain Bacteria; kingdom Pseudomonadati; phylum Pseudomonadota; class Gammaproteobacteria; order Enterobacterales; family Enterobacteriaceae; genus Pseudocitrobacter; species Pseudocitrobacter sp. 73. Next base: position 100,813 of record NZ_VTZO01000013.1, on the reverse strand, counting down.
ATGCCTGGTAGCGGCCTTTCAGTTTTTCCGGGAACGGAATGTATTCCAGCGTGCCTTTTTTGTGATACGCCAGTGCAGCATCCGCCACGGCCTGGAAGGATTCCGCGCGACCGGTACCCAGGTTGTAGATGCCGGATACACCGTTTTCCCAGAACCACAGGTTCACATCTGCCACGTCGCCCACATAGACGAAATCGCGTTTGAAGCCATCGCTGCCTTCGAACAGTTTCGGGCTTTCGCCGTTATTCAACTGAGTGTTGAGATGGAACGCCACGCTCGCCATGCTGCCTTTGTGGCCTTCGCGTGGGCCGTAGACGTTGAAGTAACGGAAGCCGACAATCGGCGAGTTCGCTTCTGGCAGGATCTGACGGACATATTCGTCGAACAGGAACTTCGAGTAGCCGTAAACGTTCAGCGGTTTCTCATATTCGCGGGATTCGATGAAGTCGCTGGTGCGACCGCCGTAGGTGGCTGCGGAAGAGGCGTACAGGAACGGAATTTCGCGCTCCAGGCAGTAGTGCAGCAGCTCTTTGGAGTACTGATAGTTGTTATCCATTATGTACTTGCCGTCCCACTCGGTGGTGGAAGAGCAGGCGCCTTCATGGAAGATAGCGTCGATTTCACCGAACTCTTCGCCCGCCATAATCTGGATCAGAAAATCTTCTTTATCCATATAATCGGCGATATCCAGGTCGACAAGGTTTACGAACTTAGTGCCGTCTTTCAGGTTATCTACCACCAGAATGTCGGTGATACCTTTGTCATTGAGCGCTTTAACGATGTTGCTGCCGATAAAGCCAGCGCCGCCGGTAACGATGATCATAAATGTAACCTTTGAAATGTGAGTACCCTGGACAATCCAGGGCGCTAATGACTCTTATCATAACATCACATCGACCCGCCTTCAGCCTTTCGCCGTCAAAGCCCCGGGCGACGCGTGATTTATGCTACAAAAAATGTAACTGGTGCTGCGTCATCTCGTACATACGTATAGCTTTAGGTAATATGTGCCGACATTTGCCGAATCTGGAGAGTTGCAATGCGTGGTGATTTTTACAAACAGTTAGCCGGTGACCTGGATACCGCCCGCGCGGAAGGGTTGTTTAAAGAAGAACGTATTATCACGTCAGCTCAGCAGGCGGATATCACCGTGGGTGATGGCAGCCACGTGATTAACTTCTGCGCCAATAACTACCTTGGCCTGGCGAACCATCCGGCGCTGATTGCCGCCGCGAAAGCGGGCCTCGACAGCCACGGTTTCGGTATGGCATCGGTGCGCTTTATTTGCGGCACCCAGGATAACCACAAAGTGCTGGAGCAGAAACTGGCGGAATTCCTTGGTATGGAAGACGCGATTCTCTATTCCTCCTGTTTTGACGCCAACGGCGGTCTGTTTGAAACGCTGCTCGGCCCGGAAGATGCGATTATCTCCGACGCCCTGAACCACGCCTCCATCATTGACGGTGTGCGCCTGTGTAAAGCGAAGCGCTTCCGCTACGCCAACAACGATATGCAGGAACTGGAAGCGCGTCTGAAAGAGGCGCGTGATGCCGGGGCGCGTCATGTACTGATCGCCACCGACGGCGTGTTCTCGATGGACGGCGTGATTGCCAACCTGAAAGGCGTCTGCGACCTGGCCGACAAGTACGATGCGCTGGTGATGGTCGATGACTCTCACGCCGTCGGTTTTGTTGGTGAAAACGGCCGTGGCTCCCACGAATATTGCGACGTGATGGGCCGTGTGGACATTATCACTGGCACGCTGGGCAAAGCGCTCGGTGGCGCATCCGGTGGCTACACCGCGGCGCGTAAAGAGGTGGTTGAGTGGCTGCGCCAGCGCTCTCGCCCGTATCTGTTCTCCAACTCGCTGGCCCCGGCGATTGTTTCAGCTTCTATCAAAGTGCTGGAAATGGTGGCGTCCGGCGCTGAACTGCGCGATCGCCTGTGGGCTAACGCCCGTCTGTTCCGTGAAAAAATGAGCGCCGCAGGGTTTACTCTGGCGGGTGCCGATCACGCAATTATCCCGGTAATGCTGGGCGATGCGGTTGTGGCGCAGGATTTCGCTCGCCTGCTGCAAAAAGAGGGGATCTACGTGACCGGTTTCTTCTATCCGGTAGTGCCGAAAGGTCAGGCGCGTATTCGCACCCAGATGTCGGCGGCACACTCCCCTGAACAAATCGAACGTGCGGTAGAAGCCTTTATCCGCATTGGTAAACAACTGGGCGTGATTGCCTGAGGAAGCCAGATGAAAGCGTTGTCGAAACTGAAAGCGGAAGAGGGGATCTGGATGACCGACGTGCCGAAACCGGACGTGGGCCATAACGATCTGCTGATTAAAATCCGTAAAACGGCGATTTGCGGTACGGATGTGCACATTTATAACTGGGATGAATGGTCGCAGAAAACCATCCCGGTTCCGATGGTGGTCGGTCATGAATATGTCGGCGAAGTGGTCGGCATTGGCCAGGAAGTGAAAGGCTTTAAAATCGGCGACCGCGTTTCCGGTGAAGGCCATATTACCTGCGGCCACTGCCGTAACTGCCGTGGCGGCCGCACGCACCTGTGCCGCAACACTATTGGCGTGGGCGTGAATCGTCCGGGCTGCTTCGCGGAATATCTGGTGATCCCGGCGTTCAACGCCTTCAAAATCCCGGATAACATTTCCGATGATTTAGCCTCTATTTTTGACCCGTTTGGTAACGCGGTACACACGGCACTCTCTTTCGACCTGGTCGGTGAGGATGTGCTGGTTTCCGGCGCAGGCCCGATTGGTGTGATGGCGGCGGCGGTCGCGAAACACGTCGGTGCGCGCAATGTTGTTATCACCGATGTGAATGAATACCGTCTGGACCTGGCGCGTAAAATGGGTGTCACCCGCGCGGTAAACGTCTCTAAAGAGAGCCTGACTGACGTAATGGCTGAACTCGGTATGACTGAAGGCTTTGACGTCGGCCTGGAAATGTCCGGTGCGCCAGCGGCCTTCCGCTCCATGCTCGACACCATGAACCATGGCGGGCGAATTGCGATGCTGGGTATTCCGCCGTCTGATATGTCGATCGACTGGACCAAAGTCATCTTCAAGGGGCTGTTTATCAAAGGGATTTATGGTCGTGAAATGTTCGAAACCTGGTACAAGATGGCGGCACTCATTCAGTCTGGTCTGGATTTAACGCCGATTATCACCCACCACTATGGTATTGATGATTTCCAGAAAGGCTTCGACGCTATGCGTTCGGGTCAGTCCGGTAAAGTCATCCTGAGCTGGGATTAAGGCTCATAGCCTCATGTCTCTTCAGACATGAGGCGTATTTCCTGAAGGTAATCTTAAAATCGCCTGATATATGTAAAACTTTGTCATTGTCATAAATGTTTCGTATTCGGGCATTAGTCTTATTTCATTACAAACCCCTCTGTTGCACGCTAATTCCTGTTTATAAAAATAAACTTCGCCGGATCGACGGAATGACGCCGAAATATCTTTCACCCTTAATTCAATCTTAAGGTGAGAAAGGTACAACGTAACCTACACGTTAAGGTGATCAGGTAATGAAAAAGATGAATAGCCCAGGGACACTCAGTGTCATCGTCCCCCTTTATAACGCAGGCGATGCATTTAAAGCCTGTATGGAATCGCTGCTGGCGCAAACCTGGACGGCGCTGGAAATTATCATTGTGAATGACGGCTCTACGGATAATTCTGTCGATATCGCAACCTGGTATGCCGAGAATTACCCACAGGTTCGTTTGGTGCATCAGGCTAACGCCGGGGCGTCGGTTGCCCGTAATCGCGGTCTGGAACTCGCACACGGCGAGTACATCGCGTTTGTGGATGCCGACGATGTGACGTATCCGCAGATGTATGAAACCCTGATGACCATGGCGTTGCAGGATAATCTCGACGTCGCGCAGTGCAATGCCGACTGGTGTGAACGTGAAACCGGCAAAACCTGGCAATCCATCCCGCAGGAACGCATCCGCTCAACCGGCGTGATGAGCGGCCCGGCGTGGCTGCGTATGGCGTTAGCCAGCCGTCGCTGGACGCATGTGGTCTGGATGGGTGTATATCGTCATGAATTAATTAAGCAATGTAATCTGAAATTTGTACCCGGACTGCATCATCAGGATATTCTCTGGTCGACGGAATTTATGTATAACGCTACACGTGCGCGATATACTGAAGAATCGTTGTATAAATATTTCCTGCATGATGTTTCGGTGAGCCGTAAAAAACGTTTTGGGCGTAAAAACCTTTCCTATCAACGCCATTATATTAAAATTACCCGCTTGCTGGATAAATTAAATCGTGATTATGCGGATAAAATTAAGATGCATCCCGAGTTTTACCAGCAAATAACCTATGAAGCATTGCGGGTTTGTCATGCGGTGCGTAAAGAGCAGGATGTGATTACGCGTAAAATGATGATTGCCGAGATATTTGCGTCCGGAATGTATAAACGGATGGTGGCTAATATTCGTAGCCCGAAGCTGGCGTATCAGGTGCTGTTGTGGTCGGTGCGGTTATACAGCTGGCAGGATCGCGGTCTGGCGAGCCGCAGGTTGGCACGAAAGGCGCTTAGCCTGCGTTGATGTTCAGCGAGATCTGTAGGCCCGGTAAGCGAAGCGCCACCGGGCATTTTCGCAGGTTACGGCTTATCCCAACCCTGCCACTGTAGCCGCAGGTACTGCATCACGGTACTGTTGCTGATGCTGTCCGCCATCACGGTAAAGAACTGGGTAGCGTAAACCGGCTCCGGCGCTTTCTTCGTTTTACACAGCTTCACGCCGCGGAACGGATTGCGCGGTGCGTCTGGCGTTGTGCCTTTCGGTGGCGTCAGATTTGGCGTGGAGGTGTCCACCTGTGGTTCGTTAAGCAGATCGCTCGGGCGTACCAGGGTGATATCCGACGGCAATGTGGGCAGCATCTGTTGCAGTACGCGCACGGTTGAGGGATGCGGGTGACCAATCGCAATCGCCGAACCATTACGGCGCGCCACTTCTACCGCCCGGTTAAACTGACGGCGAATATCGGCTTCGTTCTGCGTATCGTCGAGGAACACTTTGCGTTTAATCACCTTCACGCCCGTACCGCTGGCGGCGCGCATCGCCTGGCTGTTGCCAATCGTCATGCTATCGAGGAAATAAAGGTTATAGCGGCTCAGCGCCTGCATCACTTTCTGCATGCCGAACAGGCTTGAGGTCATCGCGCTGCCCATGTGGTTGTTCAACCCCACGGCATAAGGCACTTTGTTTACCGCTTCGCGAATGATGCGTTCGATTTCATCACTGCTCATTTCCGGACGCAGCGTGTCTCTTTCCAGCGGCTGCTTGCTGAGTGGCGCCATCGGCAGATGGATGAGCACTTCATGCCCGCTGTTATGCGCTTTGGTGGCCATTTCATGGGCATGTGGCGCATTGGGGAGAACGGCGACGGAAACGGCTGACGGCATTGCCAGCACCTGATTTTCGTTGTGCGGGCGATAGCCAAAATCATCAATGACAATCGCCAGCTTCCCCGCAAAGACTGGCGCCGCTAAGGTGAGGGCGCCAAGAAGAAGGATCCTGCGAAATTGAAGCAAACTTATCTTCCCAACCACGGCAGTGGATTGACCGCCTGACCCTGGCGGCGAATTTCGAAATAGAGCGACGGTCGGCCCTGACCTCCGCTGTTACCAACCAGCGCAATCGGCTGTCCGGCGCGAACCTGCGTACCTACGCTGACCAGCGCACTCTGATTATAGCCGTAAAGACTCATATCGCCTTTCCCGTGCTCAACCACTACGACTAAACCGTAACCCTGCAACCAGTCGGCCAGAATGACGCGACCATCGGCGATGGCTTTAACCTCAGTACCTTCGGAGGCGCTGATCACCATCCCTTTCCAGCGGAGCTCGCCCTGCAACTGTTCGCCATAGCGGTGCAGCGTAGTGCCGCGAACCGGCCAGTAGGCCTGACCTCTCGGTGCGCCGAGGCCGCCAGTACGCGACATCAGTGAGCGTTCGCTTTCGGTAGGTTTGTAGGTTTTGCCTTTGCTGGTGGCTTCTTTCTGACGGTCGCGAACCGCATCAGCTTCGCGGGCTTCGCGATCGGCGCGCGCTCTAGCTGCGGCAGCTGCGCGGGCGATGCTGTTACGCAAACGGGATTCGTTAGCCCGCAGTTCACTTAACTGCTGCTGACCTTTCTGGATAGAGGACTCAAGCCCGGCGATAGTTTTCTGCCGTTCGCTGCGCGCCTGCTCAAGTTTCGCCTGCTGCGCTTTTTGTTCATACAGCAGGGTTTGTTGCTGGCTTTGTTTCTCTTCCAGCTCTGCTTTCTGCGTGGTAACCAGTTCGCGTGTCTGTTTCAGCTCAGCGATGGTCTCCTGGCGCGCCTGGTTAAGGTAGCCAAAGTAAGCCTGCAAGCGCTGGCCGCGCTGGCTCTCTTCACCGCTGAGAATGAGCTGAATACCGGTGTGTTCACCCTGACGGAATGCGGCGTCGAGCTGAGCGGCAAGATTACGCTCCTGCGTGGCGCGTTGTGCTTCCAGCTTCGCAATCGAGGCGTTCATTTCGTCGATTTGCTTATTGAGCTGCGTTAGCGTGGCTTGCGTTTCGCGAAGCTGACGCGCGGCGGCGGCGATGGCCTGATCCTGCGCTTTCAGTTGCGCGAGCAGAGAGGAACGTTGCTGTTGTTGCTGGCGTACTGCGCGCTCTTTAGCGGCAATATCGGCCTGAATAGATTGGAGCTGCGAGCGATCGTCGGCGTGGGCAGATGACGCGCACAGCAATACGCCAGCGCTGAGTGCGCTGGCGTATAATGTGGACCGCAGCGTAACCGCGGCACCTTTAAGTACAAAAATCGCCTTTCCCCTCATGGGGAGGGATTATTCCACGATGAACAGCGGCTTACCAGTCATCTCTTTCGGGATTTCCATGCCCATCAGCGTCAACATGGTCGGCGCGATATCGGAAAGCTTACCACCATCGACAGCTTTCAGATTTTTCTCGCCAACGTAGATCAGCGGAACGGGCAGGTTGGTATGTGCTGTGTGCGCCTGGCCGGTAGCCGGATCACGCATCTGTTCTGCGTTACCGTGGTCTGCGGTGATGAGCAGTTGGCCACCAACAGATTCAACCGCTTTGGCAACCTGATCAACACAATTATCCAGTGCTTCAACGGCTTTGATTGCCGCATCCATCACACCGGTGTGGCCAACCATGTCGCCGTTCGGGTAGTTACAAATGATGGTGTCGTATTTACCGCTCTTGATTGCCGCGACCAGTTTTTCGGTCAGCTCTTCGGAGCTCATTTCTGGCTGCAAATCATAGGTAGCGACTTTCGGGGAGTTGATCAGAATACGGTCTTCGCCTTTGAACGGTTCTTCTACGCCGCCGTTAAAGAAGAAGGTGACGTGTGCGTATTTTTCCGTTTCGGAGATACGCAACTGGGTTTTGTCGTTCTTCGCCATCCACTCGCCGAAGGTATTTGCCAGAGATGCTGGCGGATACGCGCACGGTGCTTTGATGTCGGCAGCGTATTCGGTCAACTGGATGAAGTCGCCCAGTTTCACTTCTTTCTGACGTTTGAAACCGTCGAAATCAGCGTTTACGAAGGCGCGGGTGATTTCACGCGCACGGTCAGCACGGAAGTTCATGAAAATCAGCGCATCGCCGTCTTCCATTGCGGCATCGGCCTGGCCTGCGGCGCGGATAACGGTCGCTTTCACGAATTCATCGTTTTCATCACGCGCGTAGGCTGCCTGCAGGCCTTCTACCGCGGTGTCGAACTGGAACTCGCCTTTGGCCTGGGTCATCAGGTTGTAGGCTTGTTCAACGCGATCCCAACGGTTGTCGCGGTCCATGGCGTAGTAACGACCAATGATGGACGCCACGCGGCCTTTGCCCAGTGCGGCAAATTTGTCTTCGAATTTTTTCAGTGAACCTTCAGCGCTACGCGGCGGGGTGTCGCGGCCATCCAGGAAAGCGTGCAGATAGATTTTTTCCGCACCGCGTTCGGCGGCCAGTTCAACCATCGCCAGAATGTGATCTTCGTGGCTATGAACGCCGCCCGCAGAAAGCAGACCCATGATGTGCACGGCTTTGCCTGCTTTCGCGGCTTTATCGACTGCGCCGCACAGAACCGGGTTAGCGAAGAAAGTGCGTTCTTTAATTTCCACGTCGAGACGGGTCAGGTCCTGATACACGATACGGCCTGCGCCCAGGTTAACGTGACCGACTTCGGAGTTGCCCATCTGACGATCCGGCAGGCCAACTTCCAGACCGGATGCGTCGATCAGGGTGTGAGGACGTTTTGCCCACAGAGCGTCCATGACAGGGGTTTTTGCGCTGAAGATAGCGTTATCCTGGTGTTCTTCGCGATAGCCGTAGCCATCAAGGATTACCAGTACCATAGGTTTTTTAGAAACCGACATTGCGACAACCTCATGCTCGAAGGAGATAAAAAATTTTGCGTAATTTTACTACAGCTGAATCGATCAAACAGCCACTGAAGATCAAAAAAAGAGGAAGGATTAAGCAATGAAAGGGCGCTTTTGTGGCATTTTTTCCGGAGTACGCCGCAGAAAATGCATTACATCGCGCGGCCTGGCTGTATTTGCTCCACTGCACAGGTATACTCCTTCCCTGGTTTTTTAATCATTAAGTCGGGAGTCGTTACCCCCCATGCAAGAAATTATGCAATTTGTTAGCCGTCATCCTGTGCTGAGCATCGCATGGATCGCCTTACTGGTGGCCGTTCTGTTCACCACATTCAAAGGCCTGGCGTCTAAAGTTAAAGTGATCACCCGCGGTGAAGCTACACGTCTTATCAACAAAGAAGACGCGGTGGTTGTCGACCTGCGTCAGCGCGATGATTTCCGTAAAGGCCACATCGCAGGCTCTGTTAACCTGCTGCCGGCGGAAGTGAAAGCCAACAACGTGGGTGAGTTAGACAAGCACAAGAACAAGCCGGTGATCGTCACCGACGCCTCTGGCATGCAGGCTCAGGAATCAGCAAACGCGCTGCTTAAAGCGGGTTTTGAACAGGTTTATGTGCTTAAAGAAGGTATTGCAGGCTGGAGCGGCGAAAATCTTCCTTTAGTTCGCGGTAAGTAAGGATAATTGTCATGGCTACTATCGAAATCTACACCAAAGCGACCTGCCCGTTCTGCCATCGTGCAAAAGCATTGCTGAGCAGCAAAGGCGTTACTTTCCAGGAGCTGCCGATCGATGGCGACGTGGAAAAACGCGAAGAGATGATTAAGCGCAGTGGCCGCACGACGGTTCCGCAGATTTTTATTGATGCACAGCACATTGGCGGCTGTGATGACTTGTATGCGCTTGATGCACGTGGTGGACTTGATCCCCTGCTGTAATAGCGCATGTGCGTGAGCGTCACGCCGACACGTATCGGCCTGAAGAATAACGCGTATTTTAAGGACAACACGAAAGGGTTTTTACACATGTCTGAGCAAAACAACACTGAAATGAATTTCCAGATCCAGCGTATCTACACCAAGGACGTATCTTTCGAAGCGCCAAATGCGCCGCACGTTTTCCAGAAAGATTGGCAACCAGAGGTTAAACTTGATCTTGATACGGCTTCCAACCAACTGGCGGAAGGCGTGTTTGAAGTGGTGCTGCGTGTCACCGTAACGGCGACGCTGGGCGAAGAAACGGGCTTCCTGTGTGAAGTTCAGCAGGGCGGTATTTTCTCCATCGAAGGTATCGAAGGTACTCAGATGGCGCACTGCCTGGGTGCATACTGCCCGAACATTCTGTTCCCGTATGCGCGTGAATGCATCACCAGCCTGGTTTCCCGTGGGACTTTCCCGCAGCTGAACCTTGCGCCGGTTAACTTTGATGCGCTGTTCATGAACTATTTGCAGCAGCAGTCCGGTGAAGGTGCAGAACAACATCAGGATGCCTGATGAACGCACTTAATGCTTCAATGACTGTGATCGGTGCCGGCTCGTACGGCACCGCTCTTGCCATCACGCTGGCAAGAAACGGCCACCAGGTCGTACTCTGGGGCCACGATCCTGAACATATCGCGACCTTACAGCGTGACCGCTGCAACGTGGCGTTTCTTCCCGATGTTCCCTTCCCGGATTCACTGCACCTCGAAAGCGATCTCGCGACGGCGCTGGCCGCCAGCCGCAATGTGCTGGTGGTGGTGCCGAGCCATGTCTTTGGTCTGGTGCTGCGCCAGATGAAACCGCTGATGCGCAGCGATGCGCGCGTGGTGTGGGCGACGAAAGGGCTGGAAGCGGAAACGGGGCGTCTGTTGCAGGACGTCGCGCGCGAAGCCCTTGGCGATGATATCCCGCTGGCGGTCATCTCCGGGCCGACGTTTGCCAAAGAGCTGGCGGCCGGTTTGCCGACCGCGATCTCCCTGGCATCAACCGATCCGGTATTTGCTGATGACTTGCAGCAACTGCTGCACTGCGGCAAAAGCTTCCGCGTTTACAGCAACCCTGATTTTATCGGCGTACAGCTGGGCGGCGCGGTGAAAAACGTCATTGCCATTGGCGCGGGGATCTCTGACGGCATCGGTTTTGGCGCGAATGCCCGTACGGCGCTGATCACCCGTGGTCTGACCGAAATGTCACGGCTGGGTGCCGCACTGGGCGCCGATCCTGTCACCTTTATGGGGATGGCAGGGCTGGGCGATCTGGTACTGACCTGTACTGACAACCAGTCGCGTAACCGTCGTTTCGGCATGGCGCTCGGCCAGGGCGCAGACGTTCAGGATGCGCAGGATAAAATCGGCCAGGTGGTCGAAGGTTACCGTAATACCAAAGAAGTTCGCGAATTGGCGCACCGTGTGGGTGTCGAAATGCCAATAACCGAGGAAATTTATCAGGTATTATATTGCGGAAAAAGCGCGCGCGAGGCAGCATTGACGTTATTAGGTCGTGCTCGCAAGGACGAACGCAGCGGCAAGTAAATACAGGAAACCTTTGTCACCTTAAATGACCCGGCCGGCACAGAACTGGCCGGTCATTCATCATCGTCTGGAGTATGCAATGTCGTGTGAAGAACTGGAGATTGTCTGGAACAACATTAAAGCTGAAGCCCGGGCACTGGCCGATTGTGAGCCGATGCTGGCCAGCTTTTATCACGCGACGCTACTCAAGCATGAAAATCTCGGCAGCGCCCTCAGCTACATGTTAGCCAATAAACTGGCATCGCCGATTATGCCTGCTATCGCCATTCGCGAAGTGGTTGAAGAGGCCTACGCGGCTGACCCGGAAATGATCGCTTCTGCCGCTTGTGATATTCAGGCGGTGCGCACGCGCGACCCGGCGGTAGATAAATACTCAACGCCGCTGCTTTATCTTAAAGGTTTTCACGCGTTGCAGGCCTACCGAATCGGCCACTGGCTGTGGTTGCAGGGGCGTCGCGCGCTGGCGATTTTCCTGCAAAATCAGGTCTCTGTGACGTTCCAGGTTGATATTCACCCGGCTGCGAAAATCGGCCGCGGCATTATGCTCGACCACGCTACCGGGATCGTCGTGGGTGAAACGGCGGTGATTGAAAACGACGTCTCGATTCTGCAATCCGTCACCCTTGGCGGTACCGGGAAAACCAGCGGCGATCGTCACCCGAAAATCCGCGAAGGCGTAATGATTGGCGCAGGCGCGAAAATTCTTGGCAATATTGAAGTTGGTCGCGGTGCGAAAATTGGCGCGGGCTCTGTGGTTTTGCAACCGGTGCCGCCGCATACGACCGCCGCAGGCGTACCGGCACGTATTGTCGGTAAGCCAGACAGCGATAAGCCATCGATGGATATGGACCAGCACTTCAACGGCATTCACCATACGTTTGAGTATGGCGACGGGATTTGATTTAACCGCGTAAAATGGCGCCCGGATATCCCAACTGGCGCCATGCTTCATACACCACTACCGATACCGCGTTAGACAGGTTCATGCTGCGGCTGTCCGGCATCATCGGAATACGAATTTTTTGTTCTGGCGGCAGGGCATCCAGAATAGACGCTGGCAGGCCGCGCGTTTCCGGGCCAAACATCAGATAGTCGCCATCCTGGTAGCTCACCGCGCTGTGCGCAGGCGTACCTTTGGTGGTCAGGGCAAACAGACGCTGGGGTTTCTCTGCCTCAAAAAACGCGTCATAGTTTTGATAACGCGTGACAGCAGTAAATTCGTGATAATCCAGCCCCGCGCGGCGCAGACGCTTATCGTCCCAGGTAAAACCCATCGGTTCGATGATGTGCAGACGAAAGCCGGTATTGGCGCAAAGGCGGATGATATTGCCGGTATTTGGCGGAATTTCTGGTTCGAATAAAACGATGTTAAGCATGCTGCCCCCTTAAGTGCGGTGGGCAGGATAGCAGAAAATAACGTCACCCTCACCCTAACCCTCTCCCTGAGGGAGAGGGGACAGATAGTGCAGGGTGAGGGTTTTCTCCCTCTCCCTGTGGGAGAGGGCCGGGGTGAGGGGCCTACGCCGCATTCCCCTTCGTCAGTGGCGCCAGCGCCGCAGGCAAGGTTTTCCCCAGTTCCTGCACAAGCGAATCACGGCTGATTTCGCTGATCGTTTTCGCGCCCGTCAGCGTCATCGCCACCTTCATCTCTTTCTCAATCAGGCTCAGCAGATTGGCTACGCCCGCCTGGCCCGCCGTGGCAAGCGCATAAAGATATGCGCGGCCCAGCAGAACGGTATCTGCGCCCAGGGCAATCATGCGCACCACGTCCAGCCCGTTACGAATACCGCTGTCGGCCAGAATCGCGATATCGCCTTTTACGGCATCGGCAATCGCAGGCAGCGCGCGGGCAGAGGAGAGTACGCCATCCAGCTGGCGGCCACCATGGTTGGAAACCACAATACCGTCTGCGCCAAAGCGTACCGCATCGCGCGCATCTTCCGGGTCGAGGATCCCTTTGATCACCATCGGGCCATCCCAGAATTCACGGATCCACTCCAGGTCTTTCCACGAAATGGACGGATCGAAGTTGTTCGCCAGCCAGCCGATGTAATCTTCCAGTCCGGTCGGTTTGCCGAGGTAGGCGGAGATATTACCCAGATCGTGCGGACGCCCGTTCAGGCCCACATCCCACGACCATTGTGGATGCGTGACAGCCTGCCAGTAGCGGCGCATTGCGGCATTTGGGCCGCTCATGCCTGAGTGGGCATCACGATAACGAGCGCCCGGTGTTGGCATATCAACCGTAAACACCAACGTGGAGCAGCCCGCCGCTTTTGCGCGTTCCAGCGCGTTACGCATAAAACCCCGGTCGCGCAGCACGTATAGCTGGAACCACATCGGGCGCTTGATGGTAGGCGCGACCTCTTCGATGGGGCAAACAGATACAGTAGAGAGCGTGAATGGAATACCGTGCGCATCGGCAGCTGCCGCAGCCTGTACCTCGCCGCGACGTGCGTACATACCGCACAGGCCCACCGGCGCAAGGGCGACCGGCATAGAGAGCTTTTCGTTAAACAGCGTAGTTTCCAGGCTGAGGTCGGCCATGTTCTTCAGTACGCGCTGGCGCAGGGCGACCTGAGATAAATCTTCCACGTTGCGGCGTAGGGTATATTCCGCATACGCGCCGCCATCGATGTAGTGGAACAGGAACGGCGGCAGAATGCGCTCGGCGGCGGCACGGTAGTCACTCGCGGCTGAAATAATCATGCTTTTTTCTCCCTGGAATTTTCAGCGTGGTCGTCGGGCAGGCGGGTGATGCGTGCCTGGCGAGCCAGATCTTCATCAAAACGTTTAATGGTGGTGTGAACGAAACCTAGATGGGCCATCATCGCCTGGCGTGCGCCTTCGGCGTCACCGGCCACAATGGCATCAAGAATGGCCTGATGTTGTTCGGTCAGGCGGGCGAAGACCGGCGGCACCAGATACATGCGCTGACGGCTCAGTTTGACTGAGGATTGCAGCAAGTCGAAGAAACCGCGCATGGTTTGCAGTAGCACCACGTTGTGCGAGGCTTCGGCAATCGCCAGATGAAAACGCACATCGGCCTGCGAGGCGAGATCCGGGTCTTCACTGAGCGTCGCTTCAAAGCAGAGGGCGATTTTCTCTTTGTCGGCATCCGTTGCGCGCATGGCGGCGTGCCAGGCGGTGCTGCCTTCAATGGCGTGTCGCGCTTCCAGAATATCGAAGCTGTAATCCGGGTCATCGGCCAGCAGCGTTTTTAGCGGCTGAACGATGTTTTGCTCTGACCACGCTTCATGTGGCCAGCGCACAAACGTGCCGCCGCCGCGACGGCTGAGCAGCACGCCTTCACTGACCAGTGTCGCCAGCGCCTCGCGCAGGGAATTGCGCGACACGCCAAGCTGAGCGGCTAACTGGCGTTCAGCGGGCAACTTCATGCCCGCCTCCAGCTGTTGTTCTTCAATCAGCGCCCGCACGCGAGAGGCAATCTCGTCGGACAGGCGTCTGGGCATCACTATCATGGGATCATCCAGGTTAAGACATAGGCCTGAAGCGTGGTAATTACGCCCACCATGCAGGTGAAAATCAGGCTGTGTTTCACGGTAAAGCGGAACAGATCGGACTCTTTGCCCACCAGACCCACTGCCGCACAGGCGATGGCGATGGACTGTGGCGAAATCATCTTGCCAGTAACGCCGCCGGTGGTATTGGCAGCAACCAGCAGTACGTCAGAAACGCCAATCTGCTGTGCGGCGGTGGCCTGCAACGCGGCAAACAGGGCGTTGGATGAGGTGTCTGAACCGGTCAGGAAAACGCCCAGCCAGCCGAGGAACGGCGAGAAGAAGGTAAATGCATGCCCGGTATGGGCCAGTGCCAGCGCCAGCGTTGAAGAGAGGCCGGAGTAGTTCGAGATAAACGCGAAGGCCAGCACCATCCCGATGGAGTAGATAGGCAGCGCCAGTTCTTTCAGTGTGGTACCGAAAGTGCTGATAGCGTCTTTCGGCTTCATGCGCAGCCAGACGATAGAGAGCAGCGCGGCAAACAGAATCGCTGTACCTGTAGCCGACAGCCAGTCGAATTTGTAGACCGCCGCGTAGGCCGTAGCTTCGCTCACAACAGGCGGCATGCGGGCCACGAGTTTGTCGAGGAACGGAACCGGAATATTAATTACAAACTCGTACATCGCCCCGCCCGGTGCGAAGAGGGCTTTAAACGGCGGAATACTCCACAGCGTAACGGTGGCGGTCAGGAACAGGAAGGGTGACCAGGCGCGAACAATCTGCCCGGCGGTATAATTGGTGCGCGCCAGCGTCTGATCGACCTGTGATGCGCCCATATCGCCAAAGCGGAAGATACGTACCGGCTGCCAGCGTTTCAGGAACAGCGTCAGGCACACCAGAGAAACCAGCGAAGAGATAATATCTGGCAGCTCCGGGCCAATAAAGTTAGAGCTCAGGTACTGGGCAATCGCGAACGAACCGCCCGCAACCATCACCGCAGGCCAGGTTTCTTTAATCCCGCGCCAGCCGTCCATAATCGCCATGATCCAGAACAGCACGATAATCGTCAGGAACGGCAACTGGCGACCCACCATCTGGCCAATCTCAAAGCTATCCAGACCGGTGACCTGCCCGGCAACCAGAATCGGGATGCCCATCGCGCCAAAGGCGACCGGCGCGGTGTTGACGATCAGACACAGACCCGCGGCATACAGCGGGTTAAAGCCTAAACCGACCAACAGCGCAGCGGTAATGGCTACCGGAGCGCCAAATCCCGCGGCCCCTTCAAGGAAAGCACCGAAGGAGAAACCAACGATCAGCATCTGTAAACGCTGGTCGGGTGTAATTGACAATATTGATGAACGGATGATGTCGAACTGCCCGGTTTTCACCGAAATTTTGTAGACAAAAACGGCGGCGATGATGATCCAGGCAATCGGCCACAGGCCGTAGAAGAAGCCATACACCACCGATGCCAGGGCGTTATCCACCGGCATTTTGTAGAACAGCAGGGCGACGGCGAGCGCGATGGCGACGGTCCAGCTGGCGGCGATGTAGCCTTTCAGCTTGAGCTTAATCAGCGCGAAGAAGAAAAAGAGGATCGGAAGCGATGCTATCAGGCTCGACAGCCAGATGTTATTGGCCGGGTCGTAGTTTTGTTGCCAGAGGCTCATTGTGCAGGTCTCCTGGGGGCCTAAACCCGTTTCGCGGTGAGTCTGCGCTCATCTCGGCGTCACAGATTTTGTAAAAGTGGCCCTTCCAATGTGATGGTGTAGGGATAATGACAATGAATGGTTAACTAATTGTTATGTTCTAGCAACGGTATTGTATGAATAAATAGCGAAAATGTGAACCACTGGAAGGAAAGATGAGAATTGGTTGGGCCAATTGGCAGGCGAAAAGAAAAGGGCAACTCAGTTAACGAGTTGCCCTTATTAGCATCAGTTTAACGACTTTTTACCACTGAATACCTGCGCCGATGGCGGCAGAATATTCACCCTGGCTATTGGTACTACCCTGTAATTTATAGACCCAGCGACCATTCGCGCTGACCATTGAGACGCCTAATGCCACGGCAGATTCACCGTTATAAGAGCCGCCACCAATCGATGCCATGCTGGCTCCTGGTGAATAGGCTTGAGGCAGGCCGGTCATGGCCATTGCGGAGGCAATCCCGCCGCTCAGCTTGCTTTCCGTTTTGGACAGTTTGCTATCCATCTGCGCCATCCGCTGATCGGTGTATTGCTTGGTTTCCTGGACGCTTTGTTTCAACTGCGCGTAGTTAACCGCGTCGTTGTTTTCCACGCCAGCGGACACGTTGCTGATACGCGTTGTCCCTCCGTTGCCGCCGCCAAGCGTGATATTACTGTAGTCGATAGACCCGTCCGCTTTGGTGTCGTAACGTACGCTGCCCGCTTCAGAAGACTTCAACTGCGAAACGTTAACGGCATCGGTATCATTGATACCGGCAGCCACGTTGGTGATTCTGCGTTGGTTGGTTGAGGAGCCGACGGAGACGGTATTTGCTTCATTGGCGACAGACCCGGTCCCCAGCGCCACGCTGTTGTCAGCGGCGGCAATGGAGCCTGAGCCCATCGCAACACTGTCTGCACCCTGCGCATTGGCATCCGCGCCGGTGCTGTTGGCCTTGAAGTACTTGGTGCTGCCGGTGGTGATAATGTCGCCCATTCCGTTCTCAAGGTCAGTCACACGGGTATCGAGATTGCTGACCTGATTGTTGAGATACGAGATGTTCTGGGTGTTTTGCGACACACGCTCATCCGTCACTTTCAACTGACCCACGTTGACGGCATCGGTATCTGCCGAACCCGCTGCAACGTTAGTGATCTGGCGCTGACCGTCTTCGCTACCTACGGAGAATTCACCGACGGAGTTTTGCGGTGCGTCCATATTGTAAGCGGTATAGCCTGTCTGAGCCCCGCGCGTGGTTTGAGAACCGTTACCCATCGCAATACTATTCGCGTGATTTGCCTGGGCGTAGCTCCCTATCGCGATACCGTTGATGGCATCTGCCATCACCAGTGTATTCAGGCCAATACCAATACCGGCATTGCCGTTAACGATAGTTTTCGCGCCCATTGCCAGCGAGTCTTCACCGATAGCCAGTGAGTCTTCCGCCGTTGAATTGGCGTGATAGTATTTGGTCGGCGTGGTCGCGACTGCACCAATCGCATTCTGCAACTGGCGAACCGTAACGGCGTCATGGGCTTCAGAACCATCGGCTACGTTGATGATTTGACGATACTTACCGTCGTCACCGATCGACAGCGCGCCAAGCAGTTCGCCGTCAGTTGTGTCGTAACCGATCTCGACCCCATTTTCCGTCACGCGGGTATTACGGGAGCCTGTCTCAATGACACGGCTGGAAACGGAGCTGCTACCCAGCGCGATACCTGTTTCAACGCTGCTATAGCTGTCCTGACCGATGGCCACGCTGCTATCGCCTTTGGCCACAGAGTTATACCCCACGGCGGTAGAGCCAATACCCGCTGCGCTGGCATCGGTGAAGGTTAAACCGGTGTCATTGGTGCGGACGTAGTTAATACCTGCACCGTTTTCTTCGATATAGGTGTTGTCGGTATTCCCGGCGAGTTGATTAATGATCTCACTGTTTTGAGTGATCAACATATTGGTGGCGTACAACTGAGAACCATTGACCGCGTCGGTACTGGTATCCGAAATCGTACCGGCTGCGACGTTGGTGATCTTGCTGGTGGCCTCGGAACCATGAGCAGCACTGAATGCGCCCGCGGTGTTATCCCATTGCAGCGCATCCTCGCCAAGACTGTCCACAACGTCAGTCAGATTGGTGATATTGGTGGTGTTAGTGGCAATGTTGGTGGTGTTAGTCGCCACATTGTCGTTCGTGGCTTTTAACTGAGCGCCGTTCACGGCATCGGTGCTGTCATCACTGAGTTCACCTGCGGCAACGTTGGTGATTTTAGCGGTGGTTTCCGTGCCGTGTGCCGCGCTAAATGCGCCCGCTGTGCTATCCCACTGCAGAGCATCAGCCAGAGAAGCGCTGGTGGACGTGTTAATTGCCGTCAGTGCATCGCCGATACTGTTGTAACTTACACCGTCGATGGTATAGGTAGGGCCTGTAAAGGTCCCATTGGCATCAACTGTGGCGTTCCCCCCGAATGAGTTGGCGATAGAGCTACTCAAATCATAGAGTTGCCCACCGTTAATGGCATCGGTGCTGGATGATGACACTGTCCCTGCGGCGACATTCGTAATTTTATTGAGGGTATTGGCACCGTGAGAGGCACTGAATGCGCCTGCCGCACTGTCCCACAGCAGAGCATCATCGCCAAGGCTGTCCACGGCGTCGGTCAGGTTGGTGATATTGGTGGTGTTGGTGGCGATGTTGGTGGTGTTAGCCGCCACGTCGTCATTGGTGGCTTTTAACTGTGAGCCGTTAACCGCATCGGTACTGGTGTCAGTGAGATCGCCCGCTTTGACGTTAGCGATTTTACTGGTGGCCTCAGAGCCGTGCGCCGCACTGAAGTGCCCTGCCGTATTATCCCATAGCAGTGCATCACCCAAAGAGGTTCCAATTGAAGTATTAATCGCTGACAGGGCATCACCAACACTGTTGTAGCTTGTACCGTCAATGGTATAGCTCGGGCCTGTAAAGTTCCCATTCGCATCAACGGAGGCATTTCCCCCTAAGTAGCTGGCGACGGAGCTGCTTAAGCCATAGAGTTGCCCACCATTAATGGCATCGGTACTGGATGATGACACCGCCCCGGCTGCGACATTGGTAATTTTATTAATGGTGCTGCCGCTATGCGCGGCGCTGAATGCGCCTGCGGCGTCATCCCATTTCAGGGCGTCTTCACCGAGGTTAGTCACCGTATCAGTCAGGTTAGTGATATTGGTGGTGTTGCCAGCCACTTCGCTCGTCAGGTTAGTGATGTTGGTGGTGTTGGTCGCCACGTTATCGTTAGTGGTTTTCAACTGAGAACCGTTAACGGCGTCGGTGCTGGTGGCGGAAAGGTCGCCAGCGGTGACGTTAGTGATTTTGCTGGTGGCATCTGTACCATGTGCCGCACTATATCCCTTTTTAAGGGTGTCCCATTGTATCGTATTCGTGTTTAGATCCGCTAAGGCGTCGCCAACATTGCCATAAATACCATTTTTCAGTCTGTAATTCGGGGAAGTCACGACGCCCTGTGAATTGACGGTCGCACCTCCACCAAGATTATCCGCTACTGACTTACTGATAGCATAAAGCTGTGATCCATTGATGGCATCAGTACTGTTAGTATCGATATCACCTTTTGCCATATTGACAATTTTTCGCTGAACGGTTGTGTTACCCACAGAAACGGTATCCGCTTCAGTCGCGACAGAACCAGCACCCAGAGCAATTGAATTTTTACCTTGAGCAGTGGCCTGAGCACCAATTGCAATGCCATTTTCTAAACCGGCATAACTGCCTTGTCCAAGAGCAATGGCATTTGCCCCACCGGTAATACTCCCATTTCCCAGTGCGATTGCATTTACGCCGTCAGCTTTATTCCCCTGACCGATGGCAATGGCGCCCGCAGCGATTGCCTGGCTTTGGTTACCCAGAGCAATCGTGTTATCGGTATTAGCAATACTCCCGTAGCCCAACGCGATACTGTTAAGCCCATTTGCCTCCGCTTTAGTACCCACTGCCGTCGCATTTTCAGCGGCTTCGGTCTCAGCGCCAATCGCAACCGCGTTAGCGGCGCTGGCGACGGACAGTCTCCCGAATGCAAGGGCATTCGCAGCACTTGCTACCGTATCCTTGCCCAACGCCACGGCGCCTTCACCTTTAGCTTGAGCAGAGTTTCCTAACGCGATGGTATAATCGCTGGTCGCTTTAGCCGCACTGCCGATGGCGATGGATCGGCTACCAGTCGAAGAAGTTGCTTGCCCTAAGGCTACCGATCTTTCTCCTGATGAGATACTTGAGAAGCCAATTGCGGTACTTCCCATCCCTGCGTTCGCTTTTGCCCCGATCGCAACACTTCCCGTGCTTGTAGGTCCTGTGCCGTTTGAATTTGATGATGCGACTGCCTCCTTACCAATGGCAATCCAGTTATCACTCAGTGGCGTTGCCTCTGCGCTTTTACCACCGTCAAGTGAAACCGAAGCATTGGCCCCAACTGATGAGAGTAATCCACCCGCAACCAATGCAGAAATTAACAGCTTACTGCGCCCGCTCTTCTTTCCACGACTTTTCGCCGTTTCGCTGGCAACGCTATAGCTGCCCGTCGCAGGATTCCAGATAACTTTAAATATTTTGTTCATTCGTGATGCTCTCTATTCCTTGATATAAGCGCAGAAGCTGCATTTATTTTTTGTTTTTCCGCTGCCGGGTTTCAGCAGGTTGAACAGTGTCGAACTGGAGATTGGCCATGTTGATGGACAATTTCAGATACTTCAGGTTATTAGGTGAAACGCCTTTTAATGTCAGGTTAATGTCTTGCCATTGACCAGGCATTAATTGTAGGGTGGAGTTCATGGTGGTGTTGAAAAGCAGTTGCTGCCATTTCGCCAGTGCGTTGATATCGACAGGGCGCTCATTTCCCCACGTGGCATTGAAACCGATATTTGATACAGGAACGCTTAATAAGTTGACCAGCGAGATGCGAATAACGCTGCCGTTCTCGATGGCATCGATTGATAAGATGCGCCCGGCTAAACCCACTGAGCCATTATTCAGGATGAAATATTTTGTTTGCGCGGGATTAAATTCTGTGAAGACAAATTCGTCCTGTTTGTTTTTAATTGCTCTTATAATGGTCGAAAGTGCCTTGTCATTGGATGACATTGCAAGTTGTTGTTTTTCAATTATTTCAATTTTATTTTTGTATTGTTCCTGCTGTTTTTCAATTGCAGCAATTTGATTTTTTTGTTGCTCTTGTTGTTTGGCAAGATCGTTAATAAGCGTTGTTTTTTCAACATAATCACATCCTGTTGAGGCAACGAGAAAAAATGTAAATGAAACACGTAACAACGCACTATTGATATTCATATAATGAATCCCTTCATGGTCAAACTAAAGACATAGACGATGTAATCATTTTATGAATGATTTACGCGTCGTATGTTCGCAATGGGTTCTGCAAAGAGTGAGTGTAAAAAGGTTGCATCGCGAACAAGCGATCTATTATCAAAAAAATATAAATTGCAGCCAAAGATATTAATCGCGCGGATTTTAATGATCGGTGCAGTTGAGTGTCAAATATTTAATGGTATCGGCAAACAAAGAGGATTTGTTTTTATTCATTTTATTGATGTTTTAATCTAGAAATTATAATTTTATTTGATAATCATATGAAAATAATATGGTTTTAAGCCGATTAATTTGAGTATTCATTTAGGAGGGGTATGTATTGGCATTTTGCAGACAACGCATTTTCGGAATTTTGCCTGAAAAATACCGCAGGTAAACAGGTGAGTTGTTTAAGAAAGGTGAATAGATTTAGCGGAATTTCCCCACAAAATTACGCTCCTGTAAAAAAACAGGAGCGTAAAGCAAGAGGGCAAGCAACGTTGATATCGACGTGAAAGAAAATCAGAACGCCGTTTTTGAGAAACCGGTCATTACCTGCAGGCCCATTTCACGGCCCAGTGCCGTCATTGGGTGAACCACAATCAGCCCGCGCACGCTTTTCTTCAGCTTGCCCATATCAGCCTGTTCTTTCTTGGTGATCGGACGGCTGAACGCCATTTTGGTGAGCTTTTGGGCCTCTTTACTGAGCTTCTGGGTATGAACCTCACGCAGACGCGCGATTTCCACTTCCAGTTTCTCTTTCTCGCTTTCGAGCTCGGCATACTTCTCGGCGTTTTCGACCAGCGACAGTTCTGCCTGCTGATGACGGATGGCGTCCAGGCGGTCGCTCAGGCGTTTAATTTCGTTTTTTTCGATTTCTTTCATTTGGCGTATATCTGATAAAAAATGACGTAATAGTGGGTAGTATGCGCGACAGCGTTCATAACCGATAGCGAAGAATCGTAAAAAGTCACCTTTTGTCGCGATCTCTCATGCTGCATATAAGAACTAATATTATGAATTTATTATGAATTATTGAAAAGTGTTAGACAGGTCTCTTTTTGACGTTTTGCCAACAAGAATACGCACATTTAC
The DNA here is from genome assembly GCF_008369545.1 of Pseudocitrobacter sp. 73. Lineage (NCBI taxonomy): Bacteria > Pseudomonadati > Pseudomonadota > Gammaproteobacteria > Enterobacterales > Enterobacteriaceae > Pseudocitrobacter > Pseudocitrobacter sp. 73. Next base: position 78,283 of record NZ_VTZO01000013.1, on the reverse strand, counting down.
CCCAAACGCGTCACTCTAAATTGGTCATTCTTAAAGCAGGAATCATGAGGAGGATGACGTTATGGGCAAACTGGGTGAAAACGTACCGCTTGTCATCGATAAAGCCATAGATTTTATGGCATCCAGTCAGGCATTTATGGAGTACCTGAAAAAATCGCCTCGCCTGAGCCACGTACCGGAGGAAATCCCGGAAGAGAAAGCGGCGATATTTCTGGAGCGATTAGAGCACTATCGCAAACTTTATCAGCCGGTCGAAAACCAGGCGAAAGAAGTTTGAGTCCGTTATTTCTGGAAGGCTTTTTTCAAGCTGATTCGGGAAATCAGCTCGGTCAGAGAAAGTACCATCGTTGAGCGAACGACCTGTTGATAACGCTGTTTTTGCATTGCCAGCAGGTCGGCATCGCTATCGTCAAAGAGCGGCGCGGGCGGCAGGGCAGAGACACAGTGCAGCTCACCCAGCGGCCCGAGAATCTCATCATCGGTAAAGGCGTATTCGCTGCCATCATGATTTAGCTCTTCACGTAACGCCATCAGCAATTCCGCATCTTCATACTCCGGTCGACTGATTACGCCCAGCCCATAGATAAGCTTGAGCCGGACCGAAAGGTCGCCCAGCGGGCCGCTACCGTCCAGCAACGGTTCGACAGCGTATTTCACCGCGTAATCGTCTTTGCGGAAGACCTGAAGCACCAGAATATTGACCGCCTCGGTCAGCAGCTCGACGGCGGCAATCAGGAAACTTCTGACGGTTTTGCCAGCATTCAGACGCTCAAGCACACGGTTTTCAAAAGCCTGTGTTTCTTCCATTATTGCCTGCATATCTGACAATCTACTGTTCAGGCGCAGGATAGCCTGCGCCGGGTCTTGCATCATTTGCTGGCGTTATAGAGAGCGACAGCGGCTTTCACCACGTCGCTGTTAGCATCCAGACCAGAGATCTGCGCCAGCGCGGCCTGCGGGCCTTTTTCATCAATCAGCGCAGCCAGTTCCTGTGCCTGCGGATCTTCTTCACTGCGGAAATGCATCGCCGCGGCAATCCCTTTCACCAGATTAACGTGCGGCAAACCGTATTCCAGCGTACCCAGCAGCGGTTTAATCAGACGATCGCCCGCGCTCAGTTTACGCAGCGGCTGACGGCCCACGCGCTCAACGTCATCTTTCAGATACGGGTTTTCAAAACGACCGAGGATTTTCTGAATGTATGCCGCATGTTTCTGCGCATCAAAGCCGTAGCGTTTAATCAATACCGCGCCGCTTTCTTCCATCGCGCCATTTACCACCGCGCGGATTTTCTCATCGAGGATCGCGTCGCGGATAGTTTGATGCCCGGTCATTTTGCCGAGGTACGCGGTTATAGCATGACCTGTGTTCAGCGTGAAGAGTTTACGTTCGACAAATGCCATCAGGTTATCGGTTAATTCCATACCTGGAATATTCGGCAACGCGCCCTTGAACTGGGTTTTATCGACGATCCACTCGCTGAAGGTTTCGACGGTCACTTCCAGTGGATCATTGGTTGCAGAGGCAGACGGCGGTACGATGCGGTCAACGGCGGAATCCACGAAACCGACATTGGCTTCTACCCACGCCTGATCTTCTGCTGCAACGGCAGCCATCACGTGGCCTTTCAGCTGGCTGGTGCCGCGCACCATGTTTTCACAAGCGATGATGTTCAGCGGGGTATTTACGCCCTGCGCTTTACGTTTCGCGAGACCTTTGGCGATAGCCGGTGCAATACGCTCCAGTACAACCGGGCCCACCGCAGTGGTGACCAGGTCAACCTGGGCAATCAGCTCCACAACGTCGTCACCGATGCTGCTGACGGCGTTTACGCCTGAAACCGTATCAACCTGCTCATTTTCACCCACGACGTGAACCTGATAGCTATGACGGGCATTCAGGGCATCCAGAACGACCTGGTTTACATCGGCGAACGTCAATGTAATGCCCGCGTCGGCCAGCAGTTTGCCGATAAAGCCACGTCCGATATTACCTGCGCCAAAATGTAATGCTTTCATAGTATTAACCTTCATTAATGTTTTTGACCCGAGAGGGCTGGGGTGAGGCTTTTCCCTCACCCTAACCCTCTCCCGATGGGAGAGGGTATAGCGTCTTACTTCTGCAACAGCGCCAGAACTTCGTCTACGCTGGTGGTTGTGGCCAGGCGTTCGATGACGGACTCGTCATCCAGCGCGTTGGTCAGGCCGGTAATCACCTGGATGTGCTCGTTGTTACGCGCAGCAATACCAATCACCAGACGGGCAATGTCGTCCTCGTCTTCGCCGAAGCGCACGCCTTCCGGATACTGACAGAACACGATACCCGTTTTCAGCACGCGGTCTTTAGCTTCGATGGTGCCGTGTGGAACCGCGATGGACTCGCCCAGGTAAGTCGGGGTCAGTTTTTCGCGATCCAGCATCGCTTGCACATACTCTGGCTCGACGTAACCGCCTTTTACCAGTTGCTCACCGGCAAACAGAATGGCTTCTTCTTTGGTAGCAGCTTTGCGGCCCAGGAAGATGTTTTCTGCACCCAGCTTGAACAGGTTAGCGCTGCTGTCGTCAAAGCTGTCTTTCAGGCTGTCTTTCACCTTCACTTCGTTGTCAGTATGGCGCTGTGCAGCAACCAGACGCTCGGTCAGGTTGGTATACAGACCGCTGTCGAGGAAGTTGGTCAGCGAAATATGCTGTGCCTGCGGAACCTGACGCATTGCACGCTCGGTCAGGTCGCGGTGGGTGATGACCAGGTCAACATCCGGCGGCAGGTTGTTAATCGCGCAGTTGGTGACCGAGATGTTGCTCAGGCCCGCATCCTGCACTTTCTTACGCAGCACGCCCGCACCCATTGCGCTGGAACCCATACCGGCATCGCAGGCAACGATGATTTTGCGCACGTGGCTCAGGTCGTTAGTGACATCGCCAGCCGCCAGCGGAGTACCGCCTTTGGATTCTGCTTTCATGTCATTCATACGACGAGTTGCCGCTTCAATGTCATCTTCTTCTTTCACTTTGCTGGTTTTCAGCAAGATGGCAGATACGATGAAGGAGACCGCCATTGCCGCAACGATAGCCGCGATGTTCGCGAAGTACGCGCCTTTTGGCGTCATCGCCAGTACGGCCAGGATGGAGCCCGGGGAAGCCGGAGATACCAGACCGCCGTTCAGCAGCGTCAGGGTGAACACGCCAGTCATACCACCCAGAATGACCGCCAGGATCAGACGTGGGTTCATCAGCACATACGGGAAGTAAATTTCGTGGATACCACCCAGGAAGTGGATGATTGCCGCGCCGCCTGCAGACTGTTTAGCACTGCCGCGACCGAAGAACATGTACGCCAGCAGAACGCCCATACCCGGACCTGGGTTGGCTTCAATCAGGAAGAAGATAGATTTGCCAAGGTCATGAGACTGCTGAATACCCAGCGGTGAGAAGATACCGTGGTTAATCGCGTTGTTCAGGAACAGAATTTTCGCCGGTTCTACGAAGACAGATGCCAGCGGCAGCATGTCGTGTACAACCATGAAGTTAACGCCAGCTGCCAGCAGCTTGGACAGGACTTCAACCGCCGGGCCGATGCCCATGAAGGCCAGAATGGCGAGGATCATACCAATGATGCCAGCGGAGAAGTTATTCACCAGCATCTCAAAACCAGATTTGATTTTACCGTCTACCCAGATGTCGAATTTCTTGATTGCCCAGCCGCCCAGCGGGCCTGCAATCATGGAACCCAGGAACATCGGCATGTCTGCACCGACGATAACGCCCATGGTGGTAATCGCACCGACCACGCCGCCACGTTCGCCGCCAATCAGCTTACCACCGGTATAACCGATGAGCAGCGGCAGCAGGTAGGTGATCATCGGGCCAACCAGCTTCGCCAGCGTTTCGTTCGGCAACCACCCTGTTGGAATAAATAACGCGGTGATAATACCCCACGCGATAAACGCGCCGATATTTGGCATCACCATGTTGCTGAGGAAGCGACCAAAGCTTTGCACCTTGATCTTGATATCGGATGACATAAAACACCCCTTGTTTCTGTTTGCCCGCAGGTGGATCACCTGAAGTTTATTGTTAATTGGCGGCAGAGGTAGTAGCCGAACCCTGGTTGATGATGCGAAATCTGGCACTGAATCGTTAAGCTGTCCAGATAGCGGGTCTTCATGTGACTTAGATCACACAAATATAGGAGATACCTGATGATTTTGAGTGATCATCATCACAAAACTACTGTGTAAAAAAACAACACAGCAGGAAAAAGCACCGCAGAACACATGTAAATGTGATGTTAATCACATTTTGCTCTTGGTTGTTTGTTTCTTTTTTGTGATTGAGTTCACAAGATATTTTCAGGTCGCCAAAACAAGATGTGATCCGTGGCAAGTTCTGCCGCTGTGATGAGCGCCCTCTGTAACTGAGTAACATCACACAAAAAAGAATAATGAATGAGGAGTATGGCAGAACGATAAAATGCCGATTATGTTCAAAGTAGACGCCCGCTACGTGTTATTTCGTATAGCGTGCTCACTATCGACAGCGTGAATTCGAGGTTACGGCTATGTTCCTGAATTACTTTGCGCTTGGCATCCTGATCTTCGTTTTCCTGGTTATCTTTTACGGCATTATTATTATTCACGATATTCCCTACATGATTGCGAAGGCACGCAATCATCCCCATGCCGATGCGATTCACGTTGCAGGCTGGGTGAGTCTTTTTACATTACATGTTCTCTGGCCGTTCCTGTGGATTTGGGCAACGCTTTATCGCCCCGATCGCGGCTGGGGGATGCAGCATCCTCCTGCGTCTGAAGGTGAAGAGGCGCTGCGACAACGCGTTGAAGAACTTGAAAAACAACTGAAAAAAATGCAAACGCCTTCAGGGGAATAGCCATCATGGATCTGCTTATTATATTGACCTACGTCGCGCTGGCATGGGCGATTTTTAAGATATTCAGGATCCCGGTAAATAAATGGACGGTGCCTACTGCAGTATTAGGCGGAGTATTTATTGTCGGTGCGCTGATATTAGGGATGAACTATAACCACCCCTATACCTTTCAGGCACAGAAAGCGGTTATCTCTATTCCGATCACCCCACAGGTGACCGGCGTGGTGAGTGAGGTGACGCATAAACAAAACCAGCTGATTAAAAAGGGCGAGGTGCTCTTTAAGATTGACCCGACACGCTACCAGGCGCGCGTTGATAGGCTGGAGGCTGATTTAGTCACAGCGGTGCACAATACGCAGGTATTAAAAGGGCAACTGGATGAAGCGCTGGCAAATACCACGCGCGTCTCGGCAGAACGCGACCGTCTGTACAAAGATTACCAGCGCTATTTGCAGGGCAGTAAGGCGCGAGTGAATCCATTTTCGGAAAGCGATATCGATAACGCGCGGCAAAACTATCTGGCGCAGGACGCGCTGGTCAAAGCGTCTATTGCCGATCAATCGCAAATTAAAAGCCAACTGGACAGCGTGGTGAACGGTGATCAGTCGCAGGTTGCCAGCCTGCGCGCGCAGCTCACCGAAGCCAAATTCAATCTCGATCAAACCGTGATTCGCGCCCCCAGCGATGGTTTCGCCACCCAGGTGCTGATTCGTCCGGGCACGTATGCGGCGGCATTGCCATTGCGCCCGGTAATGGTGTTCGTGCCGGAACAAAAACGCCAGATAGTGGCCCAGTTCCGCCAGAACTCATTGCTGCGCCTAAAACCGGGCGATGAAGCCGAAGTGGTGTTTAATGCGCTACCGGGGCAGATTTTCAGCGGCAAACTCACCAGCATTTTGCCCGTTGTGCCCGGTGGTTCTTATCAGGCTCAGGGCACATTGCAGGCGCTGACGATTGTCCCCGGCACCGACGGCGTGATGGCCCTGATTGAACTGCAACCGAGTGAAGAGGTGGACTCCCTGCCGGACGGTATTTATGCGCAGGTCGCGGTCTATTCGGATCATTTTGAGCACCTGTCGATTATGCGTAAGGTACTGCTGCGAATGACAAGCTGGATGCACTATCTTTACCTTGATCATTGAGGGTGAAGGCATCTTTTTGCCAATGGCTGGGCCATACTTACCCTTTCGTTGGCAAAAAGGACATGGCATGAAACTCATTGGCAGCTATACCAGCCCTTTCGTTCGCAAAATTTCTGTTTTATTGCTGGAAAAGGGCATCTCTTTCGAATTTATCAATGAACTGCCCTATAACCTGGAAAACGGCGTGGCGCAGTACAATCCGCTGGGCAAGGTCCCGGCATTGATGACGGATGACGGTGAGTGCTGGTACGACTCGCCGATTATTGCCGAGTACATCGAACTGCTGAACGTTGAGCCTGCCATGTTGCCGCGCGACCCGCTGGCGCGGCTGAAAGTGCGTCAGCTGGAAGCGCTTGCCGACGGCATTATGGACGCCGGGCTGGTGGCGGTGCGTGAACTGGCCCGCTCGCCGGCACAGCAGTCGGAAGCGGAGTGTGTGCGCCAGCGCGAGAAAATCAGCCGCAGTCTCGATGCGCTTGAAACGCATCTCAAAGAAGGGACATTCAACACCGACACGTTAAACCTGGCGACGATCGCCATCGCCTGTGCGATTAGCTATCTCAACTTTCGTCGCATTGCGCCGGGCTGGTGCGTTGACCGGCCCAATCTCGTCAAACTGGTGGAAACGTTGTTCCAGCGCGAGAGTTTTGCCCGCACGGAACCGCCAAAGGCTTGATTCTACCCTATAACACTTCATGGTCGTACGCTGTACAATCCCTCCTCACTATGGACTCCCTCTCCCGTCGGGAGGGGGGAAAATCGTTAACCGCCAGGCCAACTCATGACTACCGATACTCGCTCACTGTACAGCCAGCTTCCTGCGACCGACCGCTTACTGCGCGATGCCGCCTTTGCTTCCCTTCTGGAAAACCACGGTCATTCGCAAGTGGTGGAACAGCTCCGCCAGCTTCAGGATGAAGCCCGCCTGGCTATCCGCGATACCGGCGCGCTGCCGGGCTGGTGCGGCGACTGGGCTGGCGAAGTGACGCGTCGGCTTGCGATGGGTACACAAAGCGCCATCCGCCCGGTAATTAACCTGACGGGGACGGTGCTGCACACGAATCTTGGGCGAGCCCAGCAGGCGGAAGCCGCTATTGCTGCCGTTTCGCAGGTGATGCGCGACCCGGTGACGCTGGAATATGACCTCGACGGTGCCGGGCGAGGTCATCGCGATCGCGCGCTGGCGGATTTACTCTGCCGTCTGACCGGTGCGGAAGATGCCTGCATTGTTAACAATAACGCTGCTGCCGTCCTGCTGATGCTGGCGGCAACGGCGAGCGGTAAAGAGGTCGTCGTCTCACGCGGCGAGCTGGTGGAAATTGGCGGCGCGTTCCGCATCCCGGACGTGATGCGTCAGGCGGGGTGCGAATTGCATGAAGTGGGAACGACCAACCGTACGCACGCCAAAGATTATCGTCAGGCGGTGAATGAAAATACCGGGCTGCTGATGAAGGTGCATACCAGCAACTACAGCATCGAAGGATTCACCAAAACCGTAGAAGAAGCCGAGCTGGCCGAAATTGGCCGTGAGCTGAATATCCCGGTTGTCGCGGATTTAGGCAGTGGTTCGCTGGTCGATTTAAGCCAGTACGGTCTGCCGAAAGAGCCGATGCCGCAGGAGATGATCGCCGCGGGCGTCAGCCTGGTGAGTTTCTCCGGCGACAAACTGCTGGGCGGCCCACAGGCGGGGATTATCGTTGGTAAGAAAGCGATGATTGCTAAGCTTCAGCAGCATCCGCTCAAGCGCGCGCTGCGTGCCGATAAAATGACGCTGGCAGCGCTGGAAGCGACATTGCGCCTCTATCTGCACCCTGAACGCCTGGCGGCTGACCTGCCGACGCTACGTCTGCTCAACCGCCGCGTGGATGCGATTCACGCACAGGCCGAACGTCTGCGTGAATCGCTGACGCAGCGCTACGGTGACGAATTTTCTGTTACGGTGATGGAATGTGCCTCGCAAATCGGCAGTGGCTCTTTGCCCGTCGATCGCCTGCCGAGCGCCGCCATCACCTTTACCCCTAAAGACGGGCGCGGTAGCCGCCTCGACGCGCTGGCTAACCGCTGGCGAAGTCTGCCGGTGCCGGTTATCGGGCGCATATACGATGGGCGATTATGGCTCGACCTGCGCTGTCTTGAGGATGAATCACGTTTTCTGGAGATGTTGCTGAAATGATTATTGCCACCGCCGGGCACGTTGACCACGGCAAAACCACGCTGTTGCAGGCGATTACCGGCGTTAACGCCGACCGCCTGCCGGAAGAGAAATCACGCGGGATGACCATCGACCTGGGCTACGCCTACTGGCCGCAGCCGGATGGCCGGGTGCTCGGATTTATCGATGTGCCGGGGCACGAGAAATTTCTCTCTAACATGCTGGCGGGCGTGGGGGGTATCGATCATGCCCTGCTGGTGGTGGCCTGTGACGATGGTGTGATGGCGCAAACGCGCGAACATCTGGCGATTCTACAACTGACCGGCAAGCCGACGCTGACGGTGGCGCTGACTAAAACCGATCGCGTCGATGCGGCGCGCGTGGCGGAGGTGCGTCACGAGATAGACGCCGTATTGCGTGAATACGGTTTTGAAGACGCCACGCTGTTTGAAACTGCTGCCACGCAGGGGCTGGGTATCGATGAATTACGCGCGCATCTGCTGCAACTTCCGGAGCGTGTGAACCCGGAAAATCAGCGTTTCCGTCTGGCTATCGACCGCGCATTTACCGTGAAAGGCGCCGGGCTGGTGGTCACCGGTACTGCGCTTTCCGGCGATGTAACGGTGGGCGACACACTGTGGCTGACGGGCGTCGATAAACCGATGCGCGTGCGCGGTATCCATGCGCAAAACCAGGCGACCGAACAGGCGCACGGCGGGCAGCGTATTGCGCTGAATATCGTCGGCGATGCGCAGAAAGAAGAACTGAATCGCGGCGACTGGCTGCTATCGCAGCAACCGCCCGCGCCCGTCGAGCGGGTCATCGTCGCGCTGCATAATCACGTGCCGCTAACCCAATGGCAGCCGCTGCATATTCACCATGCCGCCAGCCACATTACCGGGCGCGTCTCGCTGCTGGAGAACAATCTGGCCGAGCTGGTGCTGGATACACCGCTGTATCTGGCGGACAACGACCGTCTGGTGCTGCGTGATATCTCTGCACGTACCACGCTTGCTGGCGCGCGCGTGGTGACGCTCAACTCCCCTCGTCGTGGCAAACGTAAAGCCGATTATCTGGCGTGGATTGCTGAACTGGCGAATGCAGAGGACGACGCACAGGCACTCTCCATCCACCTGCAACGTGACGCGGTACAGCTCAGTGAGTTTGCCTGGGCTCGCCAGTTGAGCGATCAGGGTTTGCAACAGCTGATTTCTCAGCCGGGCTACATTCTGGCCGGCAATGCGTTGCTGGATGCGCCACTCGCCGCCCGCTGGCAGCGTAAACTGCTGGATGCGCTGGCGACGTACCACGAGCAGCATAAAGATGAACCGGGGCCAGGCCGTGAACGTCTGCGTCGTATCGCGCTGCCTATGGAAGATGAAGCGCTGGTACTGACGTTGATTGAGCAGATGCGCGAAAGCGGTATCGTGGCCAGTCATCATGGTTGGCTGCATCTGCCGGATCACAAAGCCGGGTTTACCGATGAGCAAAATGCCGTATGGCAAAAAGCCGCATCGCTGTTTGCGGATGAACCCTGGTGGGTGCGCGATTTAGCGCAGCAAACCGGCACCGATGAGCAACTGATGCGCGCGGTATTACGCCAGGCGGCGCAGCAGGGGATGATTACGGCGATCGTCAAAGATCGTTATTACCGAAACGATCGCATTGTCACGTTTGCGAGCATGATCCGCGAACTGGATCAGGAAAAAGGCTCAACCTGTGCCGCAGATTTCCGCGATAAACTCAACGTCGGGCGGAAGCTGGCTATTCAGATTCTGGAATATTTCAACCGCATTGGTTTTACGCGCCGTCGGGGAAATGACCACTTATTACGCGATGCGTTACTTTTCCCTGACAATAAAAGTAACGATTAATTTAAATATTAAATGAATTAATACAAAAATCATATTGATTAATATCAGATGTGCAAAAATAGCGCATCTGATATTTTTTGAATTCCAAAAATAGAATATTGATCATACTTTTTATTTTTTCCTTCCCGTACGCTAGCCGCCAATTTTCTGTTAATTAAGGAACGATCATGGCAGCATCCACTTTTTATATTCCTTCTGTGAATGTTATTGGCGCTGATTCATTAAACGGTGCAATGGATACAATGCGCGACTACGGCTATCGCCGCGCGTTAATTGTAACGGATGCGATTCTGAATAAACTCGGCATGGCGGGCGATGTACAGAAAGGCCTGGCAGAACGTGATATTTTCAGCGTAATTTATGACGGCGTACAGCCGAACCCGACCACGGCGAACGTCAACGCGGGCCTGGCAATTCTCAAAGAAAATAACTGCGACTGCGTGATTTCTCTGGGCGGCGGTTCTCCGCACGACTGTGCCAAAGGTATTGCGCTGGTGGCCTCCAACGGCGGGAAAATTAGCGATTACGAAGGCGTTGACCGCTCGGCAAAACCGCAGTTACCGATGATTGCTATCAACACCACCGCAGGTACTGCTTCTGAAATGACTCGTTTCTGCATCATCACCGATGAAGCGCGTCATATCAAAATGGCGATCGTGGATAAACACGTGACGCCAATTCTGTCTGTGAATGACTCTTCCCTGATGACCGGCATGCCTAAATCGCTGACTGCGGCAACCGGGATGGATGCGCTGACCCATGCCATCGAAGCCTACGTGTCTATCGCAGCAACGCCAATCACCGATGCCTGCGCACTGAAAGCAATCACCATGATTGCTGAAAACCTGAGCGTGGCCGTCGCCGATGGCGCGAATGCCGATGCGCGCGAAGCAATGGCCTACGCGCAGTTCCTGGCGGGTATGGCATTTAACAACGCATCGCTCGGTTATGTTCACGCGATGGCACATCAGCTGGGTGGTTTCTATGACCTGCCGCACGGTGTCTGCAACGCCGTTCTGCTGCCGCACGTTCAGGCGTTTAACAGCAAAGTGGCTGCTGCGCGCCTGCGTGACTGCGCACAGGCAATGAACGTCGATGTTGTGGGTCTGAGCGATGAGCAGGGGGCGAAAGCCTGCATCGACGCTATCTGCAAACTGGCGCGCGAAGTGAACATTCCGGCGGGCCTGCGCGACCTGAACGTGAAAGAAGAAGATATCCCGGTTCTGGCGACCAACGCCCTGAAAGACGCCTGCGGTTTCACTAACCCGATTCAGGCGACTCACGACGAAATTATGGCGATTTACCGCGCTGCAATGTAATTCGTGACCGTTGTCGTAAACCTATGAACGGCTGGCGAAAAAAACGCCAGCCGCGTCTACCCTTGTAAGACTGCAACAGCAAGGAGAGACGGCGATGACTAACAATCCCCCTTCAGCCCACATTCAACCGGGCGAGTACGGTTTTCCCCTGAAGCTTAAACCTCGTTATGACAACTTTATCGGCGGCGACTGGGTTGCGCCCGTCGACGGCGAGTATTACCAGAATTTGACGCCGGTAACCGGGCAACTGCTTTGCGAAGTGGCCTCCTCCGGCAAGCGTGATATCGACCTGGCGTTAGATGCCGCGCATAAAGCGAAAGAAAAATGGGCGCAGATGTCGGTGCAGGATCGCGCGGGGATCTTGCTGAAAATTGCCGATCGCATGGAGCAAAATCTCGATCTGCTGGCGACGGCGGAAACCTGGGATAACGGTAAACCGATCCGCGAAACCAGCGCCGCCGATGTGCCGCTGGCGATTGACCATTTCCGCTACTTTGCGTCGTGCATCCGCGCGCAAGAGGGCGGCATCAGCGAAGTGGATAAAGATACCGTGGCGTATCACTTCCATGAACCACTCGGCGTGGTGGCACAAATCATTCCGTGGAACTTTCCGCTACTGATGGCGAGCTGGAAAATGGCCCCGGCGCTGGCCGCAGGCAACTGCATCGTGCTGAAACCAGCGCGATTAACGCCGCTGTCGGTGCTACTGCTGATGGAAATCATCGGTGATTTACTGCCGCCGGGCGTCATCAACGTGGTGAATGGCGCGGGTGGGGAAATTGGCGAATATCTGGCGACCTCTAAACGCATCGCCAAAGTTGCCTTCACCGGCTCGACCGAAGTCGGCCAGCAAATCATGCAGTACGCGACGCAGAACATCATTCCGGTCACGCTGGAACTGGGCGGAAAATCGCCGAACATCTTCTTTGCCGACGTGATGGATGAAGAGGACGCATTCTTTGATAAAGCGCTGGAGGGCTTCGCACTTTTCGCCTTCAACCAGGGCGAAGTCTGTACTTGCCCAAGCCGCGCGCTGGTGCACGAATCTATTTACGATCGCTTTATGGAGCGGGCGATTCGCCGGGTGGAAAGCATTCGTAGCGGTAACCCGCTGGACACCGTCACGCAAATGGGCGCGCAGGTGTCGCACGGTCAGATGGAGACCATTCTCAACTATATCGACATTGGCAAAAAAGAGGGTGCGGATGTGCTGACCGGCGGGCGACGCAAACGCCTCGACGGCGAGCTTCACGACGGCTACTACCTGGAGCCGACGATTCTGTTTGGCCAGAATAGTATGCGTGTCTTCCAGGAGGAGATCTTCGGCCCGGTGCTGGCGGTCACCACCTTTAAAACCACCGAAGAAGCGCTGGCGCTGGCTAACGATACTCAGTATGGCCTGGGCGCGGGCGTCTGGAGCCGCAACGGTAATCTGGCATACAAAATGGGGCGCGGTATTCAGGCCGGGCGCGTCTGGACCAACTGCTATCACGCCTATCCTGCACACGCGGCATTTGGCGGTTATAAGCAGTCAGGCATTGGCCGTGAGACCCACAAAATGATGCTGGAGCATTATCAGCAAACCAAATGCCTGCTGGTAAGCTACTCGGACAAACCGCTCGGTCTGTTCTGATTACCCCGCGTTAATGGCCCGGCGGTGTTTCGCCGCTGGGTCTGTTGTATATGAAAACTCATATGGCATTATATAAATTAGATATTTGCATCAGGTCTAATAACTCCTCTATTATTTCCCATCCCCCGATTATTTATTTTAATCTCTGAGGATTTATGTTTCTTAATTATTTTGCGCTGGGTGTACTGATATTTGTATTCCTGGTAATTTTCTATGGGATTATCATCTTACATGATATTCCCTATTTGATTGCTAAAAAGCGCAATCATCCCCACGCTGACGCTATTCATGTTGCGGGCTGGGTGAGTCTTTTTACGCTGCATGTTATCTGGCCTTTCCTGTGGATTTGGGCAACGTTATACCGTCCTGAACGCGGCTGGGGAATGCAAACCCCGGATTCGTCGCTTATCCAGCTTCAGGCGCGCGTGGCTGGGCTGGAGAAACAACTGGCTGAGGCGAAGGCTTCCTCAGCGGAGTAATATTTATGGATTTACTGATTATCCTGACCTATGTGGCTTTCGCATGGGCGCTGTTTAAAATATTCAAAATTCCCGTTAATAAATGGACCATTCCGACAGCGGCATTGGGCGGTATATTTATTGTCAGTGGTCTAATTCTGCTTATGAATTATAACCACCCTTATACCTTTAAAGCGCAAAAAAGCGGTGGTATCAATTCCTGTTGTTCCGCTGGTGACCGGTGTGGTAACGGAAGTCACGGACAAGAAAAATACCCTGATTAAAAAAGGCGAGGTGTTGTTTAAGCTTGATCCCACTCGCTATCAGGCACGTGTCGACCGCCTGAAGGCCGATATCGTGACGGCGGAGCACAAGCAACAGGCGCTGGTGGCACAGCTTGATGAGATGATGGCCAACACCCAGCAGGCGAAAGCGACGCGTGACAAACTGGCGAAGGATTATCAGCGCTATCTTCAGGGGAGCCAGGCTAAAGTAAACCCGTTCTCTGAACGCGATATCGACGCAGCGCGGCAAAATTACCTGGCACAGGAAGCGTCGGTTAAGTCATCGGCGGCGGAACAGAAACAGATTCAGAGCGAGCTGGACAGCATGGTTATGGGCGAGCATTCGCAAATCGCCAGCCTGAGAGCGCAGCTTGCGGAAGCGAAGTTTAACCTGGATCAGACGGTTGTTCGCGCCCCCAGCGACGGCTACATCACGCAGGTTCTGATTCGACCGGGGACCTACGCTGCCGCGCTGCCGCTGCGCCCGGTGATGGTCTTTATTCCAGACCAGAAACGGCAGATCATCGCCCAGTTCCGCCAGAACTCTCTGCTGAGGCTGGAGCCTGGCGATGAGGCTGAAGTGGTGTTCAATGCGCTGCCGGGCCAGGTATTCAGCGGCAAGCTGGCGGCCATCAGCCCGGCGGTACCCGGCGGGACTTATCAATCCACGGGCGTGTTGCAGTCGCTGAATACGACGCCGGGTTCGGAAGGGGTGATTGCGACGATTGAGCTGGACGAAAATGCTGACCTCAGCGTGCTACCGGACGGTATTTACGCGCAGGCGGCGGTTTACTCCGACCATTTCAGTCATGTATCGGTGATGCGTAAAGTGCTGCTGCGAATGACCAGTTGGGTGCATTACCTCTATCTCGACCACTAATTATCGTTTGAAGGCACTTGCTGTGGCGGCAACTGACGCGTCACAGCAAGCTGTTTGCGTATTTCATTGAGCATGGCATCCAGAATAAACTGCACCCGCCACGGCTGATATTCGCGTTTGCGGAAGATAGCCACCAGATCCAACCACCACTCCTGCTGGTCAGGGAAACAGGCCACCAGCGTACCCGCCTGAATATCGTTTCTGACGCTCTCTTTGGGCGCAAAAACGATACCAAGATCGTTACGCGCCAGCTCCAGTGCAGACTGCGTATTATCACAAACGTAATTGCCTTTCACCCGATAGTCGACCGCAGATTTATTTTCTCCGTCACTGAATCGCCAGATATTTGACTCACCAATCATCATCGAATCAATCAAAATACACGAATGCTGCACCAGTTCTTCCGGGCCATGAATTGGATGTTTATTGAGATAATTGGGGCTTGCAAACGCGGTAACGGAATATTTTGTAATAAAACTGGCGACTAATGATTCATCTTTGGGTTGTGCGTAAGTAATTAAAACATCGCAATCGTCCGGGAACTCGACACCATCATAAAATGCCTTGGGTTCCAGATTGTATGTTTTTAGCGAAAAGGTAATGTCACCAATATCCATAATATTGGCAATGACATTCTTCGCCAGATAAGCGACTATCCCGGTGGGGGCATAAACCGTCACCCGACCACGTTTCTCATGCTTATAGTCAGCAATGAAATTGTTAAGCTGCTCGTGTCTATCGAGCATGTCATTGATGTAGGGAAGCAAGGCCGTACCAAAAGGCGTCAGGGTTAGTTTTCGCGGTGAACGCTCAAAAACTTTAAGCCCAACTTTTGATTCAAAATCAGCAAGATACTTACTGACGTTAGCCTGTGCAATGCCAAGGATTGTGGCGGCATGGCTGATATTTTCACTGGCCGCGATGACCGAGATAATCTTCAGTTCTCGGGGCTTAAGTTGTAAATTATTCATCGCTAAACCTAATATATATATGATTTTATATATTACTATATAAATATGAACGTTGCATGGATGAATTTGTAAGCATTATTATTCCCGCGATTTATTTTCCTATACCCTAAATAATTCGAGTTGCATGAAGGCGGCAAGGGAGAGAGTCCCGATGAGCTTACTCAGGTAAGTGATTCGGGCGAGCGAGCGCAGCCAACGCACAGGCAACTTGAAGTATGACGGGTATATTTTAAAATGGACAGCCGGGAATGTTAAATACACGCAATGTTACGGCGCTGATTGCTTTGTCGTTTATGGCAACTGCAACAGCGTCTGAATTATCTATTGGTGCGGGGGCGGTATATAATGAATCACCGTACCGTGGTTATAATGAAAATACCCATGTCGTGCCGCTTATCAGTTATGAAGGTGAATCGTTATATATTCGCCAGACAACCTTAGGTTACATTCTTTCAAAGAGTGAAAAGAATGAAATTAGTATCACTGCGTCATGGATGCCGCTGGAGTTTTCGCCTTCCGATAACGACGATCATGCGATGAGCCGTCTGGATAAGCGTGACAGCACAGCAATGGCGGGCGCCGCGTGGTATCACCACCAAAAATGGGGCAGCCTGAAGGTCTCTGCCGCGACCGATATTCTGGATAACAGCGATGGCTGGGTGGCTGAAATGTCATTGTTTCGCGTGATGCCGCTCGGCAAGCTGACGCTCACGCCTTCTGCGGGCGTGCTCTATTACGATAAAAACTTTAACGATTACTACTACGGCATCTCTTCCGGGGAGTCTCACCGTAGCGGGCTTTCCTCTTATTCTCCGGACGACAGCTGGACGCCATACGTAGCTATCGGCGCGAAATACCCTTTAACGAAGAACATCATTTTACAGGCGAGCGCGATGTACAGCGTGCTGCCAGATGACATTAAAAACAGCCCGATGGTCGATCGTGAGGACAGTTTTACCTTTCTGACCGGTGCGAGCTGGCGTTTCTGATGAGCATGCTAACCCGGCGAGTGTTGCCGGGTTAATCCAACGTTTTCACCTCAAGCGGGCGGAAACGGCTGTAGATCCACAACCCCAGACAAGCGACTGAGCCCAGGAATGCGGTAAAGAGAACGGTAACGAACAGGGCGCTGAATATCGCGGCAGGCAGCGCGAGAATGCCATGTACCGGCTGATTATTCCATTTCACCATATCAGCGCCAAAGATCCCCATTACGCCGCACACCACCGCAAAAATTTGCAATGGAATACCCAGACCTATCAGCATCAGCCGATAGATAGATGACGGTTTGATACGTTTCAGGGTGACGTTGGTGCTGCTGTCCTTGCTCATTTTTATTTTCTCATGGGAAGGTAAGGTGGCGTGATTATATCATGAGGAAATGAGATTGACCCGGCAAGCACCTGTTATGCTGCCGGGTGGGTAATGAGTTACTGCCCGTAATACGCCTTGGCCCCATGCTTACGCAGATAATGTTTATCAAGCAGCGTATTTTGCATTTCTGGCAATGTTGGCGCGAGCTGACGAGAGAACAGCCCCATATACGCACACTCTTCCAGCACAACGGCGTTGTGAACGGCATCGGCGGCATTTTTTCCCCAGGCAAACGGGCCGTGAGAATGGACCAGCACTGCCGGAATCTGCATCGGATTCAGCGCGCGTTCCTCGAAGGTTTTAATGATGACTTCACCGGTCTGATATTCGTATTCGCCGTTGATTTCATCGTCGGTCATCAGCCGTGTACAGGGGATGGCACCGTAAAAGTAGTCGGCATGCGTGGTGCCCCATGCCGGGAGATCAAGCCCGGCCTGCGACCAGATCGTGGCGTGGCGCGAGTGGGTATGCACAATGCCGCCGATTTCCGAGTAGCGGCGGTAGAGCGCCAGATGCGTTGGCGTATCGGAAGAGGGTTTTTTGCTGCCTTCAACGACCTGACCGGTGGCGATATCCACCACCACCATATCCTGCGCACTCATCACGTCGTATTCAACGCCGGACGGTTTAATCACCATCAGTTTGCGCGTTTCATCCACCGCGCTGACGTTGCCCCAGGTGAAAGTCACCAGTTGATGCGCAGGCAGCGCCAGATTTGCCGCCAGCACTTCAGCTTTCAATTTTTCTAACATGTGAATCCTCCTTCCTGCATGCGCGCCTCAATCCAGCGTCGTGCCTGAATAATTTCCAGCACCGGCTCTTTGGCTTTTTCCGTCCACATCTCAATCAGGAAGGCGCCGCGATAGTTGAGTTTTTGCAGCGTATTGAAGACGCCGACAAAATCCACGCACCCTTCGCCAAAGGGCACATCGCGGAACTGGCCAGGGCTTTGCTCGGTAACCGGCTGCGTGTCTTTCAGGTGGATTGCGGCGATGCGGTCAATGCCTAACGCCAGCTCGGCGGGCACGTCGTTGCCCCAGGCGCTCAGGTTGCCGACGTCCGGGTAGACGCTGAACCACGGTGAAGAGAGCATCTCATCCCATTTCTTCCACTTGCTGATGGAGTTCATAAACGCGGTGTCCATGATTTCCACCGCCAGCATGACCTGTGCGGCGGCGGCTTGCTCTACCGCCCACGCCAGCCCTTCGGCGAAGCGTTGCTGCGTGCCCTCGTCATGATCTTCGTAATAGACGTCATAGCCAGCGAGCTGGATGGTGCGAATGCCAAGGTCGCGCGCCAGCTTGATAGCTTTGGTCATGATCTCGCGCGCACGTTCGCGCGCATTTTCATCGCGACTGCCAAACGGAAAACGGCGGTGTGCAGACAGGCACATCGATGGGATCGCGACGCCGGTTTCCAGCATCGCTTCTACCAGCGAGGCGCGTTGTGCGGTGCTCCAGTCGAGGCGGGACAGCCGTTCATCGGTCTCATCAACGGACATCTCGACAAAATCAAAGCCGCAGCTTTTTGCCAGCACCAGGCGTTCTGGCCAGGTGAGATCTTTCGCCAGCGCTTTTTCATAAATGCCTAACGGGTGACGACGCATTATTTCTCTCCCCAGATAGCGTGGATCTGCGCGTGGAATTCCGCCGCGACCTGCGCAGGGTTCGCCGCGCCAGCCAGCGCTCGTCCGGCAATAAAGGCTTTGGCGTTGATCTCTTTAAACAGCGGCAGGTCAGCAGGTGTTACGCCGCCGGTGATGGAGAGTTCCAGCCCGATATCGGAGAGCGCTTTCATGCGCGACAGGTCAGCTTCGCCCCACTGTTGCCCGCTGGCCTGCGCATCGCGGCCCCGATGGTAGATGGCCTGACGGATACCAGCAGCATACCAGGCACGCGCGTCGTCGAGCGTCCAGTTGCCGAACAGCTCAATCTGAATTTCAGCGTTGTGTTGCTGCGCTACTTCGTGACCTTTAATGACGGTCGCCAGCGGGGCGGCGCAGATAATGGTCATCCAGTTTGCGCCGGCATTAAACGCCTGCTGCGCCAGGGTTTCACCGGCGTCCGCGACTTTCCAGTCGGCAACAATGATTTTATCGGGGCATTGCTCACGCAGTGCGCGAACGGCGTTCAGCCCTTCCGTCAGGCAGAGGATGGTTCCGGCTTCGACGATATCCACATGGTCGCGCAGTAGCGCAACGTCGTGCTGGGCAGCCTGAAGGCTGGTGTGGTCGAGCGCCAGTTGTAACAGAGGGATGCTCATGCGTTGGACTCCTTGATGCGGGCATGGAAGCCCTGAAGGGCTTCAATAAGAAATTGATAGTGCTGATATTTTTTCTGATAGGCCGCGTGAGCAGCGGCGTCGGGCTCAAGCGTGCGGACGGTCAACTGACGGCTACGTTGCGCCGCATGAAAATCGGCAAAGAGGCCTGTTCCCACCTGAGCGGCCAGCGCCGCGCCAAAACAACCGGTCTCTTCAACCTGCGGCAGTTCGACCGTCAGGCCGCTGACGTCGGCGAGTATTTGCATCCAGACATCGGAGTGGGCCGGGCCACCGGTGACGCGCAGAGCGTGAACGTTGGTGAAGCGCTCGCGCATCCGGTTGAGATGGGTCATGTGGCAGAACACTACGCCTTCGTAAACGGCCTGAAGTAAGTGCGCGCGCGTATGCAGCGACTGCATGCCGTAGAAACCGCTGGTCATCTCCAGCCCGGCGTTACTGCCGTAGAGAAAAGGCAGAAAGAAAAGGTCACTTCCCGCTTTTGGCAGGCTGGCGACGGACTGGTTTATCTCGTCAAACGAGATATCACCCCATTGCGCCGTGAGCCATTCCAGATTGCCGGATGACGTGGGGCTGGCTTCGTGCACGATGTATTCGCCATCGTTGACATAGCGGCCATAAACATAAGGGTGTGGTTCATGGTTGCGCAGCCCCCGGGTGATTCCGCTGGTCACCGCCCAGGTGCCCATTACGGCGTTGAGGGTGTGCTCATCTTCAAGGCCCGCGCAGAGTGCGGTGGAAACCACGTCAAACAATCCGCCGACAACGGGAGTTCCCGCCGCCAGACCGGTAATAGCGGCCGCCTGAGGCGTGATTTCCCCGCAAATTTCTGCTGAACCGACGATAGGGGGCAGCGCGTCATCAATTTCGCTGATACCCAGCCAGCGCGTGAGTTGTGGATCGTAGCGCCCGCTGTCCATGTTGTAGAGATTGGATTCAGAGATATTGCTCTCTTCCGCGCCTTTCACGCCGGTGAGGCACCAGCGCAGAAAATCGTGGCCCATCATTACGCAGCCGATTTGTGCGTAACGCTGCGGCTCGTTCTCTTTTAGCCAGCGCAGCAGCGAAACGGGGTGACCGGTCCATAAGGTCTGGCGGGTGTGTGGGTAGAGTTTTTCGGGGATGCCATCCTGCTGCCAGCGACGGACGATCTCCAGCGCCCGGCGATCGGACGACAGAATTGCATTACCGAGCGGTTTATCCTGTTTATCAAGAGGAAACAGCCCTTTACCCTGAGCGGAAATGCCTACACCTTTCACCTGATATCCGCGAATGCCGCTGTTTTGCATCAGCCTTCGTAGGGTGTCGGCGCAGGCCTGCCACAGCGACGGCATATCCCGCTCGGCATAACCCGGTTTTGGGCTGAGCGTCTGAAGCGACTGGCGCTCCACGCGGAACTCCTCTCCCTGGCGGTTATACAACCCGGCTTTAAGATAAGTACCGCCACAATCGATACCCAGCCAGAAGGTTTCTTTATCACTCATCTTTCTTTCCCGTGTGCTGACGCGCCCGGTGAAGAGTGCTCACCGGGCGAATTTCTTAGGCTGCGTGTTTGCGTGGTGTGACGGCTTTCGTTGGTGCTGCGCCGGCATCGCATTTCGCTGGCAGCAGCAGGGCCATAAGTGCCGCCAGTGCCAGAGATATCGCCAGGCAGTAAACGCCCGCGTCTTTGCTGTAGAGGGTAATCAGCACGCCGACTGCGTAAGGGCCGCAGAAGCCGCCGAGGTTACCGAGGGCGTTAATCACGCCGCGTGCGCCACCGGCCATTTCGGCGCTGAACAGGCGGGCCGGAATGGTCCAGAACACACCCGCTGCGGATTGCAGGAAGAAACCACAGCCAACCAGAGCGGCATAGGCCAGCCAGACGTTCTCTTTCAGGGCTACAGAAAGGAACATGCAGAGCGCGAAACCAATCAGCGGCAAAGAGACGAACAGCTTACGTTTGCCGGTTTTGTCCGACAGCGAGGAGAAAAGGAACATCCCGGCAATAGCGCCGACATAAGGCAGAATCGCCAGCATCCCCACCTGACCCATGCTGGAGTGGGTTAACTCTTTGAGAATGGTTGGCAGCCAGAGGGTGTAGCCGTAAATTCCGGTCTGATAGAAGAAGTTGAGCGCGATAAGCTGCCACATAGTTTTATCGGAAAGCACCGCGCCGAGTGAAGCATTGCGCACTTCTGTGCCAGCGATAGCCTGTTGCTCTGCCGCCAGCGTTTTCACCAGCCAGTTTTTCTCGGCTTCGCTTATCCAGCGCGCTTCCTGCGGGCGGTCATAGATCGTCAGCGACCACAGCACCAGGACGACGATAGAGAGCAGGCCTTCAATGATAAACAGCCAGCGCCAGTCGAGCACCGTGATGATCCAACCTGACAGCGGGGCCGTGATAATTCCGGCGATAGGGACGAACATAATGACAATCGCGTTCGCACGCCCACGCTCGGCATCCGGGAACCAGTTGCTGATCATGGTGAGCACCACTGGCAGCATGCCACCTTCTGCCACACCGAGTAAGAATCGCAGAACCAGTAATTGATACTGATTGGTGATCACGCCCGTGAGGACGGAAATAACCGCCCATGCCACCAGTGACCAGCCGATAAATTTCTTACCGCTACCGTGAACGGCAATTTTGCCGCCGGGAACCTGCAAAAAGAGATAACCAATAAAGAATATCCCGCCCGCCAGCCCTGCCATAGTGGCGGAAATACCAAGTTCTTCATCCATACCGCCTGGCATAGCAAAGGCGATATTGACGCGGTCCATATAGGAAATAATACAGGCAATCAGAATCGGTGGAATAATTCTGAGCCAGCGCTGGTGTGGTATTACTGTAGGTACAGATGATGAAGTATTCATAATAATGTTCTCTTAAAGAGGATAAGTATTTTTATTATTAGATTTTCTGTAACTGGCTTATGCCGTCGCGCAGTATTTCTACGCGGTGATTAACGGAGGCATTAGCATTAATTTCCAGTAATTTGATACCGGAGAATTGTAAGGTTGCAGGCCCCGCCGCATTAAAGAGTGATTTGGCGTGTTCTGCGGTCATTAAACTGTCCGGGCAGAAGGGCGCGAACGGTGCGTGCAGATCCTGCCACTCGCCATACTCGCCCTCCAGCGTGGTGCCGGAGAACATCAGCGCGCGCAGTTTCCCGGCCTGTTTGGCCTTCAGGGTATGCTCAAGCGGTAAAGCGGTGTTGCGGCCTTCAATGGCGGAGCGTGCCCAGTTGATGCAGACGCCAACGTCTCGGTTGGAGAGCACGTCCAGCACGTTTTCCAGCGGAAGAAAGCCTTTGCGCGGCGCGGCGGAGGTCATCGCATCGCAATGTTCCAGCACCAGTTCGCACGGCCAGTCCCAAGTTGTCATCTCAGTGATTGAGCGGGCAAAAGCATCGGTGGCCTGTTGGACATTGCTGTTTCCCGCCTGCGGCGCGGCCTGCATTTCCAGTGCGATAACTTTACCGGGGTGTGCCTTATTTACCGCCGTAATTTTATTGAGCAGATGGCGATAATACGCCACGCACTGCTGGCGCTGCTCTTCATCGGCAGAGGCCAGGCCAAAGGCACCATTTCCCCCACGACGGCGCATGGTTTCCATGATGGCCGTGACCACAATTTGCCACTCGCCTGGCGTATGTTGCCATAACCATTCATCACCAAAAGGATGCAGATTTTCCAGGCACGGTTGTTCCAGTCCGCGAATATGCGGCGTGTCGGCAAGTTGCTTCCAGAATTCAGCTTCCTGCTCTTCACTTTGCTGGTGGAATGACGGCGCGCAGGGATACGCGCCGATAATATAACCGGCGTTATGAGTATTCATTTTTCACTCCTGAAAATTGAGTTCGTTAATTCAGTGCCGACACCGCGACTTTAACCACAATTTTCCTGATTGGCGTTGCCCCGTTTTTATTACACGCCGGGCGATGAACGTCTTGTGGGAAAAAGATGGCGTAGCTTCCGGGAATCATTTCAATAAACGATTCATTTTCGCTGTGGTGATAGAAAATAATATCGCGCTGTTCAAGAAGTTCTTCGCTCACTTCATTATTGCCGGTGTCGATGGCAATACCGATTTTCTCTTCTCCCCACGCCAGAAACTGAATATCCAGATAGCGGCGGTGTACTTCAGGGCGATTTTCATGTGGTTCGCGCGTGGTTAAATCGATGACCTGGGCAAAAATCGTTTTACCGTCGATTTCCACCACGCCCGGGGACAATTCGCTGAAATCGGTCGTGCGCAGGAAATTGAGCGCTGTTTCAATCGCTGCCGGAAGTCGGCAGAGATTTGGCTGAGAAATATGACCAAAAATCATGGCGTATCTCCTTACAGGGCTTTAATTTTCGCCCATACGCTGTCGTCAACGGTAATACCGTTGCGGCGGTTTTCTTCCAGCAGTCGGGTAAATTCATGGCCCGGCAGGCGAATGGCGACGTTCTCATCCGCGCGTTCGGCGCTGGTGATGTAATCCATGATGCGTTGCAGCTTGGCGTCGCGAGTTTCGCCGTCGATCAGTTTGTCGACTTCAATGGCGATGAAGATTTGCGATATACCGTATTCGTCGCTGTTGTCTTCGGTGACTTCGGCAACGGATGCACCGTTAGAGAGGAGGGTGGCAATCATGTCGAGCACGATAGAGAGGCCGGAACCTTTCCAGTAACCCATCGGCAGAATGCGGCGGTTTTTCTCAATCACGCCCGGTTCTTTGGTGAGGTTGCCTTCGTCGTCAAAACCGCCATCGACCGGAAGCTGGCGACCTGCCAGACGATTCACTTCCAGCATGCCGTAAGAGAACATCGACATCGACATATCCACCATGGTGATCGGCGAGGAAGGAATGGCGACGATCAGTGGGTTGGTGCCGATGTTGCATTCTTTTGCGCCCCAGGACGGCATCACCGCGATAGAGTTCGTCCAGCAAATGCCAATGTAGCCTTTCTCCGCCGCCTGCCAGCCGTAGCTGCCGCCGCGCATCCAGTGGTTGGCGTTACGCACCGCAACCAGCCCAATGCCGTGATCGGAAGCCAGTTCAATGGCCCGATCCATCATCTTTTTCGCCGTCAGGTTGCCGATAGAACGCTGCGCATCCCACTGCTCAATCGCGCCAAGGCTGGTGATGCGCTCAGGTAAGGCATCGGGAATGATATCGCCATTTTCCAGTTGTTGGATAAAGCGCGGGAAGCGGTTGACGCCGTGTGAATAAACGCCTGACTCGGTGGTGCGGGCGAACATGTCGGCACAAGCTTCTGCTGTATCTGCCGCCACGCCACGCGTCAGCAGGACGCGGGTGAACTCGTTTTTCAGGTCTGCAAAGCTAACTAACATACGTCATCTCCAGTACATCTTGCTCGATTTTTCATCAGCGCAAGCATCCGTTTGGAAGCTGTTTCTGGGTGCTTGTTGATCTGTATATTTCACATTGCGAAATCTGATTTCAAATATAGCGATCGTTTTTTAACAAAGCAATCCGTTCCATATTTTTCAAAACACAGTAAAATCAAGTGATTACAAAATTTCTGTCCAGATCGTGAACTAAGCCACACTTTGCGCTACCATCAGAGCGCGATAAAAACGGGAGCAGCGGCATGAGCGATAAAGAGGTTGAGGTGACGTCAGAAAAAGAGCGGCCAGCAGGAAGTCAGAGCCTGTTTCGTGGGTTGATGCTGATTGAAATCTTAAGTAACTACCCCAACGGTTGCCCGCTGGCGCATTTGTCTGAGCTGGCGGGGTTAAACAAGAGTACTGTTCACCGCCTGCTGCAAGGTTTGCAGTCCTGCGGTTATGTGACGCCTGCGCCCGCAGCCGGAAGCTATCGGCTGACCACGAAATTTATCGCCGTCGGGCAAAAAGCGCTGTCGTCGCTCAATATCATTCACGTTGCCGCACCGCATCTTGAGGCGCTGAACCTCGCGACGGGTGAAACGGTGAACTTCTCCAGCCGTGAAGACGACCACGCGATTTTGATCTATAAGCTGGAACCGACCACCGGTATGTTGCGTACGCGTGCCTATATCGGCCAGCACATGCCGCTCTACTGCTCGGCGATGGGCAAAATTTACATGGCATTTGGTCATGCGGATTATGTCGCAAGCTACTGGGAAAGCCACAAGGAACAAATTCAGCCGTTGACCCGCAATACCATTACCGGCCTGCCGGCGATGTACGATGAGCTGGCGCAAATCCGCGAAAGCAGCATGGCGATGGACCGGGAAGAGAATGAGTTAGGCGTGTCCTGTATCGCGGTGCCGGTGTTTGATATCCATGGCCGCGTGCCTTACGCCATTTCAATTTCGCTCTCGACGTCACGCCTTAAACAGGTCGGCGAGAAAAATCTGCTGAAGCCGCTGCGTGAGACGGCGCTGGCTATCTCTAACGAACTCGGTTTTAGCGTTCGCGATTAGCGTTTCAGGCATACCGCCAGATCCTCTCTGGCGTCTGACAAAAAACACGCCTTTCCCGCGTGGGATCAAGGCGTGCCTGCCATCCGCTCTGGCACTCTTAAGGCTGGAGCCCCGGATGGAGTGGAGTATGAACCCGTTTATTGTTGCGGATGCGCAGAAGTGCATCGGTTGCCGTACCTGTGAAGTGGCCTGCGTGGTGTCGCATCAGGCACAGCAGGATTGCGCAGCCGTGTCGCGCGAGGCTTTCCTTCCCCGCATTCAGGTGGTGAAAGGCGATACCTTCTCGTCTGCCGTGGCGTGTCATCAGTGTGAAGATGCGCCGTGCATGAACGTGTGCCCAACGGGCGCGATTCGCCGTGAAAAAGAGTACATTTCCGTTGAACAGCAGCGTTGCATTGGCTGTAAAAGCTGTATGGTGGTGTGCCCGTTTGGCGCTATGCGTGTGGTGGTGCAGAATGCGCGGCCCCAGGCGATTAAATGCGATTTATGTCAGCATCGCGCGCAGGGGCCAGCGTGTGTTGAGGCGTGTCCAACATCGGCATTACGCTGTGTGGACACGAGTAAGATTGGCATCAAGGCCATGTTTGCCTGAAGCGGTCAGATACAGTTACTTTCCTGCCACGCGCGTTCCACTTCTTCGGCCAGAATTTTCACGCCAGCTTCGATTTTATCCGGCTCCGGCACGTAGTTCATGCGCATGCACTGATGCGTATGCGGCCACGGTTTTTCCAGACCTGGGAAGAAGTAATCGCCTGGTACCATCAACACGCCACGTTTTTTCAGGCGTTGATAGAGCAGTTCGGTGGTAATCGGTAAATCTTTAAACCACAGCCAGAGGAAAATTGCGCCTTCTGGTTTGTGGATCAGGCAGCGTTCTTCCGGCAAATAGCGGCGAATAATCGCGATCGTTTCCTGAACGCGCTGATAGTAGAACGGTTTGATAACCGTTTCTGACAGCTTTAGGAGATCGCGACGTTTGATCATTTCGCACATCATCGCCGGGCCCATTCCGCCAGGCGCGAGGCTGATAATGCCGTTCATGTTACTGATGGCGGTGATGATCTCTTCGTTGGCGATGATAATCCCGCAACGGCTGCCCGGCAGGCCGAGCTTGGAAAGGCTCATGCACAGCACAATGTTCGGGTTCCACAGCGGGCGCGCTTCGCTGAAGATAATGCCGGGGAACGGCAGGCCGTAGGCGTTATCAATCACCAGCGGAATGCCGTGTTGATTTGCCAGCGCGTCCAGACGCAGCACTTCTTCATCGGTGATGACGTTGCCGGTCGGGTTGGTCGGGCGCGAGACGCAAATCATCCCCGTCTCTTCATTAATCGGCAGGCGGTCAAAATCGACGTGATATTTGAACTGGCCATCCGGCAGCAGCTCGATATTGGGGCGCGTCGAAACAAACAGGTCGTCTTCCAGACCAGAATCGGCATACCCGATATACTCCGGCGTCAGCGGGAACAGCACCTTGCGGGTGGTGCCATCGGCACGGCGACCGGCGAAGAGATTGAACAAGTAGAAAAACGCGCTCTGGCTGCCGTTTGTCAGTGCAATGTTCTGCGGTTCAATATCCCAACCTAATTCTTCGCGCAGCATTTCTGCCAGCGCCGCGAGTAGCTCACTTTTCCCCTGAGGACCGTCGTAATTACAGAGCGCATCCGTGGCTTTACCGCTTTCAAGCATATCCGCCAACAGGTTTTTGAAGTACGTATTCATCTGGGGGATTTGCGCGGGGTTACCGCCGCCGAGCATGATTGCGCCGGGAGTGCGCAGGCCATCGTTCAGGTCTTCCATCAGGCGCGTAATGCCTGAATGGCGGGCGAATTTATCGCCGAAAAGTGAAAATTTCATCGCGGATCATCGACTGCTATTGCTGTAAAGAGGCTCACCATAACGCCACCGCCCGCGCGGTGCAAATGGCTTAATGACAGGTGCGTCGGAATAACTACCTACGATTATCTACGTATGTGGAGCTTTATGTTGCGGTGGCCCGCTCTGCGTAGAACGGGCCACATAGCGGATTTTTAGCGAATCCCGGCCCAGATAACCATCACGCTATCGTCACCGTTTTGCCGCACAAAACCATAGCCCTGCGGGAGCGTTAGCGTCGTCTGTTTGCCTGCGCCCACCGCCGGGTGGCGCGCGCGGAACTGGCCTAAACGCTGCCAGTGCGCGACGCTGGCGGCCGATTTCCCGCTGACATCCTGCCAGTTCATCTCTGAGCGCGTACCCTGAAGCGGGTCCGAGCCGGTTGGGCCAAACGGACGATTCGACTCGTCGCCATAGAAAATCTGCACTGCGCCGGGGGCCAGCAGCAGAAGTTCGGCGGCGTGGTTACCTGTCTCGCGGAACAGGCGGGTATCGTGCGATGAAAGGTAGCTCAGCACATTGAACGACTGTAATTTGTCGGCCATTTGTTGCCAGGTGAGGTCGATATTCGCCAGGCAATCTGCCGCCTTCGCTGCCTGGTCCTGATAATCGAAGTTAATCATCGCGTCAAAGCCGTGGCGGTAATAGTCGCTCTCCATCACGCCGTGGCCCCAGGCTTCGCCGGTCATCCAGAAGGGGGCGTTATCCAGCGCTTTGTCCGGGTTGGCTTTTTTCCACTCGGCCAGCGCCTGGCTGGATTGCGTCTTCAGTTGCTGCCAGCCCGCCATTTCTACATGTTTGGCGGTGTCCACGCGGAAACCGTCGATGCCGTAATCGCGCACCCATTGGCTCAGCCAGTGAGTGAGGTAATCGCGCGGCGTGAAGCCGGCCAGCGCTTTGGCCTGCGTATCGGGTTTATGGGCATAGAAATTGGGCAGGCCCACGGCGGCAGTGGATTCGGTTTTTAAATCTGGCAGGAAAGCCAGCGACATGGTGAGATCGTCAAAACCGGGGCTGTCGTAATCGCCGATATCGGTGCGGATCCAGCCTTTCCCCCACCATTTTTCCCATGCGGCTTTATCGCTGAAGTTGATGTAATCGTTAAAGCTATGCCAGGTTTGACCTGGGCCCGGCGTCCAGTCCGTCCAGTTCTTCCCGAGCGTTTTTTCGATGTCGCTACCTTCCAGATAGAGCGCGCCAAACTGGAACGTTTGCATATCGGCGAGCGTGGCATAGCCCGTGTGGTTCATCACCACGTCAAACAGAATGCGCATGCCGCGCTGATGGGCGCCCTCAACCAGATTACGCAGGTCGTTTTCGTCGCCCATATTGGCGTCGAGTTTTGTCCAGTCCTGGGTGTAGTAGCCGTGATAGGCGTAGTGGGGAAAATCGCCCTTGGTACCGCCGCCGACCCAGCCGTGAATTTGCTCCAGCGGCGAGCTTATCCACAGTGCGTTAACGCCCAGTTGTTGCAGGTAATCCAGCTTGCTGGTGAGTCCTTTCAGGTCACCGCCGTGGAAAGTGCCTATCTCCTGCATGCCGTCTTTGCGACGACCATAGCTGTTGTCGTTACCCGGATCGCCGTTAACAAAACGGTCAGTCAGTACGAAATAGACCGTGGCATTGTGCCAGCTAAAGGGGGCCGGTTTGGTGGTGTCTGCGCTTTCCAGCAGCAACAGGCCATTACTTTCTGGTGCCGGTTGCAGCGTGATTTTTCCCTGTTTTACCTGCGCCGTTTGGCCGCTGTAGAAATCCCGCACGTTGCTGCCTTCGGCAAAGGTCTGGCTGACGTCAAGGGTTAACGGTTTACCATCCCAGCGCGGACACTGACGAATCGCTGTCTGTACGCTGCTGGTTTGCGCTGCGCTTTGTACTGAAATCGACAGCGTCGGCGTGCCAGAGCGGGTGTCTATCTCCAGTTGATAATTGCCGTCGCGGAAGATGCGCCACTGCGGTGCATCGCCTTTGCAGGGCTCCAGCGACAGCATCTGATTAAGCTTAATGCTCGCGGCAGGCTGCCAGCACTGTTGGTCAAAATTTATCGTCAGGGGGCGAGTACCCTTCGTGAGTGTTTTTTGACTGACGAATTTGCCGGTTCCTTCGGGAGTAAAAGCCGGGAAGTCATTCACTGTCCAGGCGGCGAAGGCGTAAGTCGGAAGCAGTAGCGGTACAAGCGCAGCGAGTTTCATGTCGGGTCCTGTCGCGGTTTTTTTCAACAGTGTGGCAGCAATTGACCGCGCAAGCCTCATCCTCTCAGGGGGAGGATAAAAAGGGGTGAGTGACGGGCGTCAAAATTCAGTAAAAAGTGCGATAACCGTATCATTTCTAATGATTACTATTAGGACTATGGTTTTTGCCCATGGCAAAGTTGTGCCATTGTTTAGGACTAAGACTATTCAGCAAGGTGCGCAGGCGGGCTATTTTTGGTATGATTTGAGATTCAACTCTCAATTTCGAGACAAAAATAAGGTGTTGGAATGCATAAATCCGACCAGGAGACCTAATGATATCGACTCCCATTCGACGATATGGGGCAGCGATACTTATGTTACTCACCATGATTTTTTCTGGTGGGGTGTTAGCGAAGACTCACACAGTAACAGAGCATCATAAAGCCTCAGTTAAAAAGGTTAGTAGTACTAAGGTTAGCAGTAAACAAGAGTATTCTCGCAATAGTGTAAAGAGCAGTTCACTTCCTGATTTGCGAAAATACCCTTCCGGAACCCCAAGGAAAAGAGCGTTTCTCCGGACGGTAATGCCTTATATTACAAGCCAAAATGCAGCAATCACTGCCGATCGTAACTGGCTGGTTTCAAAGCAGTACGAAGGCCGCTGGTCGCCGTCTGAGCGTGCGCGTTTGAAAGACATCACCACGCGCTACAAGGTGAAGTGGAACGGTAACACCCGCAAGGTGCCGTGGAATTCACTGCTTGAACGTGTCGACATCATCCCTGGCAGCATGGTGGCGACCATGGCTGCGGCAGAAAGCGGTTGGGGGACGTCAAAGCTGGCACGCGCCAACAATAATCTGTTCGGGATGAAGTGTGGTTCCGGTAAGTGTAAAAATGGTTCCGGTAAAGTGAATGGCTACTCGCACTTTGACTCTGTCAAAGCGTCTGTCCAGGCCTACGCGATGAACCTGAATACCCATCCGGCGTACTCGTCATTCCGTAAGTCTCGCGCGCAGTTGCGTAAGACGGACCAGGAAGTCACCGCCAGCGCGATGATTCATAAGCTGAAGGGTTATTCCACTAAAGGTTCGAGCTACAACAACTATCTGTTCGCGATGTACCAGGATAACCAGCGTCTGATTGCGGCGCATATGTAATCCTCATCTGGAATGCTAAAGGGAGCGAAAGCTCCCTCAGATTGCTGACAACGTGCGCTTTGTTCTTGCCGGATGCGGCGTAAACGCCTTATCCGGCCTACAAAATAGTGCAAATTCAATATATTGCAGAAACTTTGTAGGCCTGATAAGCGTAGCGCATCAGGCGATGTTGCGTTTGTCATCAGTTTCAGGGAGCGAAAGCTCCCTTTTTTACGCCTCTAACAATGCATTCTCCAGTATATCCAGAAACGGTCTTAATCCTCCAGGCTGATACTCCCGCGATAAATACATACCATAAATCGCCAGCCTGGCCGGTTCATACTTCGCCAGCAGTGTTACCACACTTCCTTTGGCCAATGCTTCTCTGGCTTCCATTTCCGGCACCATGGCAATACCACAGCCTGCCACGGCGGCATCCAGTAACACTGTTGAAATCGTGGCACTGAAATTGCCGCTGATATCGACCGACACCGCTGTTCCTTCGGCAGTGGTAAAGTGCCAGCTCTGCCCGGCGAAACGGCTGTAGTGCAGGCAGTTATGATGGGCGAGCTCGGCAGGCGTTTGCGGCGTGCCGTGGCGTGCCAGATAACCCGGTGCGGCGCAAAGCACTGAACGGCACTCGCCGAGGCGGCGGGCGATGGTACCGGGCTCCGGGTTATTGGTAATGCGCACTGCCACGTCAATGCGCTCGCCCACCAGGTTCACCGGATGATTGTTCACGTCCAGTTCCAGACGTAGCGCTGGATAACGCGTCAGAAATTCGCTGACAATCGGCCCAATGATGCAGGTAGCCGTCAGGTGCGCACAAGCAACGCGCAGCACGCCGGAGGGTTCATCCTGCTGATTACGCAGCTCAATTTCCTGAGCGAGTTGAATCAGATGGCGCGTCTTAAGCAAAATTTCCTCGCCCGCTGGCGTCAGCGTCAGACGGCGCGACGTGCGATGAATCAGGCGCGCGCCTGCCCATTGTTCCATCTGTTCCAGATAACGGCTGACCATGGGCCGCGAAATCCCCAGCGCGCGTGATGCGGCGCTCAGGCTGCCCAGTTCGCAGATGCGATTAAATACGCGAGCGGCGGTGACTCTGTCCATTGACGGCTCCAGCTGATCGTTTTATGAAACCAAGCATATCGGTTTTCGGGAATTCTGACAGGTAGGGAAATCCGTAAAATGGACGGTCTCACACATAACAACATCAGGTTCATCATGAAACGTGCATTCACCGCCATCGCCGCCCTTGTTATCAGCAGCACGACTTTTGCCGCTCCGCTGACGATGAAGACGTATAACCCTCAGGAAAATGCCGTTTTTCCAGTCTCATCGACGCTGGTCTACGGCCCCTCAGAAGCCGTGCTGTTTGATGCCCAGTTCAGCGTGAAGGACGGTGAAAAGCTGGTCGCCATGATCCGCGACAGCGGTAAAAAACTTTCGCGCATTGTGATTACCTCGGGTGATCCTGATTTCTATTTTGGCCTTGAGCCGATAGTCAAAGCCTTCCCGAATGTGGAGATCGTTGCGACGCCTGCGGTGGTCTCTCACATTGAGGCCACGCGTGATGCGAAGCTGGCCTACTGGGGGCCGCAGCTGAAAGCCGATGCGCCGCACCAGTTGTATACGCCGAAACCGCTCCACGACATGCGTTTCACCATTGATGGTGAAGCGGTCGAAATCAAACACCCGGAAAGCTATGCCGCCTACGTTTGGATCCCGGCGAATAAGGCGATTCTTGGCGGCACCGGTGTGGCGTCCGGTATTCATATCTGGAGCGCAGATACACAGACCGTGACGCGCCGTAATGAATGGCGCAGAGTGCTGAAAGCGATGCAGGCTGAACAGCCGCAGACGGTGATTCCGGGCCATTACCTTGGCAAACTGCCCTCCGGGGCGAAAGCCATCACCTTTACCCTTGATTATCTGCAAAAATTTGAGCTGGCGCTGAACAGCCAGAAAGATTCGGCTGGCGTGATTGGGGTGATGAAAAAGGCATATCCGGATCTCGCCGATGAGAGTTCGCTGGAACTGAGCGCAAAGGTCAATACCGGCGAGATGGCCTGGAAGTAAGCCGGACGCGCGCAGCGCCATCCGGCATCAAAGCGGCTACAACCGCACTTCGCTGTGTTGTTCGCGGTACTCTTTCGGCGTGGTGTCGTACTCTTTTTTAAACACCGAATAGAAATATTGCAGGGAAGGGTAGCCGCACATTTGCGAAATTTCGTTAATCGACAGCGAGGTGGAAATAAGCAGACTGCGTGCTTTTTCCAGCTTTTCGCTGTGGATCACGGCGTGAATGGTTTCGCCCACTTCTTCTTTGAAGCGTTTCTCAAGGTTTGAGCGTGAAATGCCGACAGAATCGAGCACCTGCTCCACTTTAATGCCTTTGCAGGCGTTGTTGCGGATGTAGTGCATCGCCTGAATAACCGCAGGGTCGTTTAGCGAGCGGTAGTCGGTGGAGCGTCGTTCGATGACGCGCATCGGGGGCACCAGCAGGCGCTGTAGCGGTAATTCCTCGTTATCCAGCAGGCGGTGCAGCAGTTTGGCGGCCTGATACCCCATCTGCCGCGCGCCCTGTGCCACAGATGACAGCGCCACCCGTGAAAGATAGCGGGTAAGCTCTTCGTTATCGATACCAATGACGCACAGCTTCTCCGGCACCGGAATGTGCAGGTGTTCGCAGGCTTGCAGAATATGGCGCGCGCGCGCGTCGGTTACGGCGATAATGCCGGTTTGCGGCGGCAGCGTTTGCAGCCAGTCCGCCAGGCGGTTCTGCGCGTGCTGCCAGTTCTCTGGCGCGGTCTCTTGCCCCTGATAAATCACGCCGCGATATTTCTCTTTAGCCACAATCTGGCTAAAGGCATATTCTCGCTCAACCGCCCAGCGTTTACCGCTGGAGCCCGGCAAGCCGTAGAACGCGAATCGATGTACGCCTTTCTCTTTCAGGTGCAGGAAAGCGGTTTCAACCAACGCATAGTTATCGGTGGCGATGTAATGGACGGGCGGATACTGATCCGGGCGATGATAGGAGCCGCCTACGCCGACAATGGGCACTTTCACGTCGGCCAATAACGCTTCGATGTGGGGATCGTCATAATCGGCAATCACGCCATCGCCAAGCCACTCTTTGATGTTTTCGATACGCGCGCGGAAATCTTCCTCAATGAAAATATCCCACTCCGACTGCGACGCCTGTAAATACTCACCAACCCCTTCGACCACCTGTCGGTCATAGGCTTTATTCGCGTTGAATAACAGGGTAATACGGTGACGCTTTTCAAACATGGTTCAATTTCCCTGGTGAATCATGAATGACAATACCGGCATCATTCGCCGGTATCGACATTATTACATCGTATCAAGCGCGGCGTTTGGTGGCCGAATCCATCCAGACTGCCAGCAGCAAAATGGCGCCCTTAACGATATATTGCCAGAAAGTGGGCACGTCCATCATGCTCATTCCATTATCCAGCGATGCCATGATAAACGCGCCCATTACCGCTCCGGCCACGCTCCCCACGCCGCCCGCCAGACTGGTGCCGCCAATCACGCAGGCGGCGATAGCGTCCAGCTCGGCAATGTTGCCTGCCGACGGTGAACCTGCGCCAAGACGCGAGCTGAGGATTAACCCGGCAATCGCCACCATCAGGCCGTTGATGGCGAAGACGGCAAGCTTGGTGCGCTCGACGTTAATCCCTGACAGGCGCGCGGCTTCGATATTACCGCCGATGGCGTAAATGCGACGTCCAAACGCCGTGCGCGTTGCCATGAACATCCCGCCCAACAGCAGCAGCGTCAGCAGCAGAACCGGCGTCGGCACGCCGCGATAATCGTTCAACAGCCAGATCGCACCCAGTACAATTATCGCCGTCAATGCCTGACGCCCGACCACGCCGGTAGAGGCCGGTGTAGCGAGCCCAAGATTCTGACGTCGCATGCGCCCGCGCCACTGCCAGACAACAAATGCCATCAGGCCAATCGCCCCGAAGGAGAAGCCAATGCCGTCAGGCAGGTAGCTTTGACCAATTTGCGACATCGCGGCGCTGGTAGGCGACACGGTGGTACCGTTGGTGATGCCAATCAGAATACCCCGGAAGGCCAGCATCCCGGCGAGGGTGACGATAAACGACGGGACTTTCCGATAGGCAACCCACCAACCGTTCCATGCGCCGAGTACCAGGCCCATCGCCAGCGTCACGATGATGGTCAGCGGCAACGGCCAACCGAGCCAGACGTCGAAAATCGCCGCTACGCCGCCGAGCAGACCCATCATTGAGCCGACAGAGAGGTCGATTTCGGCGGAGATAATCACAAACACCATCCCCACCGCCAGAATGCCGGTGATGGCTGTCTGGCGTAGCAGGTTAGAGACGTTACGGGCGCTGAGGTACGCGCCTTCGGTCGTCCAGGTGAAGAACAGCATGATGACCACAATAGCGGCAATCATCACGAAAACCTGCAAATTCAGCGACTTCAGGCTAAATGTGGGGGCCGGCGTCGGCGCCGCCAGCTTGATTTCAGACGGGTTGTTTTTCGACATGACGTTCGCTCCTTAATGCGGCTTCCATCACTTTTTCCTGCGTCAGGTTGTGGTTCACCAGGTCCGCTTTCAGTTTCCCTTCGTGCATCACCAGCACCCGGTCGCTAAGACCCAGTACTTCCGGCAGTTCGGAAGAGATAACGATAACGGCGATCCCCTGTTGCACCAGTTGGTTGATCAGCTTGTAGATTTCATATTTCGCGCCAATGTCGATACCGCGCGTCGGTTCGTCGAGGATCAGAATGCGCGGGTTGAGCAACAGGCAGCGTGCCAGAATTGCTTTCTGTTGATTACCGCCGCTGAGGCGACCAATCGCCAGCTCTGGTGAGGATGTTTTGACTTTAAGCCGTTGCAACGACTGTAAAATACATTGCTGCTCGCGGGCATCATCCAGGCTGCTTAGCACACCGCTGAACTGATCAAGCGCCGCCAGCGTCATATTTTTACCCACAGCCATCACCGGCACGATGCCATCTTTTTTGCGATCTTCCGGCACCATTGCAATACCGTGGGCAATCGCCTGCTGGCAGGTGTTAATGGTCACGGGTTTGCCATCCAGAAAGATTTTCCCCTCCCAGCGCCCGCGCCAGACGCCAAACAGGCACTGTACCGCCTCGGTACGTCCGGCGCCGACCAGCCCGGCAATCCCGAGAATTTCCCCGCGCCGAAGGCTGAAAGAGATATCGTTTACCCGCTTGATGTGGCGGTTAACCGGATGCCACGCCGTGAGGTGTTCCACGCGCAGGATTTCGTTACCGGTGGCGTGCGGTTCGTTGGGGTAGAGCGCCGTCAGTTCGCGGCCCACCATCATGGTGATGATGTCGTCCTCGCTCATGCTGCTGGCGTCGCGCGTGCCGATGTGCTGACCATCGCGGATCACGCAGATGGTGTCGGAGATAGCCTTCACTTCATTGAGCTTGTGCGAAATATAGATGCAGGCAATGCCGTGGTGCTGAAGGTCGCGGATGATATCCAGCAGCACGGCCGTTTCCTGCTCGGTGAGCGAAGCGGTTGGCTCGTCGAGGATCAACAGGCGCACCTGTTTATTCAGCGCTTTGGCAATTTCGACCAGTTGCTGTTGCCCCAGCCCTAAATCGCCCACGCGAGTGTCGGGCGAAATTGCCAGACTGACCTGGGCAAGTAATTTTTCGCAGCGCAGGGTCATAGCGTCGTAGTCGAGAATACCGTGGCGGCTGATTTCTGCGCCAAGAAAAATATTCTCCAGCACCGTAAGGTGTTTCACCAGCGCCAGCTCCTGGTGAATTATGGCGATACCTTTGCGTTCGGTGTCGCGAATATGCGTCGGGGTAAGCGTTTCTCCGGCAAAAATAATCTCGCCGTCGTAGCTGCCGTGCGGGTAAATTCCGCACAGCACTTTCATGAGCGTCGATTTTCCGGAGCCA
The DNA here is from genome assembly GCF_008369545.1 of Pseudocitrobacter sp. 73. Taxonomy (NCBI): domain Bacteria; kingdom Pseudomonadati; phylum Pseudomonadota; class Gammaproteobacteria; order Enterobacterales; family Enterobacteriaceae; genus Pseudocitrobacter; species Pseudocitrobacter sp. 73. The sequence goes on along the minus strand of NZ_VTZO01000013.1, from coordinate 41,493 downwards.
TTTTCACCACACAGTGACACTACTTCGCCAGGATTTAAACGCAAGCTGACGTTATCCACTGCTTTCACCGCGCCAAAGGCTTTGGTGATATTTTTCATTTCAAGTAAATAAGACATAGCTGCTCCACGTAAGCCGATAATTCAGGCCGAACGAGAACGACTGCCCCGTTACCGGGGCAGAGAAATTAAAGTTCGCTCTTCTTATGGAACCCATCTTTAACGACGGTTTGGTCGATATTGCTCTTATTCACTTCGATTGGCGTCAGGAGGCGAGACGGCACATCTTTCAGGCCATTATTCAGCGTGGCATCTGACTTCGGCTGTTGATCGTTGCCGAGCTCGACAGCGATTTCAGCGGCGGTTGTCGCAAGCGTGGTGATCGGTTTATACACGGTCATGGTTTGCGTGCCCGCAATAATGCGTTTTACCCCCGCAAGGTCCGCATCCTGCCCGGAGATAGCGACTTTGCCCGCCAGGCCCTGTGCGCTCAGTGCCTGAATCGCACCGCCTGCGGTCGCATCATTAGACGCCACCACAGCATCAATTTTGTTGTTATTGGCGGTGAGGGCGTTTTCCATAATTTTCAGGGCGTTTTCAGGTAACCAGCCATCGGCCCATTGATCGCCTACGACTTTAATTTTGCCGCTATCGATATACGGTTTTAAGACTTTCATTTGACCCGCGCGGAACAGTTTGGCGTTATTATCCACCGGTGAGCCACCCATCAGGAAATAATTACCTTGTGGAACCTGATTGACCAGGCTTTGGGCCTGCATTTCGCCCACTTTTTCATTGTCGAAAGAGATATAGAAATCGATATCAGCGTTATTGATCATGCGATCATAAGCCAGGACTTTAATACCTTCCTGTTTGGCTTCTTTAATGACGTTACTGAGTACCTGACCGTTGTAAGGAATAATGACCAGAACATCGACGCCACGGTTGATCATATTTTCAATCTGCGACATCTGGGTTTCTTCGTTACCGTTAGCCGACTGTACAAATACTTTGGCGCCTAACGATTCTGCTTTATTAACAAAAATATCGCGGTCTTTCTGCCAGCGCTCAAGACGCAGATCGTCGATAGCCATACCGATTTTGACTTCTTTTGCGCTGCTCGCCATGCTGGTAAGCAGAAGGGATGCACAGAGCGTGAGGCAAAGGTTCTTGATTTTCATAGTCGTAATGCCTTTTGTAGGGTAGGTAATGAGATTGGCGATAAAAGAAACAAGCACGACTTAACACGCAGCAAATTTTTAACATAGAAAGCGGTGCTGGCAATTACAGATTTTTATCTTCCCATTACGATATTTGGTTTAATTGTCAATTTATGAGCTTGATCGAGTTTTATATATCGCCTAAGAGAAATTTACATAAATTTTGCGAGCCGTTTTATTTTGCGAGCCAGCGCACGTTTGTGGATTCTCTTAATCGCAGTGTGAAATAACGTAATTGAGGAACAGGAAATCTGAACTCAGTATTAGACAACGAATTATTCCTCGCCGCGTATCTGATTATGGAGTTCATTATGCAAGCTTATTTCGACCAACTGGATCGTGTTCGTTTCGAAGGCCCTAAAACGGAAAACCCGCTGGCTTTCCGCCACTACAACCCTGACGAACTGGTGCTGGGTAAACGGATGGAAGATCACCTGCGCTTCGCCGCCTGCTACTGGCACACCTTCTGCTGGAATGGCGCAGATATGTTCGGCGTGGGCGCATTCGACCGCCCGTGGCAGCAGCCGGGTGAAGCCATTGCCCTGGCGAAACGCAAAGCGGATGTCGCATTTGAATTCTTCCATAAGCTGAACGTGCCTTACTACTGCTTCCATGATGTTGACGTATCGCCGGAAGGCGCGTCGCTGAAAGAGTATCTGAACAACTTCGCGCAGATGGTAGACGTGCTGGCCGAAAAACAGCAGCAGAGCGGTGTGAAACTGCTGTGGGGTACGGCGAACTGCTTTACTAACCCGCGCTACGGTGCAGGCGCGGCCACGAACCCTGACCCGGAAGTCTTTAGCTGGGCGGCGACGCAGGTCTTCACCGCCATGAATGCCACCCACAAACTGGGCGGCGAGAACTACGTATTGTGGGGAGGCCGTGAAGGCTACGAATCCCTGCTGAATACCGACCTGCGTCAGGAACGCGAGCAGATTGGCCGCTTCATGCAGATGGTGGTGGAGCATAAACACAAAATCGGTTTCCAGGGCACCCTGCTTATCGAACCGAAACCGCAGGAACCGACCAAGCATCAGTATGATTACGATGCATCGACCGTTTATGGCTTCCTCAAACAGTTCGGCCTGGAAAAAGAGATTAAACTGAACATTGAAGCGAACCACGCGACGCTGGCGGGGCACTCTTTCCATCACGAAATTGCCACCGCGATCGCGTTGGGCCTGTTCGGTTCCGTTGATGCCAACCGTGGCGACGCGCAACTGGGCTGGGATACTGACCAGTTCCCGAACAGCGTGGAAGAGAATGCGCTGGTGATGTACGAAATTCTCAAAGCGGGCGGCTTCACTACCGGTGGCCTGAACTTCGATGCGAAAGTACGTCGTCAGAGCACCGACAAATATGATCTGTTCTATGGTCACATTGGCGCGATGGACACCATGGCGCTGTCGCTGAAAGTGGCGGCGCGTATGATTGAAGGCGGCGAGCTGGATAAACGCGTGGCGAAACGTTACGCGGGCTGGAACGGTGAACTGGGCCAGCAAATCCTGAAAGGGCAGATGTCGTTGCAGGACTTGGCAAAATATGCCGAGCAGCATCAGCTGGCGCCGCATCATCAGAGCGGTCACCAGGAACTGCTGGAAAACCTGGTCAATCACTATCTGTTCGACAAATAATGGAAACCGCCGGGCGATTATTTCGCCCGGCCTGATTATGCAGGCCCGGTAAGCGCGAGCGAAACCGGGCTTTTTTTAAGGAACGATCGCTATGTATATTGGGATTGATCTGGGTACATCCGGCGTTAAAGCTATCCTTCTGAGTGAAGAGGGCGATGTCGTCGCCTCGCAAACGGAAAAACTTACCGTTTCTCGCCCGCATCCACTGTGGTCTGAACAGGACCCGGAGCAGTGGTGGCTGGCGACCGACCGCGCGATTAAAGCGCTCTCGCAGCAGCACAGTTTACAGGGCGTTAAAGCGCTGGGCATTGCCGGGCAGATGCACGGCGCAACCCTTCTCGACAAGCAGCAGCGCGTCCTTCGCCCGGCGATTCTGTGGAACGATGGCCGCTGTGCACAAGAGTGCCAGTTGCTGGAAGACGCGGTGAAAAATTCACGCCAGATTACCGGCAACCTGATGATGCCGGGCTTTACCGCGCCGAAACTGCTGTGGGTGAAGCGCCATGAGCCGGAGATTTTTGCCCAGGTCGATAAGGTCCTGTTGCCAAAAGATTATCTGCGCCTGCGTATTACCGGTGAATTCGCCAGTGATATGTCCGACGCGGCGGGTACGATGTGGATGGACGTGGCAAAACGGGACTGGAGCGATGTGATGCTCGCGGCCTGTGGACTGAGCCGTGACAACATGCCTGGGCTATTTGAAGGCTGTGAGATTACTGGCACGCTGCTGCCATCCGTCGCGCAGGCGTGGAATATGCCCGCGGTGCCTGTGGTTGCGGGTGGCGGTGACAACGCGGCGGGCGCAGTCGGTGTAGGTATGGCCGATGCCGGGCAGGCGATGCTCTCGCTCGGCACGTCAGGCGTTTACTTTGCGGTAAGCGAAGGATTCCTCAGCAAGCCAGAAAGCGCGGTGCACAGTTTCTGCCATGCGCTGCCGGGGCGCTGGCATTTAATGTCGGTGATGCTTAGCGCTGCGTCGTGCCTCGACTGGGCAGCAAAACTCACCGGGCTGGAAAACGTACCTGCGCTGATAAGCGCAGCGCAATCCGCCGATGAGAATGCCGGGCCGGTGTGGTTCCTGCCGTATCTTTCCGGTGAGCGTACGCCGCACAATAACCCGCAGGCAAAAGGCGTCTTCTTTGGCCTGACGCACCAGCATGGCCCGGCTGAACTGGCGCGCGCGGTGCTCGAAGGCGTAGGTTTCGCACTGGCCGACGGGATGGATGTGGTTCATGCCTGCGGCGTCACACCGAAAAGCGTGACCCTGATTGGCGGTGGTGCGCGTAGCGCTTACTGGCGTCAGATGCTGGCGGATATCAGCGGTCAACAGCTGGATTACCGCACTGGCGGCGATGTCGGACCGGCATTGGGCGCAGCGCGCCTGGCGCAACTGGCGATTCACCGCGATAAACCGTTCGCTGATCTGCTGCCGCAGTTACCGCTTGAGCAGGCGCACTACCCGGACGCACAGCGGCATGCACACTATGCCCCGCGTCGTGAAACCTTCCGCCAACTTTATCAGCAGCTATTGCCGTTGATGTCCTGATGTTTTCCGCCCCTTATGGGGCGGATCTCCCGTCTGAATTGATGAATTCCGAATTTGCTGGAAATTTCGTGTTGCTCTAATGTTGCGCTGCGGTTTCCGTTCATAATGCATTTGCTATGGATAAGGAGATCGCCATGAAGTTAGCGCTAAAGGCCCCGCAGGGTGTGTTGTTTTTTGGAGTTATTCTCTACGTCGTATGTCTATGGGGCGACTGCCCGCAGTTAACCGATAAAGGCTATTTCCTGGCCGTGCTGGTCCTTGGTGTGTTCACCGTGCTGGCGTACCAGCGATTATCCGGAAAAGACAAAGACGAGACACGTTTTGCTGGGCTGTGTCGCCTGGTGCTACTGCTGGCAACAGGATTAATGCTGGTGGGCATCTGGAACTTACCCCTTAACCTGACAGAAAAGGGGCTTAGCGTTATCGCCTGGTTTGCCGCGATGTCCGGCGCGGCGCGCTGGCGTTAGCTGACAAATCGCTTGCTATCCACGCGTTGTACCAGCATCGAAAGCAACAAACTCCCCGCCAGCGTGGCGCAGAAAATCCACACAATATCGAGCAGCGGCCAGCTTTTAATGTCTGCGCCGCTGCTTCGCAGGGCATGAATAATCAGGGCATGAAAACCATAAATACCCAGCGAATGGCGCGAAATCAGCGCTAATCCCGGCAACACGCGATGATTAAGACAATTTTTGACGACCACAAACAGCGTCGCCGCGCAGATAAATACCATTGGCCCACAGTACAGATACCAGGTGTCGGCAAAGTTGCCGCGCCAGTTCAATTCATGCAGCGTGCCACGCGAAATCACCGCCACCGCCAGCACAAAACCGATCCCGCACAGCCAGCTTAATCCACGTTTTTGCGTCTCCATCATACCGATAGCGCGCCCTAACAGGCCGTAAATCAGGTAGTAAAAGGTGTCGCCGTTGATATAGAGATTTACCGGCAGCCATTCGATGCCGTCGGCTTTCAACGTCACAGTATTCGGGTTAGCAACAATACCAATCACCACCATCAGCGCCAGTAGCATTTTGCCGCTTATCGCTTTCACCTCAATCAGCGGCGAGACCAGATAAATCACGATAATGGCAAAGAAAAACCACAGGTGATAGAAAACAGGCTTCTGTAGGATGTTCTTAAGCGACCCTTCGATATTGATATGCGTGAAGGCCGCGATATAAATAAGCGCCACGACGCTGTAAAACAGCAGGCACAGTGCAATCCGCAGAAAATGGCGCGGCTGGGCGCTGCGTGGCCCGAAAAAAAGATAGCCGGAAATCATGAAGAACAGCGGCACGCTTACGCGTGAGGCAGAGTTGAGAACATTAGCAATATCCCAGTTCACCGGGCTGATACTGTGCGCGTTGGTAATGTACCAGGTTGTCGTATGGATCATCACTACCATCAGGCAGGCTATTCCGCGTAGGTTATCAATCCAGTTTATTTTGGGCTGCATTGGGGCCGGTTTCTCCTTTCAAACAAAGTGTGACTCAATATTTATTAGGCTATTTGACTGGATTATTCTGAGTTTTTCACCCCACACTTGTATACCCTTCATATTTCGAGTTGCCTATGCGTTGGCTGCACTCGCTCACCCCAGTCACGTACTTATGTACGCTCCTGGGGTGAGCTCGTTTGCCGCCTTCAGGCAACTCGAACTATTTTGGGTATAAGATTGTGGTGTGATTCGCAAAATGCGGGCGCATCAGAGACCACAAACTAAAATAACAGCCCGATCGTAAGGCGGTAATGAAAAATGATGATGAAGCGACTTCTTCCCCTGCTAATGGGGCTATTACTGGCGGGATGCGCTACGCACGAAAATGCTGCGCCGATGAAAGCGCAAAATGCGAAAGCGAACCCCGCGCGCTCGCTGGGCATGGAAAATTTATGCAAGGAGCGGGCAGCGGAGCGCTATAACACAGTGGCGCAGAAAATTGATGTCACGGGCTTTGAGCGTTTTCAGGGCAGCTATGAATTACGCGGCTATACTCCCCGCAATGAAGGTTTTGTCTGCTCATTTGACGCAAATGGTGATTTTTTACACTTATCGATGCGTTAAACGCGGCAATATGGCACGAAAAGACGGCCTGTTTTCCTCTATTTTCCCTAAACAGGCCGCTTTCATACTGTATATCTTCCAGCCAGCGGGTATACTGATCCCTTCCTTTAAATCCACACGTATCCAGCACGAAATAATATGCAAAAGTTTGATACCAGGACCTTCCAGGGCTTGATCCTGACCTTACAGGATTACTGGGCTCGCCAGGGCTGCACCATTGTTCAACCATTGGACATGGAAGTTGGCGCGGGTACCTCTCACCCAATGACCTGCCTGCGCGCGCTGGGCCCAGAGCCGATGGCGACTGCTTATGTGCAGCCTTCTCGTCGTCCGACCGATGGCCGCTACGGCGAAAACCCGAACCGTTTACAGCACTACTATCAGTTCCAGGTGGTCATCAAGCCATCGCCGGACAACATTCAGGAGCTGTACCTCGGTTCCCTGAAAGAGTTGGGCATGGACCCGACCATCCACGATATCCGTTTCGTGGAAGATAACTGGGAAAACCCGACGCTGGGTGCCTGGGGTCTGGGTTGGGAAGTGTGGCTGAACGGCATGGAAGTGACGCAGTTCACTTACTTCCAGCAGGTTGGCGGCCTGGAATGTAAACCGGTTACCGGCGAGATCACCTACGGTCTGGAACGTCTGGCGATGTACATTCAGGGCGTAGACAGCGTTTACGACCTGGTCTGGAGCGACGGCCCGCTGGGTAAAACCACCTACGGCGACGTGTTCCATCAGAACGAAGTGGAGCAGTCCACTTACAACTTTGAATACGCGGATGTGGACTTCCTGTTCACCTGCTTCGAGCAGTACGAGAAAGAAGCGCAGCAGTTGCTGGCGCTGGAAAATCCGCTGCCGCTGCCAGCCTACGAGCGTATTCTGAAAGCCGCCCACAGCTTCAACCTGCTGGATGCGCGTAAAGCCATCTCCGTCACCGAGCGTCAGCGCTATATCCTGCGCATTCGCACCCTGACCAAAGCAGTGGCAGAAGCTTATTATGCTTCCCGTGAAGCCCTCGGCTTCCCGATGTGCAACAAAGACAAGTAAGAGGCGGCCATGTCTGAGAAAACTTTTCTGGTGGAAATTGGCACTGAAGAGCTGCCACCAAAAGCACTGCGCAGCCTGGCTGAGTCCTTTGCTGCGAACTTCACTGCGGAGCTGGATAACGCCGGCCTCGCACACGGCAACGTTGAATGGTTTGCTGCCCCGCGTCGTCTGGCGCTGAAGGTTGCCAACCTGGCGGAAGCTCAGGCCGATCGCGAAGTTGAAAAACGCGGCCCGGCGATTGCCCAGGCGTTCGACGCCGAAGGAAAACCAAGCAAAGCGGCAGAAGGCTGGGCGCGTGGCTGCGGTATTACCGTTGACCAGGCTGAGCGTCTGACCACTGACAAAGGCGAATGGCTGCTGTATCGCGCCCACGTGAAGGGCGAAAGTACCGAAGCGCTGGTGCCGAATATGGTCGCTACTTCGCTGGCAAAGCTGCCAATTCCGAAACTGATGCGCTGGGGCGCGTCTGACGTGCACTTCGTGCGTCCGGTTCACACTGTGACCCTGTTGCTGGGCGACAAAGTCATTCCGGCAACCATTCTGGGTATTCAGTCCGATCGCGTGATTCGTGGCCACCGCTTTATGGGCGAGCCGGAATTCACTATCGATAACGCCGATCAGTATCCGGAAATTCTGCGCGAGCGCGGGAAAGTCATCGCCGATTACGCTGAGCGTAAAGCGAAGATTAAAGCTGATGCCGAAGAAGCCGCGCGTAAGATTGGCGGTAACGCTGACTTAAGCGAAAGCCTGGTGGAAGAAGTCACCTCGCTGGTGGAATGGCCGGTTGTACTGACTGCGAAGTTTGAAGAGAAATTCCTCGCGGTGCCGTCTGAAGCGCTGGTTTACACCATGAAAGGTGACCAGAAGTACTTCCCGGTGTATGCAAACGACGGCAAACTGCTGCCGAACTTTATCTTCGTTTCCAACATCGAGTCGAAAGACCCGCAGCAGATTATCTCCGGTAACGAAAAAGTGGTTCGCCCGCGTCTGGCCGATGCGGAGTTCTTCTTCAATACCGACCGTAAAAAACGTCTGGAAGATAACCTGCCGCGCCTGCAAACCGTGCTGTTCCAGCAACAGCTGGGCACGCTGCGCGACAAAACTGACCGCATCCAGGCGCTGGCTGGCTGGATCGCAGAACAGATTGGCGCTGACGTCAACCACGCTACCCGTGCGGGCCTGCTGTCCAAGTGTGACCTGATGACCAACATGGTCTTCGAGTTCACCGACACCCAGGGCGTGATGGGTATGCACTACGCGCGTCACGATGGCGAAGCGGAAGATGTCGCCGTGGCGCTGAACGAGCAGTATCAACCGCGCTTTGCCGGTGATGACCTGCCGTCTAATCCTGTGGCTTGTGCGCTGGCGATCGCTGACAAGATGGACACCCTGGCGGGTATCTTTGGTATCGGCCAGCATCCGAAGGGCGACAAAGACCCGTTTGCGCTGCGTCGTGCCGCGCTGGGCGTGCTGCGCATTATCGTTGAGAAGAACCTCAACCTCGATCTGCAAACACTGACTGAAGAAGCGGCGCGTCTGTACGGTGATAAGCTGACTAACGCCAACGTGGTTGATGACGTTATCGACTTCATGTTGGGCCGTTTCCGCGCCTGGTATCAGGATGCCGGTTACACCGTCGACACCATCCAGGCTGTGCTGGCTCGTCGTCCGACGCGTCCGGCAGATTTCGATGCGCGTATGAAAGCGGTATCTCACTTCCGTACTCTGGAAGCGGCATCTGCGCTGGCTGCGGCTAATAAGCGTGTTTCTAACATCCTTGCGAAAACAGACGAAGTGCTGAATGACCGCGTAAACGCCGCCACGCTGAAAGAGCCGGAAGAAATAGCGCTGGCCATGCAGGTTGTGGTTTTACGTGACAAACTGGCACCTGCTTTTGCAGAAGGGCGTTATCAGGAAGCGCTGGTAGAACTGGCGGAGCTGCGTGAGCCAGTCGATGCCTTCTTCGACAAAGTGATGGTTATGGTTGATGACAAAGAACTGCGTATCAACCGTCTGACTATGCTGTCGAAGCTGCGTGAACTGTTCCTGCAGGTTGCGGATATTTCGCTGCTGCAATAAGTTTACTGCTGATAAATAAAAACCTGCCGAATGGCAGGTTTTTTTATGCGCTAATATAAACAAGTAATAATTATTCGATTAATGTGTGTGTACTTACACATTTATTACGCAAAATTTTTTTCAGAATACATTAATTCTTTTGCGTGAGCGGTGTTTGCTAGAATAGCGACGGGTGCTTGAGACTGTTTGTCTCAGGTATCACCGAAAGGCAGACAGAGAAAAGCCCCACCTGACTATAAATCAAAGTGAGGCCCCTCTATGCATGAACACCATAAAGGTAGCCTCTTGCTTGTTGGAAATCAACACCGGAGGCTGGGAATGCCGCAAAAATATTTGTTATTTAGCTTAGTAGTGATTTGTTTCACGCTATTATTATTTACCTGGATGGTGAGAGATTCACTGTGTGAATTACACATCAAACAGGGAAGTAATGAGCTGGCGGCATTTTTAGCCTGTGGGAATAAAAAGTAAGGGCAACTGGCGGGGAGAAATCTCTGCCTTTCTTGTGGCGTGATGCATTCTCAATGCACCCTTTTATTTATGCTGTGAATGACCCTATTGTGGATGGCCACAAATGGCTATGTTTATGGGGTAATCATAAAAAGTAACAATCATTTTATAAATGTGCATGTACTTACACATTTATTTCTCAGAAACTTTTTCAGAATATATTCATTCTTTCGCCTGAGCGGTGTTTGCTAGAATAGCGGCGGGTGCTTGAGACTGTTTGTCTCAGGTATCACCGAAAGGCAGACAGAGAAAAGCCCCACCTGACTATAAATCAAAGTGAGGCCCCTCTATGCATAGACACCATAAAGGTAGCCTCTTGCTTGTTGGAAATCAACACCGGAGGCTGGGAATGCCGCAAAAATATTTGTTATTTAGCTTAGTAGTGATTTGTTTCACGCTATTATTATTTACCTGGATGGTGAGAGATTCACTGTGTGAATTACACATCAAACAGGGAAGTAATGAGCTGGCGGCATTTTTAGGCTGTGGGAATAAAAAGTAAGGGCAACTGGCGGGGAGAAATCTCCGCCTTTCTTGTGGCGTGATGCATTTTCAATGCACCCTTTTTATTTATGATGTGAATATCACTAAAGTCTACGACGACAAATCGCAGGCAAAAAAAATCCCCGCCCGAGGGCAGGGATTCGAATTCTTAGCGGCTTAAACTTACAGAGAAGTTACGTTGCCAGCTGCCGGGCCTTTAGCGCCGCTTTCGATGGTGAAGGACACTTTCTGACCTTCGTCCAGAGATTTGTAACCATCGTTCTGGATAGCAGAAAAGTGTACGAACACGTCTTTAGAACCATCGTCAGGAGTGATGAAGCCGAAACCTTTATCAGCGTTGAACCATTTTACGATACCAGTCATTTTACCGGACATAGAAATTACCTTTATAAATTAAGTGAGCCTTACGGCGTTATGGCATGCTTTACAGAATTTAAAGCGTAAAGGAAATGTCGCTACGAGGGGTACCAATGGATAACCTTGAAGGGAACTGCTTTACTCAACTGCTTTGTGGTCTGTGCGTCAAACCGTGAAGCTATTAACGCATACTTCGGCCACTAAACGCAAACGTTATCTGAGAAAAACATAAAACGGCCCAAGAAAAGGACCGTTAAATAAGAGATAAATGCATATGAATCAGATTGTTATCTGTTTGTAATTTGTTGGTCGGCCTGAATCAGACGGAGCAATTTAAGTTCGGTAACTGAAGGTTTTACCCGTCTGGACTCCCATTCCTGCACCAGAGAAACACTTACGCCCATCGCTTTAGCGAACTCAGCCATCTGCAAACCGGTATCTTTGCGTAGCTCCTCAAACTCGGAAAAGATCGATGGCTTTGGTGTCAGGTTAATCATTGATGAAGCATCTTTGAAGACAATCTCTTCCAGACTGCTCAGCAGTTCAAATGTAGAATCTTTTTCTTCCATTGATAACTCCTATATACACACAGCGTGATCGTGAATAGGTACAGCCAGTTAAGAATAGTCGGGAAATCCGTTCAAAAGTTGGTTGCTGAAGTGATTATTCGTGAGATCGATTTCTATACAGCGCAAATAGCGTAAAAATTGTACACAAATCAAGGTCAGTGGCGGGAAGTATAATTTTGTAAAAAAGCGCTAAAACCGACGGCTGAGCCGCCGGTTCGCTTTATCAGGCTTTCTGCGTATTTTGGTTTAACGCAGGCGTTTCTGCTTCGTTCTTTCGCATCTGCCGCTGGCTGACGATGTGTTTTACCAGCAGCGCAAGCGCTGACACCAGCGCGGGAATGGCCAGCAGTGTAAAAATGGTCTGGAAGGAGAGTTCCGCTTGCATCAGGAATGCCCCGCTGAATGCGCCCAGAATGCCACCGAATCGGCCCAGCCCCAGCATCCACGCCACGCCCGTTGCGCGCCCCTGCGTCGGGTAGAAACCCGCTGCAAGAGCCGGCATCGAGGATTGCGCGCCGTTCATGATGGTACCGGCAATAAAGACCATCACGCCCATCAGCACCAGGCTGTTGGTTGAGAAACCGACCAGGCAGACGAACACGCCTGTCAGTACGTAGCCTACCGCCACTACCTTATTGGGATTGAGTTTATCCATCAGCACGCCGAGGATAAGCACGCCAATCCCGCCGCCCAGCGGAAACAGGGCAGTGATGACCGACGCCTGGCTTAAGGATGCACCGGTTTCGCGAATTAACAGCGGTAGCCAGCTGGTCAGTAAATAAAAAATCAACAGGCCCATGAAGTAGGTCAGGCACAGCATCACCGTGCCGACAGCATAGCGAGGCGAGAAAATCACCCCCAGCGCCGATTTCTCTTTCACCTGTCCGGCTTCCTGCAGGACAAAACTCGCGTTATCGGCCACCGGGGCGATACGTTTGAGAATGGCGGCAATTTTATGTTGAGGCTGGTTTTTGACCACCATATAGCGCGCGGATTCCGGCAGCAGGAAGATCAGCAGCACCGCCAGCGCCAACGGCATGACGCCGCCAAGGATCAGCACGCTCTGCCAGCCGTAGTGTGGAATGAGCCACGCTGAGATAAACCCGCCCATCGACGAGCCAATGGGGAAGCCCACAAACATCAGATTCACCAGCAGTGCGCGGCGACGCTCTGGTGCATATTCGCTCATCAGCGTGGCGGCATTGGGCATCGCCGCACCCAGCCCCAGTCCGGTCAGGAAACGCAGCAGCGTAAGCTGGGTGAGGTTGGTGGCAAACGCGGTGACAAGGCTAAAGCCACCGAAAACCAGAATCGACAGCACCAGTACTTTCTTGCGGCCAATACGGTCCGCCATTGGGCCTGCCGTTAATGCACCCACCGCCAGGCCAACCAGCGCGGCGCTCATCACCGGCCCGAGATCTGATTTCTGCACGCCCCATTCCTGCACCAGGTCAGAGGCGATAAAGCCAATAATCGCAGTGTCGAAACCGTCCATGGCGACGGTCACAAAGCATAATGCGAGGATCATCCACTGATATTTAGAAAAGGGATGATCGTTGATAAAAGCCTGAATATCCGTGGTTGTCTTCGTCATGCGGCAATTCCTGAAAACAGCGGGGAGAAGGATTCTCCCGCATGCGGTTGTGCGATTATCGAACCTATTTCCGGTAATCGTTCAATTCATCAAAACACTTAACGTATGCGGCGACAATGCAGGGGAAATCAGGAAGTGTGCGATTATCGTACTCCCTACGGGAAAGGATTTAAGAAATAAGATTAAAGTCATTTTAAAACAATGGATTAATGACAATATTTCGCGTAAATGTAGTGGCCATAAATGTGATGTATGCAACATTGCATTAACATCTTGAAATTCTCCCTTTCCTCATCGTGATTTCATGCCATAACTTGTCAGGAAAAGGTATCCTGCGGCGCGCTGCTGGACTATCCTTGTCAGCGTCGGGCACGCGGGTGCCTGTTTGCGTTTTTTTGGCTGAAGGAGTAATAAAATGGCGACAGGAAAGTCCTGCTCTCGCTGGTTTGCGCCTGTTGCGGCGTTGTTGATGGTTGTTAGCCTGAGTGGGTGTTTTGATAAAGAAGGCGATCAGCGCAAAGCGTTTGTCGATTTCCTGCAAAATACAGTGATGCGCGGGGGCGAACGTCTGCCAACGCTGACCGCTGACCAGAAAAAACAGTTTGGTCCCTTTGTCTCCGATTACGCCGTCATTTACGGCTATTCGCAGCAGGTGAGCCAGGCGATGGATGCGGGTTTGCGTCCGGTTGTCGATAGTGTTAACGCCATTCGCGTTCCGCAGGATTATATGACTCAGCGCGAGCCGCTGCGTCAGGCGAACGGTTCGCTGGGTGTACTGAGCCAGCAACTGGAAAATGCAAAGATGCAGGCCGATGCGGCACATGCCGCGCTGAAACAGGCGGATGATCTGAAGCCGGTCTTTGATCAGGTATACAGCAAAGTGGTGACGGCACCTGCAAATGCGATGCAACCGTTGATTCCGGCGGCGCAAATCTTCACGCAGCAGCTGGTTCAGGTGGGTGATTTTGTCGCACAGCAGGGTGAGCAGGTGAGCTTCGTGGCGAACGGCATTCAGTTCCCGACTTCGCAGCAGGCAAGCCAGTACAACTCGCTGATCGGCCCGCTGGCTTCCCAGCATCAGGCATTTACTCAGGCCTGGACTGCGGCGGTCGACGCGACCAAATAAAATAAGCCGTGTCGACGTAACACACCTGATGTGATGCGTCGTCTCCTGACACCGGGTTTGATTTCAGGCCCGGTATTATCTTTAGTCTGTACCTTTCTCCCTTATTCCCCCCTGAAAACCGAAACCAGTATTCAAACTGAGATGCTTTGTACCTATTTTTTGGCACAGGTTTAAACGCCAATCGTTGATTGATATAAAACAAGCGTAAAAGAAGTCATGAATTTATTTTCTATATAAATACATGGATTGCTTTAATTGTTTTGAATGATAAATAAATATCATTAATGTTTTGTTTATCGTGGGAACAGATGTCTCAATCGGCAATCCGAATGATTCGGTGTCTATATTTCAGGGATTCTTATGAAAGAAAGATTGCAAATGTACGGCAAGTCGATGCTGGTACCTATATCACTGGTTGCTATTGGTGGTTTATTATTGGGTGTGGGTGGGGCGCTGACTTCTGAGACAACGATAAACTCTTTTGGACTTGATTGGGGAAGTTATTCTCACTCTGTATGGTATAAATGCTTCACCGTTATTAAAGGATTAGGTGATGTCATTTTTAAAAACCTGGGGATCCTTTACGCAGTTGGTGTGGCGTTTTCATTAGCAAAAAAAGAACAGGGATGGGCGGCATTTTCTGCAATGGTCGCATACTTGTCGATGCTTATGACCCTTTCTATTTTACTGAAAAATGAAGGGCTGAATGCCGAAAATACCACGATAGCGGGTTTCGTTGCTCAGGGGCAGAGCGCTATAGACGCGACGAAATCCTCGGCGCTTTTCACGACTGAATTAGGCTATTTTAGCTATCGGACGGGTGTCTTTGGCGGTCTGGCAATCGGGTTCTGCATCGCCGCTATTCATGCGCGCTTTTACAATACGAAGCTCCCTCTGGCGCTATCATTCTTCTCCGGAACGCGCACGGTGCCTATTCTTTCGTTGCTGGCAGGCGGCGTTTTGGGGGCATTTTTCTTTGTCTGCTGGCCATTTATCGGCGGAACACTGGGCAGTTTTGCGGGATTCGTACATGACTCAGGATTGTTAGGCACATTTGTTTATCGGGCCGTAAACGAAATTCTGATTCCGTTCGGAATGCATCCCCTGATTTCTCTCCCGATTCGCTGGACTCAACTGGGGGGATCGGAAATGGTTGATGGCGTTCTTGTTTCCGGTACGTCAGCGATACAAATGGCGCAACTTGCCTCACCTGAACCAGGTAAGCTGTTGGTTCGCGGATTTATGGGGGGCAATGCCATCATCAACTTTGCTATTTATCCAGGTATTGCGTTAGCGATGTATCATGCCACGCGAAAGGAAAATAAGAAAAAAGTCGCTGCTTTGTTGATTTCAGTTGTTATCTCTACCATCGTTTTTGGTATTACTGAGCCTATTCTATTTACTTTTCTGTTTATTGCGCCATGGTTATATTTCTTTATCTATGCACCGCTTGCGGCGTTAGGTGAAGTGCTTTCTGAACTGTGTAAGGTGTCGATTTATCAGGGTAATATCAAAGACTGGATACCCTTCTTTTTTAGACCGGAAAAGCTCAATATCTGGCCTTTTCTCTATCTTTTCCCTGCTTTTTTTGTTGCCTCTTATGCCTTATTCAGAGTGCTTATTACTCGCTTTAATATTCAAACGCCGGGGCGTGAAGATGTTGGCAGTGATGATGAAATAAGGTTATATACCAAACAAGATTACAGCGAAAAATTGAACAAGAAATCGACTGGTGGTGAAATTAAGAAAGCGAGCACAGAGGGTTCTCTGGCCGAAGGAATTATCTCCGCATTAGGCGGACGTGAAAATATCGTTGAGGTTGATAACTGCATCTCACGGTTGCGAATTGTGCTGGTGAATGCTGAGCTGATGGCTCCCGATCGTCACTGGAAAGAGAATCTGGAAGCGATGGGTATTGTTCGTATCGGCAAGAATGGCGTCCAGATTGTGTACGGTCCAAACGTATGCAGTATTGCGGTTGATGTGCGTGAATTGCTGGAGGGACATTAATGCGCATAAGGTTCGCGTTTTCGTCTGAACCTTTCGAGGTGCAGTCAGCAACTTTTACGGTTCAGCATGCAACATGTATTGATATTTTTCTCGTGGATGTCCCCTTTGAACACCTCTTTTTAGTGTTGAAAGATCCTGAACAGCAAATACGAGCTTTATTGACCTGTAAAACGCGAACGAAACATTTCATCGTAAGCGAATCGGCAGCATCAAGTTCTAACAATACCCTGGCAGGAAAAATCCTGCCGGGTATCTGGACAATAACATTCGTAAGGCCTGCGCTACATGTGGGGGCCGTGGTGCTCGACGTTATTCCTGGCGATACGCCGACCGGCGTGACGACGCCCGATAATTTTTCAGTGTTGTCGCAGCGCCCAAACCGTGTTCTTCAGCACGCTGAAAAATGGTATCGCGGCGATCTCCATTGCCATAGTTATTACTCTGATGGCCGAGTTTCGTTGTCTGATATTTGCGATAGTGCAGAGGACAACGGTTTTGATTATCTGGCGGTCACCGATCATTCAGTCATCACAACGCGCTTACCCCATCGTCCCTTTTTGGTGCTTCCGGCAACGGAAATCACGCTGGACAATGAAGTGCATTACAACGCGTTTGGTTTCAACAAGCTCATCGATTACGGTCATTATTTCTCGTGGCACAACGTGTCAAAAAATACGATTTTGACCCAACTGTTTCATGATCTGAGTGGTGAAGGGGTTTTAATTTCCATTAATCACCCCTTTTCTGAGGGAATGACGTTACAGCACGATTTTGATGTGCGAGATATACATTTATTCGAAGTCATTAATGCACCACATCTTGCAGGGCATCCTATTGATAACGATAAGGCGATACGGTTTTACGATTTTTTGTGGAACCAGGGTTTTAGGCTGACGGCGACCGGTGGAAGCGATGCGCATAAACCTGACGGTAATGGTGTCTATCCTTTGGGGAAACCGACAACAGCCATATTTTCCAGAGAACTGAGTATTGCCGGGCTATTGGCTGGCCTCAGGGCTGGCAGAACAACAATAAGCAACGAGGTCGATTGCCAATTACATCTACGGCAGAGTGGCCGGACGATATATCCGGGCGATGAAGTCTCTGGAGAGGTTAATTTTGCCGCCAGCTGTTCCGCGCATGCACTGTCCTGGCGATTAATGAAAAATGGCGACTGTGTTGAGGAAACGTATGCTCAAACGTTCATACGGAATATCTCTTTACAAAAAGGCGATGTAATTCGTCTGGAGGCCCGCAGGAACGAAGAAATTGTCTTTTTTATGACACCGATACACTACGGGATAACCCTACCGTCAGTGTTCCAGTTTGCTGCACTACTCGCGCAGTTTTTACTAACCCAGAAAGATTAGCTATTCGTTTTAGCGTCCGATTACTGTTCAATACGTCATTTTCGGGCTCAGAATGGTCGATTCTGAGCCCGAAATAATTAGCTTAACACCTGCGGATTCACACAGTTCTTCTCAACTTTCCCCTGCAACGCATCAATCAGGTTATCCACCGCGCAGGCCGCCATATTAAAGCGCGTCTCATGCGTGGCAGAGCCGATATGTGGTAGTGCAACGACGTTCGGCAGCGTCAGCAGAGGGGAATCGACAGACAGCGGTTCCTTCTCAAAGACATCCAGCCCGGCGGCATGAATTTCACCCGCTTGCAGCGCGGCAATGAGCGCCTGCTCGTCTACCACCGGGCCGCGCCCAGCGTTGATAAAGATGGCGGAGGATTTCATCTTCGCGAACTGTTCTTTACCGAAAAGATGATGCGTCTCTTCGCTGAGTGGCAGGATCAGACACACGAAATCGGATTCCTGCAATAGCGTGTCGAGGTCACAGTAACGCGCGCTGAAGCGCTCTTCGGCCTGCGGATGCTGGCGGCGAGCGTTATACAGAATCGGCATGCCGAAACCGCAGTGCGCGCGCTGAGCCAGCGCCATACCGATGCGGCCCATCCCGACAATACCCAGCGTTTTATGGTGCACATCGGTACCGAACCAGTCCGGCCCGATGCTTTTTTTCCATTCGCCGGCTTTTACGCGATCGGCGACTTCCACCACCCGGCGCGCGGTACTGAGCATCAGCGCCATCACCGTATCCGCGACGGTTTCCGTCAGAACAGTGGGGGTATGCATCAGCAGAATGTGACGCGCGTTGAGGGCATCGACATCAAAGTTGTCATAGCCCACGGAGACGGTCGAGGTCGCACGCAGCTTCGGCATTTTCTCCAGTAGCGCTTCGTTAACGGCTTCGCTGGAGCCCAGCAGGCCGACGGCGTTAGCAAACACCTCTGCATGCTGTTGGACGGTTTCCGGGCGCAGGTTAGGCACCTGCGTAACGGTAAAGTGGGCTTCCAGGCGATGCAATAAATCGTCAGGCAGTGCCTTGTAGAGAATAATGGACGGCTTCATGCGACTCTCCGTAAGTGTGATTTAAGCGTGGCGTGCGCCAACGGGAAGTTGTTGATTCTTAGCAGGCTTAACAATCAGAGTAAGCCATACCGAGGCGAAAAGTGCCACTCCCATAAAAATGTAAGAGGCGGACGGCGAACCGGTCGCGCCGTTGAGGTAGCCGACGAACCAGGAGCCAAAGAACGATCCCAGCGCGCCCATACTGTTGATTAAGGCCATGGCGCCGCCAGCGACGTTGCGCGGCAGCATTTCCGGGATGATGGCAAAGAACGGGCCATACGGCGCGTACATTGCGGCACCGGCGACAACCAGCAGAGTGTAGGAAATCCAGAAGTGGTTAGCGCCCACCGCCCATGAGCCGATAAAGGCGAAACCGGCAATCAGCAGCAGCGGCCAGACAAACAGCTTGCGGTTCTGCATCTTATCGGAAGCCCAGGAGACCAGAATCATCGCCGCTGTGGCGGCCAGATACGGCACAGATGACAGCCAGCCCACTTCTACCATCCCCAGGTTTGCGCCACCGCTGCGAATAATTGACGGCAGCCACAGCACGAAACCGTATACGCCGATGCTCCAGGCGAAATACTGCATACACAGCAGAATCACGTTGCGGGAACGGAACGCTTCGCCGTAGTTACGCACCGCTTTAATGCCCTGCTGCTCTTTATCGAGCTCGGCCTGCAACGCCGCTTTTTCGGATTCAGACAACCAACCCACCTGCGCCGGTTTGTCTTTTACCAGCACCCACCAGCAGAACGCCCAGATGATGGCCGGAAAGCCTTCGATAATGAACATTTCACGCCAGCCGAGCGCCTGAATCAGGTAGCCGGAAACCACCGACATCCACAGCACCGTCACTGGGTTACCGAGTATCAGGAAGGTATTGGCGCGCGAGCGTTCAGATTTGGTGAACCAGTTACTGATATAAAT
Source organism: Pseudocitrobacter sp. 73 (assembly GCF_008369545.1). Taxonomy (NCBI): domain Bacteria; kingdom Pseudomonadati; phylum Pseudomonadota; class Gammaproteobacteria; order Enterobacterales; family Enterobacteriaceae; genus Pseudocitrobacter; species Pseudocitrobacter sp. 73. The sequence continues at coordinate 21,881 of NZ_VTZO01000013.1, read as the reverse complement.
CAGCATGGCGGGCATCACCGCCGCTTCCACCACGCCGAGAATAAAGCGAATGGCGGCAAGCATTGGAATATTGTTGACCATCCCGGTGAGCGAGGCGCAGGCTCCCCACAGGATCAGGCAGACGAAAATCAGTTTGCGCACGCTGCGGCGTTCCGCATACATCGCGCCGGGGATCTGGAAGAAGAAGTAGCCGAGGAAGAAAAGGGCGCCCAGCAAGGAAGAGATCCCTTTGGTGATGCCTAAATCTTCGTTAATGCCTGCGGCGGAAGCGAAACTGAAGTTTGCGCGGTCGAGGTACGCCAGGCTGTACGTGATAAACACGATTGGCATGATGTACCACCAGCGTTTGGCTGCATTGGTTGAGCTATTCATAGTCCTGCCTCTGTAGTTGTAGGGTCAGAGTGTTATTAGGGGAAGGTGCGCGCTGATGCCCTCACCCCGGCCCTCTCCCACAAGGAGAGGGGGAAAACCAATAATGTGCACATTCCGTTCCTCTGCCTTGAGGAAGGGGGAAAACCAATAATGTGCACATTCCGTTCCTCTGCCTTGAGGAAGGGGGGAAAACCAATAATGTGCACATTCCATCCCCTCTCCCTTGAGGGAGAGGGTTAGGGTGAGGGGGACGGCACTATTCCCCCAACGCCTCACGCGTCGGTAATCCTTCACTGTCGCCCTGAACCTGAATGGCCAGTGCGCCAATCTTATTTCCGCGGGTTACTGCATCACGCAGTGAGCGTCCTTCCAGCAGGGCGCTAATAACCCCGACGGCGAAGCCATCGCCCGCGCCCACCGTATCAACCACCTTGTCGACTTTTACTGGCGCGACGCAGCCTTTCTCGCCCTCTGCGGTTTTATACCAGGCACCGTCTGCACCGGTTTTCAGTACCACCGCTTTTACACCACGCGTCAGATAGAAATCGGCAATAGCTTCCGGCGTTTGTTGACCAGTCAGAATCATCCCCTCTTTCAAACCGGGTAAAACCCAATCGGCCTGGAACGCCAGGTGATTAAGTTTTTCCACCATCTCTGCCTCGCTTTTCCACAGTACCGGGCGCAGGTTCGGGTCGAAGGAGATTGTTTTGCCCAGCGCTTTCATCGTACGGGCCGTGTGATCGAGCAGGGCGTAGGACGAGTCAGAGAGGGCCGCCGCAACGCCGCTTAAGTGTAGATGGCGTGCGCTGGCGAAATAGTGGTCGTTGAAGTCATCAAGTGAAAGATGGCTGGCCGCTGAGTTTTTACGGAAGTATTCCACAATGGGATCGGTTCCATTTTCGACCTTAGATTTAACCTGAAAGCCGGTAGCGAAACGCGCGTCGCAGGTGACACCTGTCGCATCAATACCTTCTTTTTTAAGGCTATTGATCATAAACTGGCCGAAGCTGTCGTCTCCAATGCGGCTGACCCAGCCAACATTCAGGCCCAGGCGCGCCAGTCCGGTCGCGACGTTGAGCTCAGCCCCGGCGACACGTTTGATAAACTGCTCAACCTCACTAAGATCGCCCGTTTGTGTTGCCACAAACATCGCCATGGCTTCACCGATGGTGATGACATCCAGTTGTTTATTCATTGCTTAATCCTCGCGTAACAGTTCGACATAGCGACGGGTTACTGCGGTCAGGTCGTTGCCTTCGAGCGGAAACTCAATTCCACGCGGCGCGTCGGCAGGCAGGGCGCGCAGTACGTCCAGCCAGTCGGTATTGATGGGGTCCGGCGGCACGGCGCGGAAGCTGTCATGGTGAGGCGTCGCCGCTTTAACGTGGATGTAGCACACGGCCGGAGCCAGTTGCTGTGCGGCTTCCTGCGGGCAATTCCCCACCCACAGCCAGTTACCCATATCAAAGGTCAGACGCACAGGCAGATTGAGCACACGGCAGGCGGCTTTGAAACGCTGCATCGGCGGCAGCTGGCCGCATTCGGTTTGGTCGTTTTCCACCACCAGCGCCATGCCGCTGACCTCCAGCCAGGTACGCAGGGTTTCCAGCGGCGCTTTGCGCTCAAAATGGCCAAGGGAGACTTTCAGCCAAAGAGCGTTCAGCGTGCGGGCTTCTTCGAGCAGGGCGGGAAGGTGCGGGTTAAGCGTGCCGTCGGCAAGAAACAGTGGCTCAGGGGCCGAATAGCAGGCCAGTAATTTTTGCGTTTCTATCGCGCGGGCCAGCTCTGGCAGGGCATTTAGTTCGGCGTCGTTAAACATCTCGCGGCGGATTTCAACACCATCCGCGCCCGCTTTCGCGATTATCGGCAGCATCGCCGCTTGGCCACCCGCGGCGCGGACCTGGTCATGTCCGTAAGCGGCGGTAACCACGATAATTTGTCTTTTCATGGAGAACTCCAGCGTCATCGTATAGTTAATACGCTAGATGGAACCGGTTCCAAAGAAAAGCTCAGAATGTTGAATTTATGATCGTCATCACGAAGGATCGTTAACGGGAGGTTGATCCCCTGATAATCAGTTCGCCGGAGAAAACCTGTTCATGGATGGCTGTGCTACCGCCTTCGATGCGGCGCACGACCTGTTCGACCGCCGCAAAACCGATCTGCCAGGTGGGCTGTTTGAGGGTGGTGATGCCGACGCCCGCCAGCTCTGCCCATTCGAGTTCATCGAAACCCAGCAGCCCAATGTCGCTGCCCCAGTTCAAGCCGATGCGTTTGAGCGAGCGGGCAACCTGTAGCGTGAGCGCGCCGTTGGCAGAAATAATCGCTTTGCGCATACCGCGATAGCGTGTGTGGAACTGACGCAGGGTGTTATCTAGCTGCGCATTTTCGGCCAATGGCACTTCTGCATTTTCAGCCAGCACCCCGGGGTGGCGCGCCAGCGTGGCATTAAACGCCGCCAGACGCTCGCGGCGGGTATTGACGGTGCCCAGCGGTTCGCTGAGAAACAGCAGGGCTTCGAAGCCCTGGTCAATCAGATGTTCGGTAGCGGTCGTTGCCGCCTGGGTGTTATCGAGCCCCACCACGTCGCAGGCGAAATCGGGAATTTTGCGGTCAATGAGGACCATCGGCAGCGAGGATTGTTGCAGGCGATTGAGCGCCTCTTCGCGCATCCCGACGGCGTTGACCACAATCCCTTCCACCTGATAACTGCGCAGCAGGTCGAGGTAATGCTGCTCCTGATCGACCTCGTTGTTGGTGTTACACACCAGCGGGGTGAAACCTTTCTCGCGACAGGCGGCCTCGATACCGCTTAACACGTTAACCGAGTAGGGGTTGGTGATATCGGCGATAATCAGGCCAATCAGGCGAGTGCGGCCACGCTTCAGGCTGCGCGCCATCAGGCTGGGGCGATAATCGAGTTCGGCAATGGCGTTTTCAATACGCGCCAGAAGCGCATCGGAAAGCAGATGTTTCTCGCCGTTAAGGTAACGGGAGATGCTGGTTTTACCGGTTTTTGCTGCTTTTGCGACGTCGCTTATAGTCGGGCGTGTTGATTTCGCCATAGATGCCTCTCTTTGCAAAGTGAGAACACCTTAGCGCGAAAATCTGGCTAAGCAAGTGATTTGCCCGGTAAACGAGGCGTTACCGGGCCGTTGTATTACTGAAGAGGGCTTAAGGTGATTTCAACGCGACGGTTCTGCGCTTTGCCTGCTTCGGTGCTGTTGCTGGCGATAGGATTCGCCGGGCCCATCCCGCTGGTGCGAATACGTGTTGCCGCTACGCCCTGAGTAATCAGCGAGCTGGCGACGGAATCAGCACGCTGCTGAGACAGTCGCATATTCAGGTCCTGGCCGCCGGTGCTGTCGGTGTAGCCAATCACATTTACCGCGGTTTTTTCATACTCTTTCAGTACCATCGCCACGCCGGTCAGGGTATTTGCGCCCGCCGGTTTCAGCGTTGCGCTGCTGCTGTCGAAGGTGACATTGCTCGGCATGTTTAACACGATGTTGTCGCCATTTCGCGTCACGCTGACGCCCGTTCCCTGCATTTTATCGCGCAGTTTGGCTTCCTGCACATCCATGTAGTAACCGACGCCGCCGCCGAGGGCCGCGCCTGCTGCCGCACCAATCAATGCACCTTTACCGCGATCTTTCTTCGACGAAGAGAGTGCGCCAACGCCCGCCCCGACCAGAGAGCCGATCCCGGCGCCAATGCCGGATTTGCCCGCTTCGCGCTCACCGGTATAAGGGTTAGTGGTGCAGCCAGAAACTGCCAGAGCTCCGCTCACAACGGCAGCAATCATCAGTACGCTTTTTTTCATCTTAATTCCTTAATCCTTTTTTATTCTTTGCCACGGCGACCGTGACGGTTGATTATGACGTGGAAAGAAGCGGAAAATTCCCTCTATAACTCCGATTTATGTAAAAAATAATGAGTGATGGTTAATTCATCACCACAACACCTGCATCGAATACTCAGGAGCACGCTTTGGCTACTACAGCGAAAACGCACACCATTTTAACTGCCGCCCACTGGGGCCCCATGCTTGTCGAAACGGACGGTGAAACCGTTTTTTCCTCGCGCGGGGCGCTTGAAACCTCGTTTGTTAACTCTTTGCAAAGCGCCGTGCGCGATCAGGTGCACAGTAAAACGCGGGTACGTTACCCGATGGTGCGCAAAGGCTATCTGGCCTCGCCAGCGTCACCTAAGGGGGTGCGCGGGCAGGATGAATTCGTGCGGGTGAGCTGGGACGAGGCGCTGGATCTCATACACGCGCAGCACAAACGTATTCGCGAAACGTATGGACCGTCCTCAATTTTTGCCGGTTCCTACGGCTGGCGATCCAATGGCGTGCTCCACAAAGCGGCGACGCTGCTACAGCGCTATATGAGCCTGGCGGGCGGTTACACCGGGCACCTGGGGGATTACTCGACTGGCGCGGCACAGGCCATCATGCCGCACGTGGTCGGCGGCAACGAAGTGTATCAGCAGCAAACCAGCTGGCCGCTGGTGCTGGAGTGTACGGACGTGGTGGTGCTGTGGAGTGCCAACCCGCTGAATACCCTGAAAATTGCCTGGAATGCTTCGGATGAACAAGGCATTCCTTACTTTGAACAATTGCGCAAAAGCGGCAAGCGCCTGATCTGCATCGATCCGATGCGATCGGAAACGGTTGATTTCTTCGGCGAGTCGATGGAATGGATTGCGCCACACATGGGCACTGACGTGGCGATGATGCTTGGCATTGCCCATACGCTGGTGGAAAACGACTGGCATGATGCGCAATTCCTCGCGCGCTGTACGACCGGATTTGACACGTTCGCCGCTTACCTGCTCGGCGAACGAGACGGGCAGCCCAAAACCGCCGAATGGGCATCAGCAATATGTGGTGTTAGTGCAGCTAAAATCCGCGAACTGGCGAAACTTTTCCACGAAAATACCACCATGTTAATGGCGGGGTGGGGCATGCAGCGCCAGCAGTTCGGCGAACAAAAGCACTGGATGGTGGTGACGCTCGCCGCCATGCTGGGACAAATCGGTACGCCGGGCGGGGGCTTCGGGCTCTCTTATCACTTTGCCAATGGCGGCAACCCGACGCGCCGCGCTGCTGTGCTGGCATCGATGCAGGGTGCGGTAAAAGGGGGAGTGGATGCGGTTGATAAAATTCCCGTCGCGCGGATTGTCGAGGCACTGGAAAACCCCGGCGCACCGTATCAGCACAACGGCATGGACAGGCACTTCCCGGATATCCGTTTTGTCTGGTGGGCGGGTGGCGCCAACTTTACCCATCATCAGGACACCAACCGCTTAATTCGCGCCTGGCAGCGCCCGGAGCTGGTGGTGATTTCCGAGTGCAACTGGACGGCGGCGGCGCGTCATGCCGATATTGTTCTGCCCGCCACCACCTCTTTTGAGCGCAACGATCTGACTATGACCGGTGATTACAGTAATCAGCACCTGGTGCCGATGAAGCGCGTGGTGATGCCACGGGGTGAAGCGCGCGATGATTTTGAGGTATTCGCTGAGCTGAGTGAGCGCTGGGAAACGGGTGGGCGTGAGCGTTTTACCGAAGGCAAAAGTGACCTGCAATGGCTCGAAACGTTCTATCGCATCGCCGCAGAGCGGGGCGCCAGCCAGCAGGTTACGCTGCCGCCGTTTGCAGATTTCTGGCAGGCGAATCAGCTAATCGAAATGCCGACCAGCGAACAAAACGCGCAGTTTGTCCGTTTCGCGGCCTTCCGTGCCGATCCGCAGGCCAATCCGTTGAAAACGCCGAGCGGGAAAATTGAAATTTATTCCGAGCGCATCGCCAGTTTCAACTATGCCGATTGTCCGCCGCATCCGATGTGGCTGGAGCCGGACGAATGGCACGGCAATGCCGAACCGCAGCAGTTGCAGCTGCTCTCCGCGCATCCGGCTCATCGTCTGCACAGCCAGCTCAATCACACTTCCCTGCGCGAGCAGTACGCGGTCGCGGGGCGTGAACCGCTTACCCTGCATCCGCAGGATGCGCGTGCACGAAATATTCAGGATGGCGATGTGGTGCGCGTATGGAATCACCGCGGGCAGGTGCTGGCGGGCGCGGTGGTGAGCGATGGCATAAAGCCTGGCGTGATGTGCCTGCATGAAGGCGCATGGCCGGATCTGGATCTTCAGGCCGGGGGCATCTGTAAAAACGGTGCAGTCAACGTACTGACCAAAGACCTCCCCAGCTCGAAGCTGGGGAATGGCTGCGCGGGCAATACGGCGCTGGCGTGGGTAGAGAAATACAGCGGCCCGGCGCTTACGCTAACGGCGTTTGATCCGCCTGCCAACGCATAATCCAGGTGGGATGCTTGGTCTCTTCCTGCCATGCGCCGTCTTCAATGCGAAAGCCGAGCGCATGGTAGAAATTCACCGCGCGGCCGTTTTTCTGATACACCTCCAGGCTTAACATCGGGTAGCGCTGCTTAACTTCGTTGAGCAGCGCGCTGCCAATGCCGCGATGCAGCGCCTGCGGTGCCACGAACAACGCCCCAACAAACTGGTTATCCATCACGCTGATAAACCCCAACAGGGTGTCATTTTCTTCCCACACCCAGGTTTGTGCCGCCGGTAGATAAACGTCGCGTACCAGCGCGAGGCTGTCGTGCCAGTACTGCTCATCAATAAAAGGATGCGCGAAGGTGGTGCTTTCCAGCCACAGCGTGAGCACCGGGTCGAGAGATTTAGCTGTCCACTTGCGGATCATGCTGGCCTCCGGGATGGCAGAAACAGCCCGTTACGTGATCGTTCACCAGCCCGCACGCCTGCATAAAGGAGTAGCAAATGGTCGTGCCGACAAATTTAAAGCCACGTTTTTTCAGCGCTTTTGATAAGGCATCGGAGGCGGGCGTCGAGGTAGGAATGCCGGAGAGCTCTGCCGCCTGGGTGACGATGGGCGTGTTATCCACGAACGACCAGACGAAATCGACAAAGGGCTCGCCATTCTCTTCCATCGCCAGATACGCGCGTGCGTTACCAATGATGGCCTGAATTTTCCCGCGATGGCGAATAATTCCGGCATCCAGCACCAGCCGCTCAACATCTTCTTCCGTCATGGCCGCAACCTTGCGCGGGTCGAAATGGTGGAAAGCGTGACGGTAGTTTTCGCGTTTCTTAAGTACCGTTATCCACGAAAGCCCGGCCTGCTGGCCTTCAAGGCAAATCATTTCAAACAGCTGCTGCCCGTCTTTCTGCGCAACGCCCCACTCCTTGTCGTGATAGTCGATATAGAGTGGGTCCTGACTGACCCAACCACAACGCTGCATACCCTTCTCCTGTTTCATGGTCCTGACCTGATAATAAAACCTGCAAATCATGCTTGACGCCAGAAATAAAAAGACAATATTTAATACAGGGATACACACCCCCTAAAAACATAACAATATCGCCGGGTTCGGCTCTTTTCTGGAGTCGCTTGAATGATTGATAAGAAATGCACTGGCTTTCGACCAGGTGTTTTGACGGCGCCTGTCTTTATTTGCTTATTATTTGCAGCTTCGGCGCACGCCTGGCAGCAAGAATATATCGTGACTGACACAGAAAGTCGTACCGCTGAACGCTATACATGGGATAGCGATCACCAACCGCGCTATGACGATATTCTGGCGGAACGTATCAAGGCTGCCAGCGATGGGCCCGGTCTGGCGATGACGATGCCGGACGAGACGCCGCTGGACGCGACCAAATCAATGAGCATTGGCTGGAACATGCCGCTGACCACGGGCCTGACGACCGGGCCGGTTGCTGCATGGCGTTACGATGGCTCGCCTGCCTCTGTGTTTAATGACTCGGGTGATATTGGCAGTTATACCGACCCAATGTGGCATGCCAGCATCAGTACGCTGGGCTGGCGAGTGGACTCCCGCTCCTGGTGGGGGGTTCATCCGTGGGCGCAGGTCAGTTATAACCAACAGTATGGCGAAAATCAGTGGAAAGCCCAGTCCGGCCTTAATCGCATGCCGGGCACCAATCAGGAAGGCAACTGGGTCGATGTGACGCTGGGTGCTGATATGCTTCTTAATCAACATGTTGCTGCGTATGCGGCTCTGTCGCAGGCGGACAACATGACCACCGGTTCCAACTACCTCTATACCATGGGGGTGAGCGCGCGTTTTTGAATTATCCGATGGCGCGGCCTGTTGCCCGTGCCATCGGGCATAAGCTGCACGCAATGTCATTCATTCCACTCTCAGTGCATTTCATTCCGTCCTCAACGCACTTCATGCCTTTTTCCCCCATGGAATACGCGGGTTTCGTTATCGTAGCCGCAGTTAATTCAAGAAGGCATCTTCATCATGAACGCTGCAACTCAAAATCATACTCGCTGGCTGACGCTTATCGGCACCATCATTACCCAGTTCGCGCTGGGGTCAGTTTACACCTGGAGTCTGTTTAACAGTTCGCTCTCGAGCAAGCTGGATGCGCCGGTCAGCCAGGTCGCTTTCTCCTTCGGTTTATTAAGTCTCGGCCTCGCGCTTTCGTCCTCTGTGGCCGGCAAATTACAGGAACGTTTTGGCGTAAAACGCGTCACCATGGCTTCCGGGATTTTGCTGGGCGTCGGCTTCTTCCTGACGGCGCACTCTAACAGCCTGATGATGCTGTGGCTGAGCGCAGGTGTGCTGGTTGGCCTCGCCGACGGCGCGGGCTATCTGCTGACGCTCTCTAACTGTGTGAAATGGTTTCCGGAACGTAAGGGGCTGATTTCCGCGTTTGCCATCGGTTCTTACGGTTTAGGTAGCCTCGGTTTTAAATTCATCGACAGCCACCTGCTGGAAACTGTCGGCCTGGAAAAAACCTTTATGATTTGGGGCGCGATTGTACTGGTGATGATCGTCTTCGGCGCGATGCTGATGACCGATGCGCCGCAGCAGGAAGTGAAAAGCGTTAACGGCGTGGTCGAAAATGACTTCACTCTGGCGCAGTCCATGCGTAAACCACAGTACTGGATGCTGGCGGTGATGTTCCTGACTGCCTGCATGAGCGGCCTGTATGTCATTGGTGTGGCGAAAGATATTGCCCAGGGCATGGTACATCTGGATATCGCAACGGCGGCGAACGCAGTGACCATCATCTCTATTGCTAACCTGAGCGGTCGTCTGGTGCTGGGTATCCTGTCCGATAAAATCTCCCGTATCCGTGTCATTACTATTGGTCAGGTGATTTCGCTGGTGGGGATGGCCGCGCTGCTCTTCGCCCCGCTTAATGCCACCACCTTCTTCGCCGCCATCGCCTGTGTGGCCTTTAACTTCGGCGGTACCATCACCGTGTTCCCATCGCTGGTGAGTGAGTTCTTCGGTCTGAACAATCTGGCGAAAAACTACGGTGTGATTTACTTAGGTTTCGGTATCGGCAGCATCTGCGGTTCGTTGATTGCCTCACTGTTCGGCGGCTTCTACGTGACCTTCTGCGTTATCTTCGCTCTGCTGATTATCTCGCTGGCGCTGTCTACCACGATTCGTCAGCCGGCCCAGCCAACACTGCGCCAGATTCACGCGCACTAATTGCAAGTCCGAAAAAAGAGGAGCTATGCTCCTCTTTTGCTGTTTTTAACCCCTCTTTTGTCCGCTACCGCACTTGCTTTTTTGTAAATATCTGTAGCCAAAACACACATCATTGCCACTTTTCCCTCTGACTGTGGTCTACTTAGCCGCGCGTGTACCGAATGGACTCTATTACTTCCGCACAATTTGCCTGATGCGCGTACCCGGATGGTATAGCGCTGATCTGTTGTTCCCTTTTTTCAGGGTTATTTGCATGCGATATTTAAAAACGATGTCTCAGCAGACGCTGTGCTGGCTGCTGGCGGTCTACATCGGTCTGTTTATGAATGCTTCCGTGTTCCTGCGTCGCTTTGAAGGCTACGCTCAGGATCTCACTTTCTGGAAAGGCGTCGCTGCCATCGTTGAGATGATTGCCGCCGTTCTGATCTGCTTCTTCTTGCTGCGTGTTCTGTCGTTACTCGGTAGACGGGTCTGGCAGGTACTTGCGTCGTTGCTGGTGCTGATCTCCGCTGGCGCCTGTTATTACATGACCACCATGAACGTCATGATTGGCTACGGCATTGTCGCGTCGGTGATGACGACGGATATCGATCTGTCAAAAGAAGTGGTTGGCTGGACACTGGTTATCTCAGTGGTGCTGATAAGCGCTATTCCGCTGTTCCTCATCTGGTTTAACGGCAGCAACATGACGCTGTGGCGTCAGATTCGCACCCCGAAACAGCGCTGGCGCAGCGTGCTGGTCGTGCTGCTGGCCGGCCTGATGGTCTGGGGCCCCGTTCGTTTTCTTGATACGCGCCAGAAGCGTGATGACCGTATCGCAGGCGTGGATATGCCGAGCTACGGTGGCGTACTGGCCAACTCCTACCTGCCGTCTAACTGGCTCTCAGCGCTGGGGCTTTACGCTTTTGCCCAGGTGGATGAGTCATCGGATAACAAATCGCTGATGAATCCGGTTAAGAAATTCACCTATACGCCGACGCAAAACCTCGACGATACCTATGTGATTTTCATCATCGGCGAAACCACTCGCTGGGATCACATGGGGATGCTGGGTTACGAACGCGACACTACGCCAAAACTCTCTAAAGAGAAGAACCTGGTGATGTACCGTGGTTACTCCTGTGACACCGCGACCAAGTTGTCGCTGCGCTGCATGTTTGTGCGTGAAGGTGGGGCGGAAGATAACCCGCAGCGTACGCTCAAAGAGCAGAACGTCTTTGCGGTGCTTAAGCAGTTAGGTTTCAGTTCCGACCTGTATGCGATGCAGAGCGAGATGTGGTTCTACACCAACACGATGGCGGATAACATCGCCTACCGTGAGCAGATCGCCGCTGAACCGCGTAACCGGGGTAAAGCCGTGGACGATATGCTGCTGTCGAGCGAAGTTCAGCGTTCGCTGGATGATAACCCGCAGGGTAAACACCTGATTGTGTTGCACACTAAAGGGTCGCATTACAACTATACCCAGCGTTACCCACGCGCATTCGCTAAGTGGGGGCCAGAGTGTTATGCCGTCGATCGTAAGTGTCCGAAAGACCTGATGATCAACTCGTTTGATAACTCCATCACCTATGTCGATCATTTTATCGATACCATTATTGATCAGGTGCGCGATAAGAAAGCGATCGTGTTCTACGCCTCTGACCACGGTGAGTCGATTGAAGAACGCGAGCACCTGCACGGCACCCCGCGCCATATGGCCCCGCCAGAGCAGTTCCGCGTGCCGATGATGGTGTGGATGTCGGATAAATATCTGGAGAATCCTTCGAATGCTGCGGCCTTTTCCCAGTTGAAGAAGGAAGCGGATATGAAGCAGCCGCGTCGTCACGTTGAGCTGTACGACACCATTATGGGCTGCCTCGGTTACACCTCGCCAAACGGCGGGATTAACGAGAATAACAACTGGTGTCACATCCCGGATGCCAGCAAGAAAGCCACGAATTAACCGGGATGGCGAGTTTCTCGCCGAACGAATGGCTTTTTTAAGGTAAGGGATTGACGGGGATGCATCACAGCAGTAAGATGCGCCCCGCATTCGGTGATTGGCGCAGCCTGGTAGCGCACTTCGTTCGGGACGAAGGGGTCGGAGGTTCGAATCCTCTATCACCGACCAAATTTGAAAAGCCCGCTCTTTGAGCGGGCTTTTTTGCGTCTGGTGTTTGAAGACAACCCTCACCCTAGCCCTCTCCCTGAGGGAGAGGGGACCGATTGCACGCGGGTTTAGGTTCGTGCCGGTTTTCTCCCTCTCCCTGTGGGAGAGGGCCGGGGTGAGGGCAACAGCGTGCGACGATCACACATAAGGCCCTTTACGCATCTGAATCACCGCGACCTCTCCATTTTGTGACCTATTCCATTGCTTTTTTTTATACATAGTCAGATCTTTTTTTTCGTTGCTTATGGATAACCTCAGCATTTTCCCCTGTGCGTTTTAACGTTCGCGGTATTTATCGCTCAGATAATCACCGTTCTGTGATTATTTTTTCATAATGTGATTAAACGTTAATCACTGACCACCCGGAAATATCAAGAACAAAACTCTGGCTCGTGGCGAGTAGCATAAATTTCTCTGCTGAAAATACCGCTCTGGAGTTTTTTTAATCTTTGCCTGCCAATTCTCACCCTCGTTGTAAATCCCGGATGAGTGTATTGACGTTTTCACATTCTGTTGACAGATTGTAGGGCACGAGGGGCATTTCAGGGAGGATCTGCGCTGCAACTCACACGCTCACCTGAAAGGAATCTCCATCCCCTGTAACGCCTTCGGGCACTACCGACCAGACCGGTTAAAAAACAAATAAAGGCTGGCGGAATAACAACAACACAACACACATAACCTGGAGCACAATAATGAGTATTTCCTTGAAGAAGTCAGGGATGCTGAAGCTTGGTCTCAGCCTGGTGGCGATGAGCGTCGCAGCGGGCGTGCAGGCCAAAACCCTGGTTTATTGTTCTGAAGGCTCGCCGGAAGGCTTTAACCCACAGCTCTTTACCTCGGGAACCACCTATGACGCCAGCTCGGTGCCAATCTATAACCGTCTGGTGGAATTCAAAACCGGTACTACCGAAGTTATCCCTGGCCTCGCTGAAAAGTGGGAAGTCAGCGAAGATGGCAAAACCTACACCTTCCACCTGCGTAACGGTGTGAAGTGGCAGGACAGCAAAGATTTCAAACCGACGCGCGACTTTAACGCCGATGACGTTGTGTTCTCATTCGATCGTCAGAAAAACGACCAGAACCCGTACCATAAAATTTCTGGCGGCAGCTATGAATACTTCGAAGGCATGGGCCTGCCGGAGCTGATTAGCGAAGTGAAAAAAGTCGACGATCACACGGTTCAGTTCATCCTGACTCGCCCGGAAGCGCCGTTCCTTGCTGACCTGGCAATGGACTTCGCCTCTATTCTGTCAAAAGAATATGCTGACAACATGCTGAAAGCCGGTACGCCGGATAAAGTCGACCTGAACCCAATCGGTACCGGACCATTCCAGCTGCAGCAGTACCAGAAAGACTCCCGTATTCTCTACAAAGCCTTCCCGGGCTATTGGGGCACCAAGCCGCAGATCGACCGTCTGGTCTTCTCCATCACGCCTGACGCTTCCGTGCGTTACGCCAAACTGCAGAAGAACGAATGCCAGGTGATGCCGTATCCGAACCCGGCGGACATCGCACGCATGAAGCAGGATAAAAATATTACCCTGCACGAGCAGGCAGGCCTGAACGTGGGCTATCTCTCCTACAACGTGCAGAAAAAGCCGCTCGATGAAGTGAAAGTTCGCCAGGCGCTGACCTACGCGGTGAACAAAGAAGCGATCATCAAAGCTGTTTATCAGGGCGCTGGCGTAGCCGCGAAAAACCTGATCCCGCCAACCATGTGGGGCTATAACGACGACGTTAAAGACTACAGTTACGATCCTGAAAAAGCCAAAGCGCTGCTGAAAGAAGCAGGCCATGCAGACGGTTTCACCATCGACCTGTGGGCAATGCCGGTTCAGCGTCCCTATAACCCGAACGCTCGCCGTATGGCTGAGATGATTCAGGCTGACTGGGCGAAAGTGGGCGTGAAAGCCAACATCGTTACCTATGAGTGGGGCGAGTACCTGAAACGCGCCAAAGCGGGTGAACACCAGACGGTGATGATGGGCTGGACAGGCGATAACGGGGATCCGGATAACTTCTTCGCCACCCTGTTCAGCTGTGCGGCCTCAGAGCAAGGCTCCAACTACTCGAAATGGTGCTATAAGCCGTTTGAAGACCTGATTCAGCCGGCGCGCGCCACCGACGATCACAACAAGCGTATTGAACTGTACAAACAGGCTCAGGTGGTGATGCATGACCAGGCTCCGGCACTGATCATCGCCCACTCCACCGTATACGAGCCGGTGCGTAAAGAAGTCAAAGGCTATGTAGTCGATCCGTTGGGCAAACACCACTTCGACAACGTCTCCATCGAATAATTAAAAAGCTGGATTGCTGCGCTTGTCCTCACCTGCACCTGTAGGCCGGATAAGCGCAGCGCCATCCGGCGTAATACTTAGCCCGTGGCAGTGTACGTGCGGGCCAGGATTTGTGAGCAATACAGACACCCAGTTCCAGGCTGAGTGTCACTAGAGAGAATCCGGGTTATGTTGCAGTTTATTCTCCGACGTTTGGGACTCGTCATCCCCACGTTTATCGGTATTACCCTTCTCACGTTTGCGTTTGTCCATATGATCCCCGGCGACCCGGTGATGATTATGGCGGGCGAGCGTGGTATCTCCCCTGAACGCCATGCCGAACTGCTGGCAGCACTTGGCCTTGATAAGCCGATGTGGCAGCAGTACCTCCACTATATCTGGGGCGTGTTGCACGGTGATTTAGGGATCTCGCTGAAAAGCCGTCTCCCGGTGTGGGACGAGTTCGTGCCGCGTTTTAAAGCGACGCTGGAACTTGGTATCTGCGCCATGATGTTCGCCGTTGCCGTGGGTATCCCGGTGGGCGTGCTGGCTGCGGTGAAACGCGGCTCTATCTTCGATCACACTGCGGTTGGCCTGGCGTTGACCGGCTACTCCATGCCTATCTTCTGGTGGGGCATGATGCTGATTATGCTGGTCTCGGTGCAGTGGAACCTGACGCCGGTTTCAGGGCGCGTGAGCGACATGGTGTTCCTTGATGACTCGAACCCGCTAACCGGTTTCATGCTGATTGATACCGCCATCTGGGGCGAAGAGGGCAATTTCATCGATGCGGTGGCGCATATGATTTTGCCTGCCATCGTACTCGGTACCATCCCGCTGGCGGTGATTGTGCGTATGACGCGTTCTTCCATGCTGGAAGTATTAGGTGAAGATTACATCCGTACCGCGCGCGCCAAAGGGCTGACCCGCATGCGGGTCATCGTGGTGCATGCACTGCGTAACGCCATGCTGCCGGTGGTGACCGTTATCGGCTTGCAGGTCGGTACGCTGCTGGCAGGTGCCATCCTGACAGAAACCATCTTCTCCTGGCCGGGGCTGGGCCGCTGGTTAATCGACGCCTTACAGCGTCGCGACTACCCGGTGGTACAGGGCGGCGTGCTGCTGGTCGCGACGATGATTATCCTCGTCAACCTGCTGGTTGATCTCCTCTATGGCGTGGTGAACCCGCGTATTCGGCATAAGAAGTAAGGGGCCATCATGTCACAAGTTACTGAAAATAAAACGGTGTCCGCACCGGTGCCGATGACGCCGTTGCAGGAGTTCTGGCACTACTTTAAACGTAACAAAGGCGCCGTGGTTGGCCTGGTTTATGTGGTTGTTGTGCTGTTTATCGCTATTTTTGCCAACTGGATTGCGCCGTATAACCCGGCAGATCAGTTCCGTGATTCCCTGCTCGTGCCGCCGGTCTGGCAGGAAGGCGGAAGCTGGGCGCATTTGCTGGGAACGGATGACGTCGGCCGCGATGTGATGACACGCTTAATGTATGGCGCGCGTTTATCGCTGCTGGTGGGGTGTCTGGTCGTGGTGCTGTCGCTGGTGCTGGGGATTGTTCTTGGGCTGGTGGCGGGCTACTTTGGCGGCCTGGTCGATAACGTCATTATGCGCGTGGTCGATATCATGCTGGCGCTGCCGAGCCTGCTGCTGGCACTGGTGCTGGTAGCCATTTTCGGCCCATCGATTGGTAACGCCGCGCTGGCGCTGACCTTCGTTGCGCTGCCGCACTACGTGCGCCTGACGCGTGCTGCCGTACTGGTGGAAGTGAACCGCGACTACGTCACCGCGTCTCGCGTGGCGGGGGCGGGGGCGATGCGCCAGATGTTCGTCAATATCTTCCCGAACTGCCTTGCACCGCTGATTGTTCAAGCGTCGCTCGGTTTCTCTAACGCCATTCTCGATATGGCCGCCCTTGGCTTCCTCGGCATGGGTGCGCAACCGCCAACACCGGAGTGGGGCACGATGCTCTCCGACGTGTTGCAGTTCGCGCAAAGCGCCTGGTGGGTCGTGACCTTCCCCGGTCTGGCGATCCTGCTGACGGTGCTGGCATTTAACCTGATGGGTGACGGTCTGCGTGACGCGCTCGATCCCAAACTGAAGCAGTAAGAGGTTCGAGATGGCGTTATTAAATGTAGATAAATTATCGGTGCACTTCGGTGAAGTGGGTGCTGAATTCCGCGCCGTAGACCGCATCAGTTATAGCGTGGATCAAGGCGAAGTGGTCGGGATTGTTGGCGAATCTGGTTCCGGTAAATCCGTCAGCTCGCTGGCGATTATGGGGCTGATTGACTATCCGGGCCGGGTGATGGCAGAGAGCCTTGCCTTTAATGGGCAGGATCTCAAGCGTATCTCGGAGAAAGAACGCCGCAATCTGGTCGGGGCGGAAGTCGCGATGATCTTCCAGGATCCGATGACCAGCCTTAATCCGTGCTACACCGTCGGTTTCCAGATAATGGAAGCGATTAAGGTGCATCAGGGCGGTAACAAGAAAACACGTCGTCAGCGGGCGATTGACCTGCTGAATCAGGTCGGCATTCCTGACCCGGCCTCGCGTTTAGACGTTTATCCGCATCAGCTTTCCGGTGGGATGAGCCAGCGCGTGATGATCGCCATGGCGATTGCCTGTCGACCAAAACTGCTGATTGCCGATGAACCGACAACGGCGCTCGACGTGACCATTCAGGCGCAAATTATCGAACTGCTGCTGGAGTTGCAGCAGAAAGAGAACATGGCACTGATCCTGATTACCCACGATCTGGCACTGGTGGCGGAAGCCGCGCATAAAATTATCGTGATGTATGCCGGCCAGGTCGTGGAAACCGGGGCGGCACATGATATTTTCCGCGCGCCGCGCCACCCATACACCCAGGCGCTGCTGCGTGCGTTGCCGGAGTTTGCTCAGGACAAAGCGCGTCTGGCGTCGCTGCCAGGCGTGGTTCCGGGCAAATATGACCGTCCGAACGGCTGTCTGCTTAACCCGCGCTGCCCGTATGCGACGGATAAATGCCGCAGCGAGGAGCCGGACCTGAACCTGCTGGACGGCGCGCGTCAGTCTAAATGTCACTACCCACTCGATGACGCCGGGAGGCCTACACGATGAGTACGCAAGAGGCCGCACTGCAACAACCGCTGTTGCAGGCAACCGATCTGAAAAAATACTACCCGGTGAAGAAAGGGCTGTTTGCCCCTGAGCGTCTGGTGAAAGCGCTGGACGGCGTGTCGTTTACCCTCGAACGCGGTAAAACGCTGGCGGTAGTGGGGGAATCCGGCTGCGGGAAATCGACGCTGGGGCGCCTGCTGACGATGATTGAAACGCCTACCGGGGGGGCGCTTTCTTATCAGGGGCAGGATCTGTTGAAACACGATCCGCATGCGCAGAAATTACGTCGGCAGAAAATCCAGATTGTCTTCCAGAACCCCTACGGCTCGCTGAACCCGCGAAAAAAAGTGGGGCAGATCCTGGAAGAACCGCTGCTGATTAACACCTCACTCAGCAAAGCCGAACGTCGTGAAAAAGCGCTGGCGATGATGGCGAAAGTGGGCCTGAAAACGGAACACTACGACCGCTATCCGCATATGTTCTCCGGCGGCCAGCGTCAGCGTATCGCCATCGCGCGTGGGTTGATGCTCGACCCGGACGTGGTGATTGCCGACGAACCGGTTTCCGCGCTGGACGTTTCGGTGCGCGCGCAGGTGCTCAACCTGATGATGGATTTGCAGCAGGAGCTGGGGCTGTCTTATGTCTTCATCTCCCACGACCTGTCGGTGGTCGAGCACATTGCCGATGAAGTGATGGTGATGTACCTCGGCCGCTGTGTGGAGAAGGGGACGAAAGACCAAATCTTCAATAATCCGCGTCATCCGTACACCCAGGCACTGCTTTCAGCGACACCGCGTCTGAATCCGGACGATCGTCGCGAGCGCATTAAGCTCACCGGTGAACTGCCAAGCCCGCTGAATCCACCGCCGGGTTGCGCTTTCAATGCCCGCTGCCGTCGTCGGTTTGGGCCCTGTACCCAACTCGCGCCGCAGCTGAAAGAGTATAACGGTCAACTTGTTGCGTGCTTCGCTGTAGACCAGGATGAAAACCCTGAAAAGGCGTTATAAGGTCTGGAAGGCAGTGCGCAAATTGCGTGATTGCCTGGTGAAGGGAATAAACAGATAAGCGTAGTATCGACGCCAGGCCGGGTTCGCCCGGTCAGGCGCAATGTTGCGGGGGCTTGATCCCCGGCGGCATTGGTTGCTGGAAAGAGAAAACCCCCGCACGTTGAAAGGTTTAACCTGACAACATAACGGGGGCCAATTCTTGCATCTAGACAATTCAAGAATAGCCGCGAACCGTTGTCATTTCAAGCAAGGCGGCTATATGACGTTCGCACAACTCTGTGTGATCTTCTGGCACGATCTGGCAGCGCCGATTCTGGTGGGGGTTATTACCACCGCAATCGTGAGCTGGTGGCGTAACCGGAGATAATCCGCAGGCGGGCGTCAGGCTGTCGAGATGGCAACGTGCGCCCGAAACAGGCCGCAGGGGTAATAGCCTGCGGCCTTTTTTGCTTACTGCGGATACGGTACCCAGTCGCCGCCGTTCAGGCGAACGTACGGTTTACCCTGGTATTGCATCACAACGGCGTTGGAGTTCTCGGAGACCGGAGCCGTTTGCGGCAAGCTGTTGGTGTAGGCCTGCCAGTCCACGCTGTCTTCATTGAACATCTTACCGTCAACGGCGCGGGCAACCAGTTCGGAGACCGCAAGGTAGCTGCTCGGCTGATCGATGACGATCGGCGCACCCTGATGCGGCGCTTTCATACCGAAGAATTTCACCGCGGCGGGAACATGCGTAATGGACGGGCTCGGGATATCGCGCAGGCCAGACACCTGCATTTTATCGCCCTGCAGCGCCGCGCCGTGTTCCGGCACCACGACGACCATCACTTTACGCCCTGATTTTTCCAGCTCGGTAAAGAAGGTATCCAGCTCATCAAACAGCTTCTGCGCACGCGCTTTGTAATCGGCGGTTTTGCTCTGGCCCTGATAGTGGTTACCGTCGTGCAGCGGTAGAATGTTGAAGAAGGTTGCGGTGCGTTTTTCCGCACCCTGACCTTCCGACTCCTGCCAGCGTTTCAGGACGGCAAGATCGTCATACACCGGCGAGCCGTCGAAGGAGAGCAGGTTAACCGGCAGTTTGCTTTGATCCATCAGCGGGCTTTGCACGCCCCCGTTATCACGTATTTCTTTCAGGAAGCCACCAAAGACGCCGTTGTGATCCAGCATCAGTTGCTGCGCGAAGCCCAGTTTGCTCAGGTTATCAAACAGGTAGCACTGATTCCCGGCGGGTTGATACAGATTGGTATGCGACGGTTGGCCGCAGCTGGCACGCAGCAGGCGAATCGCCGCCGGGCCGCTGTAGGAGGTTGCTGAGTTGAAGTTGGTAAAGCGAATATCAAAGTGCGACCACAGCGGGTGCTGCATCAGGCCAGCCGCTTCAATATCGGCGTTAGAGAGCGAGCAGATGTTGATCACCAGCAGTTCAAACGGCTGGGCATCGGCAGGCAACGCGTCCGGGAATTTGGTCGAGCGTTTCTCTTCAGATTGATAGAAACTGCTCAGCCAGGCGTTGAGATTGGCCGAGGTCGGCGGCGCAGTTTGCGCAGGGATATCTCCGACGACCGGCGTATTGCCCGCCGTAGCGACCGTCGCGGCAGCCGTGCCGCCGGTGGTGGTGACGGTATTGGTTGGCTGGCCGCCAGGGAACAGGCTAAAGGAAGGGCCAACCAGCGTAATCAGGTTCAGCCAGACCATCGCGGCAACCACAAACACGGTCACGCGGATCCACTGGGTTAAGAACAGCCAGGCGACCAGCAGCACAAAGAAGGCGCCGACCATCTGCCAGTTAATAAAGCGAGTGACCAGATCCCACATGTAGTCCGCACTGAAGCCAGCAATTTGCGAGCCCTGGCTCATGATGCTTTCCGGACCCGGCAGCCAGGTATCATGCCAGAAGAGGGCAAAGCCTATCGGGATGGCAATCCAGTTACGCCATTTATGCAGGCGGCGATTGGGCAGCGGAAACAGCAGAAACGCCATAAACACCAGGTTCTGCATGGCGTGGAAATTGAGGTAACCGGCCCACAGCAGGCCGAATTTTACCAGGAAATAGAAGTTCCAGCCGGACAAGCCGCGCCAGTATTGCCAGAGCGGCGATGAGGCCGTGGCGGTTTGGGTTGATTGGGTCATTTTTCTGTTTTCGCTCTGGAACTGGAACCCCGGCGGACGACGCCAGCCGGTTTGACATAACGCGGTTTAAAGAACATCAGCCGGAAGGCGTTTTCGATGCGACGCTGATAGTGGCGCGTCAAATATCCCAGCGGGAAGAAAAGCAGCGCGCACAAGACAACTAACTGAATAATATCGCTTATCGACATCATGATGACTGTTCTCCCGTGTCAGCGGATAAACGATGCGGTTCCGGATACCGACGCCAGTGACGGCCATCGTGCGTGGCGTTAATAATTTTGCCCGGCTGGGTGGTCACCGGCAGCGGCTTCGTCCAGCGCTCCGGTTTCACGTCCTGCATATTCACCAGTTCTGCCGCAATTTGTTTATCTTCAAACCAAATCACCCGGTTAGAGAAAATGTCGCCCGTCGGCAGCGGGAAAATATGGTTCAGGGCGATATCGAGATCGTTGACCCGACAAAACGATAAAAAGATCATCAGGCGCTTATCTGCAATGGTAGCAATATCGCCCATACGGTGCGGACGGCACAGGGTCAGCGCTTGTTCAACGCGCAATCCCGGCGCCGGACGCAGCGCGACCAGCACGCCTTTACCATCGGCAGGCAGCAACGGATTGCTGACGATTTTTTGTACCGCATCGCAGAATACATCCCACTTCTGGTAACCTTTAAGTTTCAGGGGTTCGGTATTACTGAACAGCGTAGTCAAATCTTCCGGTACGCGGCGGCTGAATTGCTGATTTTGCACGCTTTCAATTAACGTCAGGCAGCGCGAAAGCGCCGAACTGTGAGAGATCACAAGGTTCGCCCCGCAGCTTAACAGCAGGCGCTCGTCGGTGGCGCGCAGGCTGGGCACGCTTTCGCGCACCACGATTTTCAACGCTGTACCGCGCTGGCGTCGCAGCGTATGAATATAGCGTGCGAGCTGTTCAATCTGGCTATTTTGGCCCATCACGAAAATAACTGTCGCGGCATGTGCGCTGCGTGCGGCATTAAAGACGGCATCGTTGGTGTCGAATACGGACCAGTGCTCAGAAAGCGGCGGAGCCCCTTCCAGAAAAGCAATATTGCTAAATACCGCTTTTTCATCAGTACGCGGCTGAACATTTGCCAGCTCTTCCTGAACTAATTCCAGACCGTTATCGTTTTGCCTGATGAGAAGTTGCTGACGGGCGCTAACGCCTTTTTCATTTGCCCAGAAAGCAATGTCAAAAAGCATTCCATCGCCCTGGTAACGTAAACTTGCCAGACCGGCAAGCGAACCGTACTCACTTAAGGAAGGTGCGAACAAGTTCC
>NZ_VTZO01000123.1:0-393 GCF_008369545.1 Pseudocitrobacter sp. 73 | reverse complement strand
AAGGCATTCTGATGATCACGCCGGGCGCAACCAACACGGAACTGACGCAGCGTGGCTATCAGCACATCATGCGCACCGCCGGTCTCGACTCCTCTCAGGGTCCGACCGCCGCGAAATATATTCTGGAGAAGGTGAAACCGCAGCGTATCGCTATCATCCACGACAAACAGCAATACGGTGAAGGCCTGGCGCGTTCCGTGCAGGATGGTCTGAAAGCGGGTAAAGCCAATATCGTCTTCTTCGACGGTATTACTGCGGGTGAGAAAGATTTCTCGGCGCTGATCGCACGTCTGAAAAAAGAGAATATCGATTTCGTTTACTTCGGCGGCTACTACCCGGAAATGGGGCAAATGCTGCGCCAGGCGCGTTCCGTCGGCCTGAAAACCCAGTTTA
>NZ_VTZO01000122.1:0-423 GCF_008369545.1 Pseudocitrobacter sp. 73 | reverse complement strand
TTTCCGATGAGGATATCGACAACATAGCTGCGGCCTATAACGGCTATCGCAGCGCGGGTTATGGTGCGCCGCTGTGTCTGGGGCATCCTGCCAGTAACAGCCCGGCCTATGGAGAAACCACCGGGCTAATAAGCAAGAACGGCAGGCTATTCGCGCTGGTAAAACCGGATGCAACTCTGCTGGGGCTGGTGCGTTCGGGGCATTACAAAAAAGTGTCAGCATCATTCTATAAGCCCGGCGAGGCCAGCAATCCGGCAGGAACCTGAGCCTGGTCTCTTCGCCATATCTGTTTTCTCGGCTCACAGCCGCCCGCCGTAAAAGGACTGGAGCAGGTGGAGTTTATTGAAAGCTGTTACCCAGTCTTTTTTGGTCACAATGCATCACACGTTTATTTTTCAGAGTTCGACGGCATAGCCGATAGCC
>NZ_VTZO01000121.1:0-2752 GCF_008369545.1 Pseudocitrobacter sp. 73 | reverse complement strand
ATACATAGCTTTGTGAATGCTTGTTTACGGGCGATTTATGCTCTTTTGCATGAAAAAAGCACAATGATAATTGGGTTATCCCGGTGAAGATGTTATGATTCTGTTGCTTTTATGTATAAGAACAGGTAAGCCTTACCATGCCAAATTCCTACGATTATGATGCAATAGTAATTGGTTCCGGCCCCGGCGGCGAAGGCGCTGCGATGGGTCTGGTGAAACAGGGAGCGCGTGTCGCCGTTATTGAGCGTTATCATAATGTCGGCGGCGGATGTACCCACTGGGGCACCATCCCCTCAAAAGCACTTCGTCATGCCGTTAGTCGTATTATTGAATTCAACCAGAACCCCCTTTACAGCGACCACACCCGACTTCTCCGTTCCTCTTTCGCCGACATTCTGAACCATGCTGACAGCGTGATTAATCAGCAGACTCGCATGCGTCAGGGCTTTTATGAGCGTAATCACTGCGAAATTTTGCAGGGCAACGCGCATTTCGTTGACGAACACACGCTGGCGCTGGAGTGCCCGGACGGCTCGGTCGAAACGCTGACGGCGGAAAAATTCGTCATCGCCTGCGGCTCGCGCCCCTACCGCCCTGCCGATGTCGATTTCAGCCACCCGCGCATTTACGACAGCGACTCCATCCTCAGCCTGCATCACGAACCACGCCACGTCATTATCTACGGCGCTGGGGTGATTGGCTGTGAGTACGCCTCCATTTTCCGTGGAATGGACGTCAAAGTTGACTTAATCAACACCCGCGACCGTCTGCTGGCGTTCCTCGACCAGGAGATGTCGGACTCGCTCTCCTATCATTTCTGGAACAGCGGTGTGGTGATTCGCCACAACGAAGAGTACGAGAAAATTGAAGGCCTGGACGACGGCGTCATCATGCACCTGAAATCCGGCAAGAAACTGAAAGCCGACTGTCTGCTGTTCGCCAACGGGCGCACCGGGAATACCGATTCACTGGCGCTGGAAAACATCGGCCTGCAATGTGACAGCCGTGGTCAGTTAAAAGTGAACAGCATGTACCAGACCGCGCTGCCGCACATTTACGCAGTGGGCGACGTCATTGGCTATCCAAGCCTGGCCTCAGCCGCTTACGATCAGGGCCGCATTGCCGCGCACGCGATGGTAAAAGGCGAAGCAACGGCGCACCTGGTGGAAGACATTCCAACCGGGATTTACACCATTCCGGAAATCAGTTCTGTGGGTAAAACCGAACAGCAACTGACGGCGATGAAAGTGCCGTATGAAGTCGGTCGGGCGCAGTTTAAACACCTGGCGCGCGCGCAGATTGTCGGCATGAATGTGGGAACGCTGAAAATTCTGTTCCACCGGGAGACGAAAGAGATTCTGGGGATTCACTGCTTTGGCGAACGCGCGGCGGAGATTATTCACATCGGCCAGGCAATCATGGAGCAAAAAGGCGGCGGTAACACTATCGAGTACTTTGTTAACACCACCTTTAACTACCCGACCATGGCCGAAGCCTATCGGGTAGCAGCGCTTAATGGCTTAAACCGCCTTTGGTAACGCTTTCTCGTCGAAGTGACCTTCCATCGCTCCACGGATAGCCTCTGCCAGTTGCTCATAGCGACTGCGCAGGGGTGATCCCGGACGATAAACAAGGCCCACGGTGCGGCGAGGTTCTGGCTTAATGCATGGCAGGTAGACAACGCCATCGCGGCGACGCTCCTTCGGCACAGCCAGCGCCGGTAACAGCGTAATGCCGCTGCCTGCCGCCACCATATTACGCAGCGTTTCGAGGCTGGTTGCCCGGAAATGCGTATCTTCATCAGCGCCCGCTTCAAAACAGAAGCCCAGCGCCTGGTCACGCAGACAGTGACCATCTTCCAGCATCAGCAGCTTCTCACCCGCCAGATCGGACATCGGCACGCGATCGCGCTCGGCCCATGGGTGATCTTCATAGATCGCCAGCATCATGGGCTCATCAAACAGAGGCACTTCGATAAACGCCTCGCTCTCTTTCACCAGCGCCAGAATGGCGCAATCCAGCTTACCGCTATCGAGCTGTGCCAGCAGTTGATGCGTTTGCGCTTCATGCAGGTACATTTCGAGTTTTGGGAAAGTTTGGTGAAGCATTGGGATAATGTGCGGTAGCAGGTACGGGCCGACCGTCGGAATCAAACCGATATGCAGCGGACCAGACATGGTCTCTCCCTGCTGGCTTGCCATTTCCTTGAGCACTTTGACCTCACGCAGCACCGTGCGCGCCTGATCCACCAGCAGCAAACCTGCCTGGGTAAAAAGCACTTTACGGCTGGTGCGCTCCAGCAACATCACGCCCAGCTCATCTTCCAGCTTGCGGATTTGCCCACTCAGCGTTGGCTGACTGACGTGGCACGAGTCTGCCGCCCGACGGAAATGCCGGTGTTCGGCTAACGCGACCAGGTATTCAAGATCACGAATATTCATTATTCATCCTCCATTGCCACGATAGCTCGCGGCGATAGATAGAATAGCAATGAACGATTATCCCTATCAAGCTTTCTGTTCAATAATGCAACACAGAAACGGAGCGGTACCTCCTTAACCCTTGAAGCCACCGTGATGTTTCGCAGAGTTTCTCTCAAACTCGAAATAACTAAAGCCAACGTGAACTTTTGCGGACCCTCAGGTCCGCTTTTTTTTTGTACGAATACCCCTCACCCTAGCCCTCTCCCGGAGGGGGAGGGAACCGATCGAGCGAAACGTTACACGGACTAGCCCCTCTCCCGGTGGGAGAG
>NZ_VTZO01000120.1:0-426 GCF_008369545.1 Pseudocitrobacter sp. 73 | reverse complement strand
AATGGAACGAAAACGTACGCTAAGAAGGTAATTCATTGTTTAAATTAAAATTTAATTCTCTCAGTTCCCCCTTCAAAATATCCTCCGGTAGCGTGAACGTATAATGCCCCAGCATATTGATATGCCCGTGCATCAGTGGGGATAACCGGACGATATCTTCACCCCCGGTTTCTTCTCCATTCCTGCGCATCCAGCTCAGGGCTTCCTGCATATAAAGTGTGTTCCACAGTACCACTGCGTTAGTGACGAGGCCCAGTGCACCCAGTTGATCTTCCTGACCTTCACGATAGCGCTTTCTGATCTCACCGCGCTGCCCGTAGCAGATCGCCCTCGCCACAGCATGGCGGCCTTCCCCACGGTTCAGCTGCGTCAGGATCCGCCGACGATAATCTTGATCACCAACACAATTTAGAAGTTCCAGCGTCT
>NZ_VTZO01000119.1:0-259 GCF_008369545.1 Pseudocitrobacter sp. 73 | reverse complement strand
CACCCAGTCCCATGGGAGGCCGCCCTGTAAACGGGGGTACTGACGAAACGCCTGCCAGTATTTAGCGAAGCCGCCAAGACTGTTACCCATCGCGTGGGCGTATTCGCAAAGGATCAGCGGGCGCGTCTCTCCAGGCAACGAAAGCCATTTTTTGATGGACCATTTCGGCACAGCCGGGAAGGGCTGGTCTTCATCCACGCGCGCGTACATCGGGCAAATAATATCGGTTGCGAAGGTGTCGGCTCCGCCGCCTTCATAC
>NZ_VTZO01000118.1:0-331 GCF_008369545.1 Pseudocitrobacter sp. 73 | reverse complement strand
TGGATGGTAGACAGGTTATGCCGTTGGATATGGCGACCGCATTTATAACACAGATGGCGAAGCTGAGAGGTTATCAGCAGGAAGAAGCGGAGAGGCTGGCCAGCCAGCAGGTGAAAGGGTTTGCCGGGTTGGGGCAGATGTTCCGTCTGACCACCGCGAAGGACGACCAGATGACCTAAAGCCTGCAGTACGCTAACGGCCAGGTGACGCTGAACGGCAATAAAATGCCGCTGGACGACTTTGCGGGAATGTTTGGTTTGCAGGCGCCAGCCATTCAGGAGAGCGAACCGCAGCCGCCAGTCACGCCGAGCGAACCGGCTCCGGCTCCGGC